>JBMOQT010000027.1:0-20993 GCA_049320945.1 Pseudomonadota bacterium
CGCGCCGCCTGTCGCGCCAGGCCCTGGCCGACGTGATCGAGCCGCGCGTGTCGGAGCTCTACGAGCTGATCCAGGCCGAGCTGCGGCGCAGCGGCTACGAGGACCTGCTGTCCTCGGGCATCGTGCTCACCGGCGGCAGCTCGGTCATGCAGGGCATGGTCGAGCTGGCCGAGGAGATCTTCCACATGCCGGTGCGCCTGGGCGTACCCAAGTACAACGGCGGCCTGGCGGACGTGGTGCAGCACCCGCGCTATGCCACTGCCATGGGGCTGCTGCTGGAAGGCGCGGCGCAGAAGAAGCGCGGCCTGCAGGTGCGCGAGACGCGTACTTTCAAGCAGGTGCTGGCGCGCATGCGCTCATGGTTCGAAAAGAATTTCTAGTTCCGTTTTTTGGTTGTTTCAACAACAAGGAGGCGAGCATGTTCGAAATCGTAGATAAGGAACCGCAAGGCACCCTCATCAAGGTGATCGGGGTCGGCGGCGCCGGCGGCAATGCCGTCGATCACATGATCCGCGAGGGCGTCCAGGGCGTGGAGTTCATCTGCGCCAACACCGACGCCCAGGCGCTCAAGCGCAGCGGCGCGCCGCTCAAGCTGCAGCTGGGCCGCACCGGCCTGGGGGCCGGCGCCAAGCCGGACGTGGGCCGCATGGCGGCCATGGAGGAGCGCGAGCGCATCGCCGACGCCCTGCGCGGCGCCAACATGGTGTTCATCACCGCCGGCATGGGCGGCGGCACCGGCACCGGCGCGGCGCCGGTGGTGGCCGAAGTGGCGCGGGAGCTGGGCATCCTCACCGTCGCCGTGGTGACCAAGCCCTTCGCCTTCGAGGGCAAGCGCATGCGTGTGGCCGAGCACGGGCTCGACGACCTGGCGCGGCACGTGGACTCGCTCATCGTCATCCTCAACGAGCGCCTGATGGAAGTGCTGGGCGACGACGTCAGCATGCAGGACGCCTTCAAGGCCGCCGACAACGTGCTGCGCAACGCCGTGGGCGGCATCGCCGAGATCATCAACTACCCGGGCCTGGTGAACGTGGACTTCGAGGACGTGCGCACCGTCATGGGCGAGATGGGCATGGCCATGATGGGCTCGGCCGTGGCCTCCGGCGTCGACCGCGCACGCCTGGCCGCGGAGCAGGCGGTCGCCAGCCCTCTGCTGGAAGGCGTGCACCTGTCCGGCGCACGCGGCGTGCTGGTGAACATCACTGCCAGCACTTCGCTCAAGATGAAGGAGGTCAACGAGGTGATGCACACCATCCGCGAGTTCGCCGCCGAGGACGCCCACATCATCTTCGGCGCCGTGTTCGACGACGCCATGCAGGACGGCCTGCGCGTCACCGTGGTGGCCACGGGTCTCGGCGCCGCCCGCGCCCAGGCCAAGCCGACGGTCCAGCTCGTGTCCCAGCAGAAGACCGGCACGGACAACATGATCGTCGAGACCATCAACTACGGCGAGCTGGAAATGCCGGCGGTGATCCGCAAGGCGCGCCACGCCACGGTGGAAGCCATGGCGGCGAGCGGCGTGGACCGCTACGACATCCCGGCCTTCCTGCGCAAGCAGGCGGACTGAGGCAATGGGGCAGCGACCGGGCGGGCCGGGCCGGCGCGGAGCGCTATGGTAAACTTCGCCTCTTTGCCATAGCGCCAACGCCATGCTCAAACAGCGCACGCTGAAATCCCTGATCCGCGCCACCGGCGTCGGGCTCCATTCGGGCGTCAAGGTCACCCTGACCCTGCGCCCGGCGGCGCCCGACACTGGCATCGTGTTCCGGCGGGTGGATCTGGATCCGCCCGTGGAGCTGCGCGCCGATCCCTTCAGCGTGGGTGACACCCGCCTGGCTTCCTGCCTCATCACCAACGGGGCCAAGATCGCCACCGTCGAGCATCTGATGTCAGCCCTGGCCGGGCTGGGGGTGGACAACGTCTATGTGGACGTGGACGCCGCCGAGCTGCCCATCATGGACGGCAGCGCCGCGCCCTTCGTCTTCCTCATCCAGTCCGCCGGCATCGAGGAGCAGCCGGCGCCGAAGAAATTCATCCGCGTCAGGAAACCCGTGGAAGTGAAGGACGGGGACAAGTGGGCGCGCCTGGATCCCTACGACGGCTTCCGCCTGACCTTCTCCATCGTGTTCAACCACCCGGTGCTGGACCGCTCCGGCTCCACCGCCACGGTCGATTTCGCCGAGCACTCCTATGTCAAGGAAGTGGCCCGGGCGCGCACCTTCGGCTTCATGCAGGACGTGGAGGCCATGCGCTCCGCCGGGCTGGCCCTGGGCGGCAGCCTGGACAACGCCATCGTCATGGACGAATACCGGGTGCTCAACAGCGAAGGCCTGCGTTATGCGGACGAGTTCGTCAAGCACAAGGTGCTGGATGCCGTGGGCGACCTCTATCTGCTGGGGCATCCCCTGCTGGGCGCCTTCACCGCCCACAAGTCGGGCCATGCCCTGAACAACCAGCTCCTGCGCGCCCTGCTGGCCGACCGCAGTGCCTGGGAAATGGTGAGCTTCGAACAGGCCGAACAGGCGCCTGCCGGCGTCGCCCGCCTGGTGGCCTTGCAGGCGGCCTGAGCCGGCGCGGCCCCCTCGGCCATGCTACTGCTGCGCATAGTCGGTGTGCTGGTGGCCATTGCCATCGGCGCCGGCATCCTCAGCTTCCTGCTCACCCGCGACCGGCGCTACCTGCGCTTCTCCTGGACGGTGACCAAGTACGCCCTGATCTTCCTGGCGGTGGTGCTGTCCCTCATGTTCCTGGAGCGGCTGCTCGTCCTCTAGCCGCCGTTCAGCGGCTGCGCCTGACCAGGTTTTCCAGGGCCGCCTTGAGGGGTGACTCCTCCGGCAGAGACTGGGCCAGCATGCTTAGCTTGTCTTTCGTGTGAGCGCTTACTGATGCTGCGGCGCGCCATCTTTCGGCCTGCCGCTTGACCGCCAAGGGTTGCGCTTTCACCTGGATTTCGGTAACCTCGCAACCCCTTTTACCAAATTCGTCGCGCAAGCTGGGCACGACCTGTCTCAACTTGGCGGCGACCGCGCCGTTATCGGCGTGGATAACAAGTTTTCCCTGTTTGTGGTTGGCTACTCGGCTCGACTCGGCCAGGTAAGTCGGCGCGATATCCGCATAGACGTGCTGCAGCCTGACCAGGCGCTGCGCATGGGCGCGCAGGCGCGCCAGCGAATCGGCGGAATGAAGGTAGGCGTCGAGGGATCGCGCTTGCATTGTTTGTAACCGTTCATCGAGGAGGGGCGACGTGGATATTATTCTCGTCTCCAACCGACTGGCAACGGCCAAGACCATCACCCTGAAGCCTCGGCACCTGCTGCTTGCCGCCCTGGGTTTCGTGCTCGTCGTGGTGCTGCTGGCAACCCTGTTTTCCTATGTGACCGTGCGCCATGCCGCCGAGCTGCGCCTGCCTTTCCTGCAAAGCCTGCTCATGAGCCTGCGCGAGCAGGAAACCCGGAAGACCCAGGAGTTCCTGCGGGAGAATCTCAACGCCATGGCCGTGCGCCTGGGCCAGATGCAGGCCCAGCTCATGCGCCTGGACTCCCTGGGCGAGCGCCTGGGCCAGCTCACGGGCATCAAGCCCCAGGAGGCGAAGCCGGTGGACAAGCCCGGGCAGGGCGGTCCCCTGGTGCAGCCGGTCGCGTCCTTGTCTCCGGCCGAGCTGCAGCGCCAGCTGGACACCCTGGCGCGCCAGCTGGAATCCAGGAGCGACTACCTGGGGCTGCTGGAAAACGAGCTCGTGGACGAACGGGTAAGGAAGAACCTGCTGCCCACCTCCCTGCCGGTGGCCGCCCAGTGGAATGCCTCGGGCTTCGGCTGGCGCATCGACCCCTTCACCGGCCAGCAGGCCATGCACGAGGGCGTGGACTTCATCGCCGAGCCGGGCACGGACATTGTTGCGGCCGCGGGGGGGGTCGTGACCGTCGCCGAGTACCATCCCCAGTACGGCAACATGGTGGAAATCGACCACGGCAACGACCTCACCACCCGCTACGCCCACGCCTCCAGGCTGTTGGTGAAGCCGGGCGCGATCGTCAAGCGCGGCCAGAAGATCGCCGCGCTCGGCTCCACCGGCCGGTCCACCGGCCCCCACCTGCACTTCGAAGTGCGCTACAAGGGCATCGCCCAGAATCCCAACCGCTTCCTGCAGAACGCCCAGCAGCAGGTGCCGCGGCTGCTCGCCCGGCAGAAATAAGCCCTTGCCCGTCCGGCACTTTCCTGGAGCGCAGCCGTCAAACGCTGCGTGCTAGAATTCGCCTTTTTGACTACGGCCGTGCCGCCCGTGCCTGCCTGCTGCGCAGCCGGGCCCGCCGCGGCCTAGTTGCCATCTACCCGAGCTGATCGCCGCATGTTCGCAGGCATTCTCAAGAAGATTTTCGGCAGCCGCAACGAACGGCTGATCCGCCAGTACTCCCAGACGGTGCGCGCCATCAACGCGCTCGAGCCCGCCATCGCCAAGCTCAGCGACGAGCAGCTGGCGGCCAAGACCGCCGAGTTCAAGCAGAAGATCGCCAACGGCGCCAGCCTGGACGATCTGCTGCCGGAAGCGTTCGCCGTGGTGCGCGAAGCGGGCAAGCGCGTCCTGGGCATGCGCCATTTCGACGTGCAGCTGATCGGCGGTATGGTGCTCCATGACAGCAAGATCGCCGAGATGCGCACCGGCGAGGGCAAGACCCTGGTCGCCACTCTGCCGGCCTACCTGAATGCCCTGACCGGCAAGGGCGTGCACGTGGTGACGGTGAACGACTACCTGGCGTCCCGCGACGCCGAGTGGATGGGCGCCATCTACCGCTTTCTCGGCCTCACCGTCGGCTGCAACCTGTCCCAGATGAGCCACGAGGACAAGCAGGCCGCCTATGGCGCGGACATCACCTACGGCACCAACAACGAGTTCGGCTTCGACTACCTGCGCGACAACATGGTGTATTCGCCCGGCGACCGGGTGCAGCGCGGCCTCCACTTCGCCATCGTGGACGAGGTGGACTCCATCCTGATCGACGAGGCGCGCACGCCGCTCATCATCTCCGGCCAGGCGGAAGATCACACCGATCTCTACGTGCGCATGAACCAGGTGGTGCCCCTGCTCACCCGCTGCGAAACGGAGGAGAGCCCGGGGGACTTCTGGGTGGACGAGAAGGCCCACCAGGTGCACCTGACCGAGCAGGGCCACGAGCACGCCGAGGAGATCCTGGTGCGCATGGGCCTGCTGCCCGACGGGCGCAGCCTGTACGAGGCCGCCAACATCCTGCTCATGCACCACCTCAACGCGGCCCTGCGCGCCCACACCCTGTTCCACCGGGACCAGCACTACGTGGTGCAGAATGGCGAGATCATCATCGTGGACGAGTTCACCGGCCGCCTGATGCCGGGCCGGCGCTGGTCCGAAGGTCTGCACCAGGCGGTGGAGGCGAAGGAGGGCGTGCCGATCCAGAGCGAGAACCAGACGCTGGCCTCGATCACCTTCCAGAACTACTTCCGCATGTACGCCAAGCTGGCGGGCATGACCGGGACGGCGGACACCGAAGCCTACGAGTTCCACCAGATCTACGGCCTGGAAACGGTGGTGATCCCCACCAACAAGCCCATGATCCGCGACGACCGCATGGACCAGGTCTATCGCACCGCCGCCGAGAAGTACAAGGCCATCATCGCCGACATCAAGGACTGCCATGGCCGCGGCCAGCCGGTTCTGGTGGGCACCACGTCCATCGAGAACTCGGAGCTGCTGTCGAAGCTGCTGGAGCGCGAGAAGCTGTCGCACCAGGTGCTCAACGCCAAGCAGCATGCCAAGGAAGCGCAGATCGTGGCCCAGGCGGGGCGGCCGGGCATGATCACCATCGCCACCAACATGGCGGGCCGCGGCACTGACATCGTGCTGGGCGGCAACGTCGAGAAGCAGGTGGAAGCCATCCGCGCCGACGGGAGCCTGACGGAAGTGGAAAAGGAGGCGCGCATCGCCCAGTTGCGTGCCGAATGGCAGGCGCTGCACGAGCAGGTGGTGAAGGCGGGGGGACTGCACATCGTCGGCTCCGAACGCCACGAATCGCGGCGCATCGACAACCAGCTGCGCGGTCGCGCCGGGCGCCAGGGCGACCCGGGCTCCTCGCGCTTCTACCTGTCGCTGGAAGACCCGCTGCTGCGCATCTTCGCCGGCGAGCGCCTCAACGCCATCATGGTGCGCCTCAAGATGCCCGAAGGTGAGGCGATCGAGCATCCCCTGGTGACCCGCTCCCTGGAGTCCGCCCAGCGCAAGGTCGAGCAGCGCAACTTCGACATCCGCAAGCAGCTGCTGGAGTACGACGATGTCGCCAACGACCAGCGCAAGGTCATCTACCAGCAGCGCAACGAGCTGCTGGAGAGCCAGGACATTTCCGACACCATCACCGGCATGCGCCAGGGCGTGCTGCGCGACACCTTCCGCACCTATGTGCCGGCGGACAGCGTGGAGGAGCAGTGGGATATCCCCGGCCTGGAGCGGGCCCTGGCTTCGGAATTCCAGCTGCAGGTCCCAGTGGGGGACTGGCTCAAGGCCGAGCCCAACCTGACCGATGACGAGATCCTCCAGCGTATCATCGCCGAGGCCGACAAGGCCTATGCCGCCAAGGTGGAGCTGGTGGGAACCGAGGCCTGGCACCAGTTCGAGCGCAACATCATGCTGCAAAGCCTGGACGTGCACTGGCGCGAGCACCTGGCGGCGCTGGATCATCTGCGCCAGGGCATCCACCTGCGCGGTTACGCCCAGAAGAACCCGAAGCAGGAATACAAGCGCGAAGCCTTCGAGCTGTTCGAGATGCTGCTGCAGACGGTGCGCCTGGAAGTGACCAAGCTGCTCATGACGGTCGAGATCCGCTCCCAGGAGGCCATCGCCGAAAGCGAGCAGCAACAGCCGGCCGTGGAAAACGTCCAGTACCACCATGCCGATTACGACGAGGTCCTGGGCGGCGGCGCCGTGGCCACGGCGCAGGCGACCGCGACCCAGCCTTTCGTGCGCCATGGCCAGAAGATCGGGCGCAACGATCCCTGCCCCTGCGGCTCGGGCAAGAAGTACAAGCACTGCCACGGCAAGCTGAGCTAGGAGTGCCCATGGCCCTCAATCTCGATCCCCCCAGTCCCGACCGCCTGCGGCCCGTGCCGGGTGTCACCCTGGGCATCGCCGAGGCGGGCATTCGCAAGGCCAACCGCAAGGACTTGCTGCTGATCCGGCTCGACGAGGGGGCGCAAGCCGCGGGGGTGTTCACCCGCAACCGGTTCTGCGCCGCGCCGGTGATCGTATGCAAGGAGCATCTGACCGCCGCGTCCATCCGTGCCCTGGTGGTGAATACCGGCATCGCCAACGCCGGCACCGGCAGCCGCGGCATTGCCGATGCCCGCGCCACCTGCGCCGCGGTGGCCGAGCTGATCGGCTGCCGCGCCGAGCAGGTGCTGCCGTTTTCCACCGGCGTGATCAACGAGTTCCTGCCCATGGAGCGCCTCCAGGCCGGACTGCCCCAATGCCGCGCGCACCTGGGCGCCGACCGCTGGTTCGACGCCGCCCAGGCCATCATGACCACGGATACGGTGCCCAAGGCGGCATCGCGCACTGTCGTCATTGACGGCAAGACTGTCACCATCACCGGCATCTCCAAGGGGGCCGGCATGATCAAGCCCAACATGGCCACCATGCTCGGCTTCATCGCCACCGATGCGGCCGTGACCCGACCCATGCTGCAGCGGCTGGTGCAGGAAGTGGCCGACCAGTCCTTCAACTGCATCACCGTGGACGGCGATACGTCCACCAACGATTCGTTTGTGCTGATCGCCACCGGCAAGGCCGGCCACGCCCCGATCGCCGATGCCGGCAGTTCCGGCTACGCCGTCCTGCGCGCGGGGCTGGAGGCCGTGGCGATGGAACTGGCCCAGGCCATAGTGCGCGACGGGGAAGGAGCCACCAAGTTCATCACCATCCAAGTCGAGGGCGGCGGGGATCGGGACGAATGCCGCGCCGTCGGCTATGCCATCGCCCAGTCGCCCCTGGTGAAGACGGCGTTCTTCGCCTCCGATCCCAACCTCGGGCGCATCCTGGCTGCGGTGGGCAACGCCGGCATCGACGACTTGGACGTGGGCGGCGTGCGCCTGTGGCTGGACGACGTGCTGGTGGCCAGCGGCGGCGGGCGTGACCCCGGCTATCGCGAGGAGGACGGCGCCCGGGTGATGAAGCAGGCGGAGATCACCGTGCGCGTGGACCTGGGGCGGGGCGCGGCCCAGGCGACCATCTGGACTTGCGACTTTTCCTACGATTACGTTAGGATCAACGCCGACTACCGGAGTTGAGCGGCCGGCCGCAGCTCAATGCAGTACGCGCGGCATGGCCAGGGTGAATTCGGCGATGGGCGCATCGAACTGGGTGCCGTCCTCGGCCACCATCCGGTAGCTGCCCCTCATGGTGCCGACCGGCGTCGGCAGGGCGCAGCCGCTGGTGTATTCGAAGCTCTCGCCCGGCCTGAGCAAGGGCTGATGGCCCACCACGCCCAAGCCTTTCACTTCCTGCACCTGGGATTCCGCGTCGGTGATGATCCAGTGGCGGCTGATCAACTGGGCGGGGATGTTGCCGGTGTTGCGGATGGTGATGGTGTAGGCGAAAACGTAGCGGCCGGCAGCCGGATCCGATTGCTCCGCAACGTACTGGGTCTCGGCCGAGACGCTGATTTCGTATTTCTTGCTTTCCGCCATCGCGGTATTTGACAGGATTTCCCGCGCCGAAGCAAGGATGGCTGCACCGGAGAGAATTGAGCCCAACCTCGGAGACGGACATGTACCGCATCGCCCCCAGCATACTTTCGGCCGACTTCGCCCGCCTGGGCGAGGAAGTGACTTCGGTCATCGCCGCCGGCGCCGACTGGATCCACTTCGACGTGATGGACAACCACTACGTGCCCAACCTGACCATCGGCCCCCTGGTGTGCGAAGCCATCCGCCCGCTCACCCCGGCGCCCATCGACGTGCATCTCATGGTCAAGCCGGTGGACCGCCTCGTCCCCGATTTCGCCAAGGCCGGCGCCAACCTGATCAGCTTCCATCCCGAGGCCTCCGAGCACATCGACCGGACCCTGGGGCTGATCAAGGATTCCGGCTGCCAGACGGGCCTGGTGTTCAATCCCGCCACGCCTCTGCACTACCTGGACCACGTGATGGACAAGCTGGACCTCATCCTCATCATGTCGGTGAACCCCGGCTTCGGCGGTCAGAAGTTCATTCCCGAGGCCCTCAACAAGCTGCGCGCGGTGCGCCGGCGCATCGACGAGTCGGGGCGCGACATCCGGCTGGAGGTGGACGGCGGCGTCAAGGTGGACAACATCGCCGAGATCGCCCGGGCCGGCGCCGACACCTTCGTGGCGGGCTCGGCCATCTATGGCACCAAGGACTATGCCGCCACCATCGCTGCCATGCGTGCCGAACTGGAAAACGTGTGATGGGGGCAGGCGAACTTCCGAAGATCCCGGTGAAGGCGGTCATGATCGACCTGGACGGCACGCTGCTGGACACGGTGCCGGATCTGGCCGAGGCGGCCAACGCCATGCTCGCCGAGCTGGGCCGCACCCCCCTGCCGGTGGCAGCGCTCAAATCCTACGTGGGCAAGGGCATCCAGAACCTGGTGTGGCGCTGCCTTTCCCAGGAGGGCGAGGCGACCGAGGCGGAGGTGGCCCGGGCCATGCCCGTGTTCCGGCGCCACTACTCGGCGGTGAATGGCCGCCGCACCACCATATTCCCGGGCGTGGTCGCCGGGCTGGACCGCATGCAGGCCATGGGGCTCAGTCTGGCCTGCATCACCAACAAGGCGGCCGACTTTACCGAGCCCCTGCTGGAGCGGGTGGGGCTGAGGGCGCGTTTTCGCATCGTCGTCAGCGGTGACACGCTGCCGGAGAAGAAGCCGCACCCACTGCCGCTGCTGCACGTGTGCCGCGAGCTTGCGGTCGAGCCGCGCCACGCCCTGGTCATCGGCGACTCGGGCAACGACGTGCAGGCAGCGCGCGCCGCCGGCTGCCCGGTGTTCTGTGTGCCCTACGGCTACAGCGAAGGCCGCGATGTACGCGAGCTGGGGTGTGATGCTATAGTATCGAGCCTGGACGAGGCGGCAGGCCGCCTCGTCGCCGCCTAGAGAAACTTGTTCATCGTGAACCACGAAACGCCACGTAGTGCGGGGAAATACGCGGTCAGCGGGGGGGCTTGGCCCTGGCGCCGCTGGCGCGCTGAAGCTTGATCGCATGAGCGCGGACCCGCGTCCGCGTCCTCCCTACTGTGTGGCATTCGTGGAGTCATGATGACTGAACTGGAATTCAATCGGCTTGCCGGCCAGGGCTACAACCGCATCCCGGTGACCCTGGAGACCTTCGCCGATCTCGACACCCCCCTTTCCATTTATCTCAAGCTGGCCGGCGGCCCGTACAGCTATCTGCTGGAGTCGGTCCAGGGCGGGGAGCGCTTCGGCCGCTATTCCTTCATCGGCCTGTCGGCGCCCACCCGGCTGGCCGTCATCGGGCGCAACGTGCTGGTGCTCACCGGCAACCGCATCGCCGAGCGCCGCGACGACTGCGATCCCCTGGCCTTCATCGGCGAATATCTCGGGCGCTTCCGCGTGGCGCCGCGGGCGGGGCTGCCGCGCTTCTGCGGCGGGCTGGTGGGCTGCTTCGGCTACGACACGGTACGCTACATCGAGCCGCGCCTGGCCCGCAGCGTCAAGCAGGACGACCTGGGCACGCCCGACGTGCTGCTGCTCCTGTCCGAGGAGATCGCCATCGTGGACAACCTCTCGGGCAAGCTCACCCTGGTGGTCTATGCCGAGCCCGGGGTGCCGGGCGCCTACCAGAAGGCGCGCCAGCGCCTGAAGGAATTGCTGGGCAAGCTGCGCGCGCCGGTGGAGATCCCGGCGGAGCAGCCCGGCGAGCCCGGCGCTGCTGCATCGGCCTTCGGCGAGGAAGCATTCAAGCAGGCGGTGGTGCGCGCCAAGCAGTACATCGTCGATGGCGACATCATGCAGGTGGTGCTGTCCCAGCGCATGTCCAAGCCCTACCGGGCCACGCCCCTGGCGCTGTACCGGGCCCTGCGTACCCTCAATCCCTCGCCCTACATGTTCTACTTCGACTTCGAGGATTTCCACGTGGTCGGCGCCTCGCCCGAGATCCTGGTACGCCTGGAAGGCGGCGAGGTGACCGTGCGCCCCATCGCCGGCACGCGGCCGCGCGGCAGGAGCGCCGAGGAGGACACGGCGCTGGCGGCCGAGCTGCTGGCGGATGCCAAGGAGCGGGCGGAGCACCTCATGCTGCTCGATCTCGGCCGCAACGACATCGGCCGCGTGGCCCAGACGGGTTCGGTGCGCGTGACCGAGCAGTTCGTCATCGAGCGCTACTCCCACGTCATGCACATCGTGTCCAACGTGGAAGGCCGGCTGCGGCCCGGGCTCGACGCCCTGGACGTGCTGCGCGCCACCTTCCCGGCGGGCACCGTGTCCGGCGCTCCCAAGGTGCGCGCCATGGAAATCATCGACGAGCTGGAGCCGGTCAAGCGGGGCATCTATGCCGGCGCGGTCGGGTATCTGGGCTTCCACGGCGACATGGATCTGGCCATCGCCATCCGCACCGGGCTGATCAAGGACGGCAAGCTGCACGTCCAGGCGGGCGCCGGCATCGTCGCCGACTCCGACCCCGCGTCCGAATGGCAGGAGACCCAGAACAAGGCGCGCGCCCTGCTGCGCGCCGCCGAGATGGCCGAGGCGGGACTGGATACGCGGTTGGAGTAAAACCGCTTTCGACGCAGAGGACGCAAAGGCGCAAAGGACGCGAAGATGGATGAGAATACCTTGTCCAATCGAGTGATCGGGGCGGCCATTGAGGTTCATCGCATTTTGGGGCCGGGATTGCTCGAATCCGTGTATGAGCTTGCGCTTGAAAGAGAGCTTGCTTTGCAAGGCATGATGGCCCATCGCCAGCGGCCGGTTTCATTGGAGTACAAGGGAGTTTCCCTGGGTGATGGCTTTCGCCTCGACATTCTCGTAAATGATTTGCTGTTGGTCGAAATCAAAGCCGTCGAGCAAGTTCTGCCTTTGCATGAGGCTCAGCTTTTGACCTACTTGCGCTTGACCGGCAAGAAGCTTGGCTTGTTGATCAATTTCAATACCAGGACACTCAAGGACGGCATCAAGAGGGTGGTGAATGGTCTTTAAATGTTTTCCCTTTGCGGCCTTTGCGTCTTTGCGTCCTCTGCGTCGAAAGAGGTTAAGCCATGCTGCTGATGATCGATAACTACGACTCCTTCACCTACAACCTGGTGCAGTACTTTGGCGAGCTGGGCGAGGACGTGCGCGTCTTTCGCAACGACGAGATCACCCTGGAGGAGATCGCGCGCCTGGCGCCGCGGCGCATCGTCGTGTCGCCCGGGCCATGCTCGCCGAAGGAGGCGGGCATTTCGGTGGCCGCCATCCGCGAATTCGCCGGCCGCATTCCCATCCTGGGGGTGTGCCTGGGGCACCAGAGCATAGGGGCGGCCTATGGCGGGCGCATCGTGCACGCCCGGCAGCTGATGCATGGCAAGACATCGCCCATCCATCACACGGGCGCCGGCGTGTTCCGCGGCCTGCCCGACGGCTTCACCGCCACGCGCTACCATTCGCTTGCCATCGAGCGCGAGTCCTTGCCGGGATGCCTGGAGGTGACGGCCTGGACCGACGACGGCGAGATCATGGGCGTGCGCCACCGGGAGTACGCCGTGGAAGGGGTGCAATTCCATCCGGAATCCATCCTCACCGAGCACGGCCACCGCCTGCTCAAGAACTTCTTGGAATAGGGAGGAGGTATGAAACCGCAAGACGCCCTGGTGCGCGTCATCGAGCACCGCGAGATCTTCCATGACGAAATGCTGGATCTCATGCGCCAGATCATGAGCGGCGAGATGTCGCCCGTGCTGATCGCCGCCATCATCATCGGCCTGCGCGTCAAGAAGGAGACCATAGGCGAGATCGCCGCCGCCGCCCAGGTGATGCGCGAGTTGTCCACCAAGGTCACGGTCAAGGACGACGCGCACCTGGTGGACACCTGCGGCACGGGAGGCGACGCGGCCCACACCTTCAACATCTCCACCGCCGCAGCTTTTGTTACTGCCGCCGCCGGCGCCAAGGTGGCCAAGCACGGCGGGCGCGCCGTGTCGTCCCAGAGCGGCAGCGCCGACGTGCTGGAGGCGCTGGGCGCCAATATCAATCTCTCCCCGGAACAGGTGGGCCAGTGCATCGACCAGGTGGGAGTGGGCTTCATGTTCGCCCCCCACCACCACAGCGCCATGAAGCACGCCGCGCCGGTGCGGCGCGAGCTGGGCGTGCGCACCCTGTTCAACATCCTGGGACCCCTGACCAATCCGGCCGGCGCGCCCCACCAGGTCATGGGCGTTTTCCACCCGGACCTGGTGGGCATCCAGGTGCGGGTGCTGCAGCGCCTGGGCAGCCGCCACGCCCTGACGGTCTATGGCATGGAGGGGCTGGACGAGATCTCCATTTCCGGGGAGACCATGGTGGGCGAGCTGAAGGACGGCAGGATCAGCGAATACACTGTCCATCCCGAGCACTTCAACATGCCGGTGCATGACCCCAAGGCCCTGCGCGTGGCCAACGTCGAGGAATCCAAGGCCATGGTGCTGGCGGCCCTGGAGGGCAAACACGGCGCCGCCCGCGACATCGTGGCCCTGAACGCCGGTGCCGGCATTTACGCCGCCGGTCTGGCCGCGAGCCTGGCCGACGGCGTCGACCGCGCCCTGGAAATCATCCGCAGCGGCGCCGCCAGCGAGCGGCTCCAGCAGTTCGTCGATCTCACCCGGAGCCTGGCCTGAGCCATGGCGGACATCCTGCAGCGCATCATCCAGGTCAAGCGCGACGAGGTGGCGCAGGCGCGCCGGCGCCATTCCCTGACCGACCTGCAGGAGGGAATCGCCGCCCAGACGCCGCCGCGCGGCTTCGAACAGGCCCTGCGCCGCCGGCTCACCGACGGGCAAGCCGCGGTCATCGCCGAGATCAAGAAGGCGAGCCCATCCAAGGGCGTGCTGCGGGCCGATTTTCAGCCGGCGGAGATTGCCCGCTCCTACGAGGCCCACGGCGCCGCCTGTCTATCGGTGCTGACGGACGTGCAGTTCTTCCAGGGCGCGCCGGAATACCTCATGGCGGCCCGCGCCGCCTGCGCCCTGCCGGTGCTGCGCAAGGATTTCCTGATCGATCCCTACCAGGTGTTCGAGGCCCGCGCCCTGGGCGCCGACTGCATCCTGCTGATCGTCGCGGCCCTGGACCGGGTCCTGATGCAGGAACTGGAGGACGCGGCCAGGATTCTCGGCATGGACGTCCTGGTGGAAGTGCACGACGAGCGCGAGCTGGAAGCCGCGCTGGCCCTCAAGACGCCTCTCGTCGGCATCAACAACCGCAATCTCCGGAGCTTCCAGACCACGCTCGCCACCACCCTCGACCTGCTGCCGCACATTCCCGCCGACCGCCTGGTGGTGACCGAGAGCGGCATCCTGCAGCGGGCGGATGTGGAACTGATGCGCGGCCGCGGCGTGCATGCCTTCCTGGTGGGGGAAGCCTTCATGCGGGCGCAGGATCCGGGCGCGGAGCTGGCGCGGCTGTTCGGATAAGGAAAATTCCGGCCAGGCAGGCCGGTCAGGCGGCTATCTGCTCGAAGGAAAACTGCGGAATCTCGGCCCGCTCGCGGGCATGCTCGATGGTGATGGCGGCGATATTGCCCGCCTCGTCCAGCTCGATCAGGGTGTCCTCGTCGAGATCGCGGGTTTCGGCGATTCGTGCCGGGCGCAGTTCGATATAGAGGGTGTCGGTGTCCTGGAAATATTTGATCTTCATCGCTTGAAGCTCCGATCAAAGAAAGCATTGTGAACCGTCTTGCCGTCAGGCAGGAGGACCACCCGCAGATATTTGCCGCCTGCCTCGGGGACGGCTCCCCACCGCCTTATCCGGCCGTCAGCCTGAATAGCCTCCCTTTCCGGGCTTTCGATGACGCGTATTATCCACTCGGTTTGGATATCCGCCCGGTCAGGGCGTTCGCGCATGGCGTCGAAGTATCGAGTGGTTTTCATCTCTAAAATAAGTCTAGCAGATGCGCCTCGGCGCGCCGGTGGGAGGATTTTGGCGTCCGGGACTCGACAAGCGGCCTCATCTCCGGCGCAGCGCTTCACGTACGGCGAGTATGCGCTCCAGGGATACGGGCGGATTCTCCGCGCGCCGGCGCAGTATCCGCTCCGCCGCCGCGGTGCGTTGTGCCTTCGCCCTTTCCTCTTCGGCGGCCTGGCGCATCAGCTCGGCGATGATCGCGCTCGCCATCCGTATCGCCTTTGTCAAGGTCGTATCCGCGGGGGAATTGGTGGGTCGGGGCGTAGTTCGGCTTCCGCTCACCCGCCCTCGGGCGCGATGAGCTTCAGCCCGGGAAAGTAAGTCCGGTAGCGCCGCGCATCCCGCGTCAGCAGGACCATCCGTTCCACCACCGCGTGCGCCCCGATCAGGAAGTCGGGCAGGATCATCGTGCGTTTGCCGCCCGAAGCGCGGTAGTGCGCGTGGCACCTGGCCGCGAGGAATGCCGCTTCGCGGGGAATGTCCGCGTACTCGTAGTCCGTCGCGGGCAGCAACTCGTCCACTGCCTCGATGGTGTCGAAATCGAAGGCCACCTCGGCATAGACGATCGGATTGATGGTCAGCGGCCCCCTGTCCAGGTGTGCGGCCAGTGCCCGGGCCGACCAGTCCGACCATACCGGATCGGACTTGATGACGTCCAGCAGGACGTTGGAATCGACCAGGACCCGCGCCGTCATTCGCCGCGGGTCAGCGCCAGGATCTCGTCGGTGCTGAGCGTCGTCCTGGGCCGGGCGCGACGCAGGCGCTCCACGGCGAGTTCGCCGCGGCCCTTCTGTTCCTTCGCCTTGCGCAGCACGACCTGGTCGTTCTCGATCACGAATTCCACATCCATGTGCGGCGTCAGGCCGGCGCGCCGCCGGATGTCCTGGGGGATGGTGACTTGCCCTTTGGAGGTGATGCGCATGATCTTGTCCGGGGAGTATTACTCTTACGAGTAAGAATCTAGCTGATCCGCTTGGAGCCGTCAATCCCGCGGGTAGTTACCCGCAGTCCGACGGATTATTTGACCGATGACCGTTCTTGTTAGATGGGGCGCGCGCCTCCACGACGAGTTCGCCGCGGCTCTTCTGTTGTCATTCCCTTAGAAACTGCTCGACGCCGGCGCGCTTTGCGGCACGGAGCAGATCTTCGTCCAACGTGGCCAGCGGCAGGTCCTCGCGCATTGCGAGCTCCAGGTACGATGCGGCGTAGGAAGACAGGTTGTAGCGCCGGGCCACTTGCAGGATGCCGGCCAGCGCCTGCGTCGCCGTCGCTCCGTCGTTGCTGATGTCCATCCGGTTCAGCATGCCGACGAACGCCTCGCTGCGGGCCTCCGTCGTAAGTCCCCGGGATTCCGCACCCGCGAGGACGTTGGCCACTTCCAGCCCCCATATGCCGGGAACCAACGCCCCCGCGGTTTTCATGCTGTTGAGGACACGGATCGCGTACTCCAGATCCGCCTTCGAACCGTCGCCGAAATACCAGCGCATCACAACCGAGTTGTCGAGCACGAAATTCACTCAGCGCCGCGGCCACGCCCTGGCATCCGCGGCCGCGGCTTGCCGGCGCGCCGCAGGATGAAGCGGTGGTCCGGGTCCATCGCTCGCTTGGACATTGTGGTTCTCCACAATGTGGCCATCCACCATAGTGTTGCCCTTCTCGATTACCTATAGTCGGCATGCGGTGTTGCATAAACACCACAGATCTAATGTATCTGTCTCACGATTGCCGGTTTTTTTCTCGAAGATGTAACCTCCGTTCTTCAAAATAAACCTGTTTGACCGGCCCGCAGACAGGCAGACGGATGGAGCGTACGCGGCCTGGAGAGGGTTCCTACGCTGGAAGCGATTTTTTCAACGGGAGATGTATATGCAAAAGAAACTGATAGTCGTTGCCGTCACCGGCGCACTGGCCGCTCCGCTGGCCTTTGCCCAGTCCAATGTAAGCATCTACGGTATCGCCGACGTGGGCGTCGAGTGGGGCAACTCGGGCAATGGCAGCAAGTTCCGGGTACAGAGCGGCCAGGCATCGGGATCGCGTCTTGGTCTTAAGGGTTCGGAAGCATTGGGGGCCGGGCTGACTGCGAACTTCATCCTGGAACTGGGTGTTGCCTACGACAATGGCCAGATCACCAGCCATGGCACGAACACCGGTGCAGGCTATTCCGTGGGTTCCAATCAGGCCGCGACCACGACCGGCACCGTATTGTTTTCCCGTCAGGCTTGGGCGGGGATCGCGGGTGGCTTCGGGGCCGTACAGATCGGGCGCCAGTTCACGCCCATTTACAAGATCGCTTCGAAGGCTGATCCGGCCGGCCTGGGCACGGTAGCAACCCTCAACAACCTGTGGAGCCAAGGGTCCCGGGCTGACAATTCCATCAACTATACAACCCCCACCTGGGGAGGTTTTACCCTGGATGCCCTGTACTCGACGGGCGTCGAGAACAACGTAAACAACAATCTGGAAGATGCCGGCCGCGAGTGGGGCCTGAATGGCCAGTGGAGCAACGGCCCACTGTGGCTGGGCGTGGGCTATCAGGAGCGTAACGGCACGAGCCTGGTGGTCAGCGACGTCTCGGAAACCAAGAACTGGCTGGCCGGCGTGAGTTATGATTTCGGCATGTTCAAGCTGTTCGGCTCGTACAACAGCGGCAAGACCACGACGGACACCCCCGCGACGACCCTTGACGCGCGCATTTGGGCGGTGGGCGCCACAATCAAGGCGGGGCCCGGGGTGGTGACGGCGGTGGTGGGCGACCGCAACGACAAGCTGGCCGCGGATGCCGACGGTCGGCTGTATGGCGTCGGTTACAACTATCCCCTGTCCAAGCGCACGGATGTCTATGCCTTCTGGGCCACCATGCGCAACAAGAACAGCGCCGCCTTCACGCTCAGTTCCGCGACCACCACCGGCTTGACCCCCACCGCTGGTTACGATCCGAAAGCACTGCAAATCGGCCTCCGTCATACCTTCTGATCCGCCAAAGCCCGGCAAGCAAATGGGTGCCTTATGGCACCCATTGTGTTTTGGAGGGGGACATAAGGCGGTTGTGGGTGTTGCGGAAATACAACAAACTGGCCCCTCTCTTGCTGTCGTTCGCCTCATTTCCTTGAGTCTTGAAGATCGCCTTTGGCACAATCCCCCCAACTTCTCGCTCAGAGAAGCTAGGCGGGCGGGAGGTTGAGGCCGCAGCAGGCCCGGCAAACCGCCTAACTTTCAGTCAAGAGGAGATATTCATGCAGAAGAAACTCATCGTTGCCGCCGTCGCTGGCGCCCTGGCCGCTCCCCTGGCCATCGCCCAGTCGAACGTGACGATTTACGGCATCGCCGACGTCGGTGTCGAGTGGGGCGATTCCGGCTTTGGCAACAAGTTCCGCGTGCAGTCCGGCCAGGCTTCCGGTTCCCGTCTGGGCTTCAAGGGCTCCGAGGATCTGGGCGGTGGCCTGAAGGCCAATTTCACCCTGGAAATGGGTTTCGCGCTGGACAACGGCCAACTGACCACCCATAACTCTCAGACCGGCAACGCCCAGCCGGGCGCGGCAGGCTCTACAGTCTCTAACACGGCTCCCACCACCACCGGCACCGTGATCTTCGCCCGTCAAGCCTGGGCGGGCCTGTCCGGCAATTTCGGTGAAGTGAACCTCGGCCGTCAATACACCCCGCTCTTCTGGGTGCTGCTCAATTCCGACCCGGTCGGCGCCGGCACCGGTGCCACCCCGTTCAACCTGTACTTGCTTGGCCCCCATACGACGACCCTCAATACGCAGTCCAGCCGTCGTGCCCGGTCCGACAACTCGATCACCTACAAGACCCCGACCTTCGGCGGCTTCAACGCCATGGCGCTGTATTCGACCGGCAACGAAAACAACGTCAACAACACTGCCGAGGACGACGGTCGCGAGTGGGGTGTGAATGCCACCTGGGCCGGCGGCCCGATCTGGGTGGGTCTGGGGTACCAGAATATCGACGGCGCAGTCGGCGCCGGCACCCAGAATCCCGAGACCAAGAACTGGGCCCTGGGCGCCAGCTATAAGTTCGGCATGGCCAAGCTGTTCGCCTCCTACAACGCGGGCAAGGGTACCGACAACACCGGTGCCGAGGTTCAGAAGGCCAACGTGTGGTCGATCGGCGCCAACATCAACGCCGGTCCCGGCTATGTCTCCGTCACCTACACGGACCTGAACGACAAGCTCGCTGCGAACGCGGACGCCCGTTTGTTCGGCATCGGCTATAACTATCCGCTGTCGAAGCGCACCGATGTGTACGCCTTCTGGTCGACGATCCGCAACAAGTCCAACTCCAACTATACGATCGGCAGCGCGGTGGCTACGAACCTGTCGCTCAGCGCCGCCGGCGAGGATCCCAAGGCCCTGCAGCTTGGCATTCGCCACGCCTTCTAATCAGGTTTTCCCCGGTTAGAAATCAAACGGGCACCTTCGGGTGCCCGTTTTTGCTCACGCGGACGGCGAATCCGAGGAAGATTAGCTAATTCTTAGCTAACACTGAAGCCGTCATGCGACAAGTCAATATCCACGAGGCCCAAACCCGGCTGTCCGAACTCATCGCTGCCGCCGAGCTGGGTGAGGAGGTGGTCATTGCGCGCGCCCATCAGCTTGTGGCCCCGGAAGAAAATGGGGTTCTGTTCTGGCGCTTCCGGGAGGGTATGCTTCGATCCGAGATTCTGCTTGATTGATTCAATATTAATCACTATGATTAGAACAACCTACCGCCACCGGGGCAAAGGAGGATTGACATGCCCAAAGCCGAAACGCGCGTGCTGACCGCGCACGTCCCTGTACCGCTCGCCGAGAAGGTTGACCAGTTGGCTGATCGCCTCGAACGCTCGCGCGGCTGGATCGTGAAACAGGCGCTCTCGGCTTGGATCGCCCAGGAAGAAGAGCGCGACCGTTTGACCCACGAGGCGCTGGCCGACGTAGACGCCGGCCGCGTTATCGACCATCAAGCGGTCCAGGCATGGGCCGACAGCCTGAGCACCGGCGAACCGCTGCCGGTGCCGCGCTGATGGAGCTGAAGTGGACCAGCAAGGCGCTTTCCGACTTGGTACGTCTGTACGAGTTCCTGGCCCCGGTGAACAAGCCGGCCGCTTCGCAGGCAGTACAAGCGCTGGCCAAGGCCCCGACCATACTGCTGGCGAACCCGCGTATCGGCGAGCAACTGTTTCAGTTCGAGCCGCGCGAGGTCCGGCGGATTCTGGTCGGGCAGTACGAGATACGCTACGAGATCCAGGATGAGACCATCTACGTACTGCGGCTATGGCACACTAGGGAAAATCGGTAGCGTTGCGCTTGCCCAAGGAGTTTCGATTCGACTAGTTGTTAGCCAATACTCTGAAGCCGCCACGCGACAAGTCAACCTGAAAACCGCATTTAACGCAAAGGACGCGAAGCAACGCAAAGGACGCAAAGAAAAATCCTGAAGGACGGCCGACACCCAAAAGGTGAGGCTGCGGATCGTTCTTTGCGGCCTTTGCGCCTTTGCGATCTTTGCGTTGAAGGCGGTTCCAACTGCGGTGTTCAGGATGATAAGCGGCATCGCGCTTTGGCAGGTCCATCACTGTGCTCGCGGGACGACGCAGCAGGCCGCGGCGCAAAGGGCGCATACTGCGTTATGCCTTCAAACGCATCCCGGATTTCGGCAACCGCGTGCTGCGCGTGGTCTACAATGAAACCGTCGATCCCCCGGTGATCGTAACGGTGTACTTCGACCGTACGATGAAAGGGAAGTTATGAAAATTGAATACGATCCGACTGCCGATGCGCTTTACGTCCGCCTGAGCGAGGCTGCAATCATCGAGTCCGAGCAGGTACAGCCGGGCGTGATCCTCGATTTCGACGCGTCGGGGAAAGTC
>JBMOQT010000028.1:0-20961 GCA_049320945.1 Pseudomonadota bacterium
GGGTAGTCCCCGCCCGCGGCGTTTCAGGCGCAGGCGCGGAAGTCGATTCCCGGGGCCGGCCGGGAGAGCAGTTGATAAGACAGAGAACCTCCGCCGTCCGCACGGTCTTCGATCCGGCGCTCGCCCCACCCTTCATCCGCGGCGCGGTAAGCCGCGCTCCCATCCGGGCTCAGTCCAAAATACAGCCGGGACTGCTCTAACACTCGGGCAATCGCATTTTCGAAGCTCTGCATAGACTCCTCCGTGTTAGTGTTGACCACCTATCGACGCCTGCGCGGGGCAGGCGTGGTTAACGACAGCCGGCACGCGGCAGAAGTTCAACCTTCCCGACCGCCGGCAGGCCCCAGGCTACTGCTGTTGCGATGCACAAAGAACCTCTTCCCCTGGACGCACCCTATTACACCGACGAGGAACTGGACGCCCTCTACGAAATCAATCCGCGCGAGGCGATGCGCATATCGCGACTGCAGGCGCAATTGCAGCGGCAGCTGGAGGCCGGAGGCGCGGGGGATACCGACGCGCCCATGCCCTGCGCCGCCGAGCTGCGCGCCGTGCTGGAGGAGGCCCGTGCCATCCTGCTGCGCGACGGCGGCGACCTAGAGCTGGTCGAGGTGGTGGAGCGCACGGTGCGCGTGCGCATGAAGGGCGCCTGCGCCGGCTGCCCGCGCTCGGCTCTGGATTTAAAGCAGGTGGTGGAGCGCCTGGTGCGCCGGCGCTTCCCCCAGGTGCAGGCGGTACAGAACGTGTTCTGAGCAAAAAGGGCGCCGCGGCGCCCTTTGCGTGGGATGTTGGTGCGCTCAGTCCACCTTGGCCTTGGCGCGTAGCTCCATGATGTGCTTTTCCACCATCTGCTGCTGCAGGCGCTGCTGCAGTTGCGGCTTCACTTCCTCCAGCGCCGGATGCTTCATGGGACGCACGTCCTCCAGCATGATGACGTGGTAACCGAAGTCGGTCTTGACCGGAGTGGCGGAGAACTTGCCCTTCTCCAGCTTGGTCAAGGCGTCGCCGAAAGGCTTGACGTAGCTGCCGGGGGAAGCCCAGCCCAGGTCGCCACCCTTGTCCTTGGAGCCCGGGTCCGCCGACTCCTTGGCCACTTCCTCGAACTTCTCGCCCTTCTGCAGGCGGCTGATCACCGCCTTGGCCTTGTCTTCGCTGTCCACCAGCACGTGGCGCGCCTTGTATTCCTTGTCGCCCATGGCTGCCTTGATGGTCTCGTACTCCTTCTGGATCGCCTGATCGGTGATCGGGTGGGTCTTCAGGTAGTCCTGCAGATAGGCGCGGATCAGGAAGCCCTGGCGCGCCACGTCGATCTGGGCCTGCACTTCGGGCTTCTTGTCGATACCCTTCTTGCGCGCTTCCTGGACCAGGATTTCCCGGCGCACCAGCTCCTCGCGTACCGCCTTGCGCAGCTCCTCGCTGTCGGGCGTGCCCTGGGCGACCTGCTCGGCGACGATGGCATCGGCGCGGGACTTGGGAATGGCGCTGCCATTGACCGTGGCGACCACATTGCCGCCGCCCTTGGCAGCGGGCTTGGCATCCTGGGCGGCCACGGAGCCGGCGGCGACGGCGGCGATCAACAGGGCCGTGAGACGGGGAAGAGAGAGAGGCATCGGGTTTCCTTAAGGGGTGAAATAAACTAGTTTTCGCCGGGCGCAAAGGCCCGGATGCTCAGGGCATGAATTTCCCGGCGCATCATGGGCCCCAGCGCCTCGAAAATCAAGCGATGGCGTTCCAGGGTGCGCTTGCCGGCGAAGCGCGGGGAGACGATGGTCATGCGGTAATGGCCGCCGCCGCCCTTGGCGCCCTCGTGGCCGGCGTGGGCGGCGGAATCGTCGATGATGTCCAGCTGCTGCGGCTCCAGCACCGCCAGCCGCTCGCGCATGGCTTGCACCACGTCCGTCACGGCAGGACTTTACGAAAAGGCTTGACGCTGGTGCGAGCGAACACGCCATCCAGGACGTAGGGGTCTGCGGCCATCCACGCCTCGGCGTCCGCCTGGGACGGGAACTCGGCCACGATCAGGCTGCCGGTAAAGCCGGCGGGACCGGGGTCGGGCGAGTCGATGGCGGGAAAGGGGCCGGCCAGCATCAGCCGCCCCTCGTTCTGGAGCTGCCGCAGGCGCTCCAGGTGGGCGGGGCGCGCCGCCAGGCGCCGATCCAGGCTGCCGGGAGCGTCTTCGCCGATGAGGGCATAGAGCATTGCTTATTTCTCCTCGATGTATTTCGCCAGCATGACGCCCTGGACGACCACGAACGCGAGCATCAGCCCCATGCCGCCGTACAGCTTGAAGTTCACCCAGGCGTTCTCCGAGAAGGAATAGGCTACATACAGGTTGGCCACGCCCATGAAGACGAAGAAGGCGATCCAGGCGCCGTTGAGCTGGGTCCACACGTGGTCCGGCAGGGTGAGCTGTTCGCCCAGAAGCTTGCGGATCAGGTTCTTGCGCAGGAACAGGGCCGAGCCCAGCAGCACTGCCGCGAACAGCCAGTACAGCACCGTGGGCTTCCACTTGATGAAGGTCGGGTTGTGAAAAGCCAGGGTGGCGCCGCCGAAGACGACGATGATGCCCAGGCTCACCCACAGCATCACGTCCACCTTCCTGCCGCGCGCCAGCAGCCAGCCCACCTGGGCGAAGGTGGCGAGGATAGCCACCGCCGTCGCCAGCAGGATGGGCGCCTGGGCCGCGGCAATGCCGGCGCCCAGCAGGGAGCCGGCGAAGGCAGCCGCACCCTCCAGATTGCCGTTGGCGAACTTGTAGGTGAGGAAGAAGAGGATGACCGGGAACAGGTCGAACAGGAATTTCATGCCTGATTATTATGCCTTTTCGAGCTGTTCCCGTCCATCGACGAGGGAACGCGCTCCTCAGTCCTTGCGCTCCAGCCTCAGGGCGGCGGAATTGATGCAATAGCGCAGCCCCGTGGGACGCGGCCCATCCGGGAACACGTGGCCCAGATGGGCGCCGCAGCGGCCGCACTGCACTTCGGTGCGGCGCATGAAAAAGCTGGTGTCCTCTTCGGTGGCGATGGGCGCGTCATCCAAGGGACGCCAGAAGCTGGGCCAGCCGGTGCCTGATTCGAACTTGTGCTCGGAGCTGAACAAGGGCGCGCCGCAGCACACGCAGCGATAGGTGCCGGCCTCGTGGCAGTCCCAGTACTCACCGGTGAAGGCTGTCTCGGTACCCTTCTCGCGGGTCACGTGGTACTGTTGGGGAGTCAGCTGGGCACGCCACTCGGCGTCGGATTTTTCCACTTTGGTCATGATGTCCTCCGCCGAATTTGAAGCCCGGGCTGGGAAATAGTTTCCGTGCGCCATGGTCGATAGCCAACCCTCACCCCGCAACGGCGACAGCTGGCCGCGCGCCGCCACCCGCCTGGCAGCCCTGGCGGTGGCGGCCACCATAGGGGCGGCCATGGTGGTCTATGTGCTGGTGAGCGCCGGCGGCGCGGTCGGCACGCGCCTGCTGGCGGTCTTGCCCATCTATTTCGTGGCCGCCTTCGCCCTGGGCTTCCTGGTGTTCTGGGGCGTCTTCGGCGCCGTGGCCTGGTACAAGGAGAGATTCGCCGACGGCATCTTGGGCAGGCGCGAGCACGCCACGGCGGTGCTGCTCACCTTCGTCGTGGTGAGCCTGCTGCAGCTCAGCCAGGGAGCGGCGCTGCAGGGCCTGGGCGAGACGCCGCCGGCCGCCAGCGAAGGCGGCGTGTCGGCCGCCCGGCTGCGCGCCGCCCCGCCGGACGAGCGGCTGGCCGCAGCCCAAGGGGCCGCGCTGCGGCCCGACGCCTATGCCGTCCTCATGCGCGACCCGGACCTGCGGGTGCGCCTGGCCCTGGCGCAGCGTGCCGATCTTCCCGCCGAGCTGATGGAGTACCTGGCCGACGACCGGGCGCCGCAGGTGCGGACGGTGGTGGCCGCCTCGCCCAAGACCGACGATGCCACCCTGCGCCGGCTGGCCTACGACCGGGACGAGGGCGTGCGCCTGGCGGTGGCGGCCAACGAGACGGCCGCCGCAGGCGTGCTGCAAATCCTGGCGGAGAGCACGACGGCGGTGCGCGCGGCGTTGGCGCGCAACCCGCGCACGCCCCGGGAGATCCTCCAGGTGCTGGCGCAGGACAGCGAGCCGGCGGTGGCCCAGGCGGCCCGGGCGCGGCTTTAGCGGGCTCGCTAACGCGCGGTGTAGCCGCCGTCCACCACCAGCTCGCTGCCGGTGACAAAGCGCGCCTCGTCCGAGGCCAGGAACAGCACGGCGTAGGCCACGTCCTCGGGATCGCCCAGCCGGCCCAGGGGCGTCAGCTTGACCAGGGCGCTGTGGGCCACTTCCCGCCCCACAGGCGTGGCGTCCATGCCCTGCTCCAGCATGGGCGTCCAGATGAAGCCGGGATGGACCGAGTTCACGCGGATGCCGTCCTCGGCATAGGCCAGGGCGTCCGACTTGGTCAGCAGGCGCAGCGCCCCCTTGGAGGCGTGGTAGGCGGCGACGCTGCTCGATCCCACCAGGCCAAAGACCGATGACAAGTTGATGATGCTGCCGCCGCCGGCGGCGCGCATCAGGGGCACGGCATGCTTGGTGCAGAACATGGGGCCCTTGACGTTGACCGCCATTACCGCGTCCCAGTCGGATTCAGTCACTTCATGGGTCGCCTGGTTGGGGCCGACGATGCCGGCGTTGTTCACCAGCACGTCCAGGCGCCCGAAGTGCTGCGCCACCTGGCCCAGCACCGCCGCCACGTCGGCCTCCCGGGTCACGTCCAGGCGCCAGAAGTGCGCCCGGCCGCCCTCGTCGCGGATGGCTTGCGCCACCGCCTCGCCGCCCTCGGCGTTGAGGTCGGTGACGGCGACGCACGCTCCCTCGCGTGCCAGCAGCAGCGATACGGCGCGGCCTATGCCCTGGGCCGCGCCGGTGACCAGGGCCACTTTTCCTGCCATGCGTTGCGCCATGATGTCCTCCTGTCCTGTTATTCGCCGAGGATAACATGACGCCGCGCAGCCTCTGCTGCGCGGGAAGGGGTCATTCGATCCGGAGGGGGAAGCGCTGCAGGTCGCTCGCTGCGGCGGGCAGGGCTTCTTCGTCGAAGGCGATGTCGCCGCCGGGGAAGGGGGCATCCTGGGTCTTGAGCCCGGCGAAGTCGTACAGGGCGGGGTCGGCCAGGTGGGACGGCACCACGTTCTGCAGCGCCCGGAACATGGTCTCCAGGCGCCCCGGGAACTTCTTGTCCCACTGCTGCAGCATGTCCTTGATCACCTGGCGCTGTAGGTTGGGCTGGGAGCCGCACAGGTTGCAGGGGATGAGGGGGAAGGCGCGCAGCCGGGCGTAGTCTTCCAGGTCGCGCTCGCGCACGTAGGCCAGGGGGCGGATGACGATGTGGCGGCCGTCGTCGGACACCAGCTTGGGCGGCATGCCCTTCAGCTTGCCGCCGTAGAACATGTTCAGGAACAGGGTCTGTAGCATGTCGTCCCGGTGGTGGCCCAGGGCGATCTTGGTGCATCCCAGCTCCTTGGCGACCCGGTAGATAATGCCGCGGCGCAGGCGCGAGCACAGGCTGCAGGTGGTCTTGCCCTCGGGGATGACGCGCTTCACCACACCATAGGTGTCCTGCTCCTCGATGTGGAAGGGTACGCCGCGGCTCTTGAGATACTCGGGCAGCACGTGCTCGGGGAAGCCGGGCTGCTTCTGGTCCAGGTTGAAGGCGATCAGCTCGAAGCGCACGGGCGCCTTGTCGCGCAGGGCGAGCAGGATGTCGAGCAGGGCGTAGCTGTCCTTGCCTCCCGACAGGCAGACCATCACCCGGTCGCCCTCCTCGATCATGTTGTAGTCGGCGATGGCGGCGCCCACGGCGCTGCGCAGGCGCTTGGCCAGCTTGTTGGCCTCATAGCGCGCCTTCTGTTCGCGCCGGGTGGTGGCTGCGGCGGAGTCCATGGCTAGTGCAGATGGGTGGGGGCGGGCTCGGCGTGTTCCGGCAGTTCCGCATGCACCGTCTCCCCCTCAGGGTTCGGGTACAGGGGGGCGCCGCAGTCGTCGCAGTATTCCAGCGGGAAGGGGTGCTCCAGGAGGCGCACTTCGCCCACGCCGGCGTCGCGCAGCGCGCTCTCGATCTGGGCGGGGAGGTCGGAGTTTTCGTCCTCGCTTCCCAGCAGGGGACACACCACCCCGTGGAACACATCGCTGGCGCCGACCCGGGTGAAGCCGACACGGTATTCCTCCAGGTACTGGTCATGGAACGGCGCCACCACCGCCTGCAGCTCGGGCGGCGCGATATTCAGCGTGGTCTGCAGGAAGGCCACGGCGGCGTGCAGGGAGTACAGGCGCAGGCTGCGGTCGGCGTTGCGGCAGGCGGCGTGGTAGGCGTCCGGCAGCAGCGCCTCGTAGGCGCAGCCGGCGAATACGCTCTGCAGGCAGGGGGTGCCCTGGGCGCGCCACTGGGCGTCGGCCTGCTCGCGGCCGCCGTCGTCCTCCTGCCAGCGGAACAGGGGCGCGCCGCGGGGCGCGGCGACGGCGCCGACCAGGTAGCGGCTGTCGGAGATGAAGCGGTTCGTCTCCTGCATGCGGCGCGGATCGAGCTGCACGTCGCTGCACGTGAGCGCCGCGGACCACAGCCGACCGGCCAGGCGATAGGTATCCGCGTAGCCGTGGGGCAACTGGTCGGGGCTGAACAGAAAGTCCGCCAGGGCGATGCGCGCCGTGCCGGCGAAGACATGGGCCTGCAGCTGCACGCGCAGGCTCGCCAGTACGTTTTGGGACAGGGTGCCCGAGGGGATGGTGTAGCGCGACCAGGCCAGCAGGGGGGCGGCGAATAGCAGCACGTCGTATTCCTGGCCGTCGAGGGTGAGCACCGAGCTTTCGGCACGTGCCTCGATCATGTCGGCCAGCTCGTCGTAGGCGCGCAGGTTGATGCCGTACAAATGGTCCAGGGCGAAATTGAAGCCCTCCTCGTTGCCCACCCGCAGCAGGCGCTCCACCTGGGCGGCGAGACGGCCTTCCCAGAAGGCGTCTTCGGTGCGGCTGCCGGAGGCGGCCAGGTTGACGGCGAGGCGGATCAACTGGTCGGCGTCGCGGCCAGCCCCGCCGCGACGCGCAAATCGGGTTCTTTTCATGAGCGCTTCATAGGAAAAACAACATTTTACCGGATCACCCGGGACAGGGCGACCGGACCGGCACGCCCGTTCCGGCTAAGGCAGGTATTGCGCCTCGGCGTGCTCGGTGTCCGCCGCCACCTGGGTGGGCATGAGCGCCGCCAGGATGCCGCGGCGCACGTCGCGCGGCTGCCGGGCGAGCTTCTTCACCTCGTGGTAGAAATCGGGCAGGTCGCCCTTGTGCCGGGCCAGCAGGGCCTGGAAGGCCGGCACCAGGCCGTTGTAGATGCCGATCGAGGCCAGGGCCGCGTTGTTGACTCCCTTAAACCATTTGTCATAGCCCTGGAAGCCGCCCCAGCGTTCGGCCTTGACCTGCTCGTATTCCGCCTGCAGCTCCGCCATGACGCGCGCCTTTTCCTGGCGCAGGGCGGAGAGCTCCAGGGGCGTGGCATAGACTTCGGCCAGCCGCTGGCGGTACTTCTGCATCAGGTCCAGGAAGTCGCTGCGATAGGCCCGGCCCTTCTC
Source organism: Pseudomonadota bacterium (assembly GCA_049320945.1). Classification (GTDB taxonomy): domain Bacteria; phylum Pseudomonadota; class Gammaproteobacteria; order Burkholderiales; family Rhodocyclaceae; genus DYIB01. Next base: position 7,591 of record JBMOQT010000028.1, read on the forward strand.
GAACAACACCTTGAGGGCGGGATCGTCCCGCTGCTCCAGCCAGCGCTCCACCCCCACTTCCTCGACGGTGACGGCGAAGGATTCGTTGAACTCCGAGTCATCCTGCGCATAGGCCACCTGATGGGCCAGCTCGTGGAACATGAGGCGCGCCAGCTCCGGCTCGGGGTAGTGGATGAAGGTGTTGAGCAGGGAATCGGTGAACCAGCCCAGCGTGGAGTAGGCGGGAACCCCGCCTATGTGCACCTCGTAGCCTTCGCGCTTCAGCTGGGCGGCGAAGGCCTCGGCTTCCGCCTTGTCGAAGTAGCCGCGGTAATTGACGCAGCCGGCGACGGGAAAGCACCACTCCCTGGCCTGCACCGAGAAGGGATCGGCGGCGAACACGTTCCACACCACGTAGGGCCGCTTCAGGTCCACGTACTGGCGGTAGCTGTCGTTGTCCGGCAGCCCCAGCTCGCGGCTGGCGAAGTCGCGGATGGCGAGCGCCGTGTCCAGCTTGGTGCGCAGGTCGGCGCCGTCTTCCAGCTCCGCGTACACCGACTGCACCGGCCGCGCCAGGCGCCACAGCTCCAGCTGGCCGCTCATGGCCTGGAGGTAGTAGCCGGGAGTGGCGCAGGCACCCAGGAGCAGGGTGGCGGCACCCAGGACGAGGGCGATCTGGTGACGGCGCTTCATGCTTCCTCCCGTGCCGGCTGGCGCGGAAACTCGCCGCTGCGGAGAAAATGGGCGACGGCCCGGGCCACGCGGCGCGACACCAGCATACCAGAGTGGCTCACCGGCAGCACCAGGCGCGCCTTGGCACCGGGCACCTCGGTCTCCGCCAGGGCCACCACGCCGTCGTTGGGCAGGGGCACGTCGGGCACCACCAGGCGTCCCAGGCCGAGGCGGCGCAGACCGGCAATCACGCCCAGGTCCGCCGCCAACTCCCAGCGCGCCGGCCGCTGTGTCGGCCATTCGGGCAGGCTGCGCCCCAGCAGGGCGCGCCCCCAGGGCCTCTGGGCCAGGCGCTCGGCGGCGTGGCAACCGGAATAAGGGCTTCCCAGGACCACCACCCGGCCCAGGGCCGCCGGGCGGTGGTCGGACAGGTACTTGAGCACCAGCAGGCCGCCGAGGCTGTGGCCGACGAAATGCAGGGGACGGCCGCCCAGGGCGGCGACGAAACGCGCCAGCCGCTGCATGTTGGCGGACAGCGGCTGGCGCGTGGAGGGATAAGCGAACACCAGGACCTCGAAACCTTCTCTTTGCAAAAAAAACTTGAGCGGCTGGCATGCCCAGCCGCCCATCCAGAGGCCGTGGACCAGGACCACGGCCGGGCGTTCAGTGCCGGCGGGCATTTTTTATGTCTACGATGCAGGCGCCGAAAGGTTGACCGCCAGGGCCGCCGCGGCCTCCTTGGGCGACACGACGCGCAAGCCGTGCAGGCGGAATTTCCGGCGTGCCAGGGCGAGCAGCGCCTTGTCCTTGGTCACCAGCAGATGGGCGTCCACCGCCCGCGCCAGCAGCAGGAACTTCTGGTCGTCAGGATCGCGGCACAGGGGCAGGGGCGGCCCGCTCGTGGCGCCGGGCGCCTCGTCCGGGTCATGCCATTGCGCCAGGAGACGATACTCTTCCAGGATCTGCCGCGCCTCGTCGGGTTCCAGCCCGAACTGCGGGTAGTCGAGCACGCGCCGCAGCTCTTCCAGGCAGGCGGCGTCGCTGAAGCAGCGGGCGCCGCCGGCACGTAAGGCGCGCTCGATAGCGCGCACCCCCGGGTCGCGAAACAGCAGCAGGTCAAGCACCACATTGGTATCCAGCACCAGGCGGCGCGGGGCCGACCCGGCGGGCGCTTCAGTCGAGCTGGTCGACGACATGCCGGGCGAGGGCAAGACAGGCGGTGAGCCCGGGGGACTCGATGCCGAACAGATTGACCAGGCCGGCGATGCCGTGCGCGGCGGGGCCCTGGATCAGGAAGTCGGCGGCGGGCGCACCGGGGCCGGCGATCTTGGGGCGGATGCCGGCGTAGGCCGGCTGCAGGGCGCCCTCGGCCAGGCGCGGCCAGTACTTGCGCACCTCGGTGTAGAAGCGCCCGGCCCGGTGCGGGTCCACCCGGTAGTCGAGGTCGTCCACCCATTCCACGTCGGGCCCGAAGCGGGCCTGGCCGCCCAGGTCGAGAGTCAGATGCACGCCCAGGCCGCCGGGCTCGGGCACGGGATAGATCAGGCGCGAGAAGGGCGCCCGCCCGCCCAGGCCGTAGTAGTTGCCCTTGGCGAAGTAGGCGCGCGGCACGTGGCGCCGCGCCAGGCCGTCCAGGGCGGCCGCCATCCGGGGGGCATGTAGCCCGGCGGCGTTGATGACGCGCTCGGCGCGCAGGCGCATGGGCTCGGCGCCGCCCACCTCGAGCACCAGATCGCGGCCCACCGCGCCGGCCAGCACCGGGCTGCGCAAGGCGAGCACGGCGCCGCGGGATTGCGCCTCGCCCAACAGGGCCAGCATCAGGCCGTGGCTGTCCACGATGCCGGTGGAGGGCGACAGCAGGGCGGCGCGGCAGGAAAGCTCCGGCTCCAGGGCGCGCGCCTGGGCGGCGGCGAGGGGGCGCAGGTCGTCCACGCCGTTGGCGTGCGCCTTCTCCCGGAGCTCTTCGAGGGCGTCCAGCTGCGCCCAGTCGGTGGCGACGATGAGTTTGCCGCAGCGCCGGTGGGCGATGCCGTGGGACTGGCAGAACTCATACAGCTCGTGCCGCCCGGCGACGCACAGGCGCGCCTTGAGGGAGCCGGCCGGATAGTAGATGCCGGCGTGTATCACCTCGCTGTTGCGCGAACTGGTTTCCGTACCGATGGCGTCGCCCGCTTCCAGGATGACGGTATCGATGCCGCGCCGCGCCAGCTCGCGGGCGCAGGCCAAGCCGATGACGCCCGCGCCGATGACCGCGGCGCCGACTGCTTCACTCATGGGAGGGGTGCGAGATGAACTGGCCGCGATTGTACCGCGCCCATGGCCGCTGCGGCCGGTCCTCGTCTATAGTCGCTATCGCAAATGAAGGAGAGCGTCTTGGCTGCAGGCGATTACGATCTGGTGGTGGTGGGGGGCGGCATCAATGGCGCCGGCATCGCCCGGGATGCCGCGGGGCGCGGCCTGTCCGTGCTGCTGTGCGAGAAGGACGACCTGGCGCAGCACACCTCTTCTGCCAGCACCAAGCTGATCCATGGCGGCCTGCGCTATCTCGAGCGCTACCAGTTCTCCCTGGTGCGCAAGGCCCTGGGGGAGCGGGAAGTGCTGCTGCGCGCCGCCCCCCACATCATCCGGCCCCTGCGCTTCGTGCTGCCCCACGACCGGGGCCAGCGGCCGGCGTGGCTGATCCGCGCCGGGCTGTTCCTCTACGACCACCTGGCGCGGCGCCAGTTGCTGCCCGGCTGTGAGGCCATAGACCTGCGCCGCCATGTGGCCGGCGGACCCCTGCGCCCGGGCTTCGCCAAGGGCTTCGTCTATTCCGACGCCTGGGTGGACGACGCGCGCCTGGTGGTGCTGGTGGCCCGGGACGCGGCCGAGCGCGGCGCCCATATCCATCCCCGCACCGCCTGCGTCGCGGCGCGGCGCGCAGCCGGGCGCTGGCGCGTGACTCTGCGCGAGCAGGGCGGAGGCCAATGGGAGGTGTCAGGCCGGGCACTGGTGAATGCCGGCGGACCCTGGGTGGCGCAAGTGCTGCAACAGGTGATCGGTCTGCCCGTCCCCCGGGAGGTGCGCCTGGTCAAAGGCAGCCACATCGTCGTTCCACGCCTGTTCGACCACGCCTATGCCTACATCTTCCAGAACCCGGACCGGCGCATCATCTTCGCCATTCCCTTCGAGGACGAGTACACCCTGATCGGCACCACGGACGTGGATTACGGCGGCGATCCCCAGCAGGTGGCCATCGACGAGCAAGAGACCCGCTACCTGTGCGCCATGGCGAGCCGCTATTTCGCCCGCGCCATCGGCCCCGGGGACGTCGTGTGGAGCTACTCGGGCGTGCGGCCGCTGCTGGACCACGAGTCACCCGACCCGGCCGGGGTCACGCGCGACTACGCCCTGGAACTGGACCGCGCCGGCGCGCCCCTGCTGTCGGTGTTCGGCGGCAAGATCACCACTTTCCGCAAGTTGGCCGAGGAGGCCCTGGACAAGCTGCTGCCCGTGCTGGGAGGCGGGCGGGGATCGTGGACCGCGGGCGCGCCCCTGCCCGGCGGCGATCTGCCGGACGCCGACACGGAGGCCTTCATCGCCCGGTTGCGCCAGCGCCATCCCTGGCTGCCGGAAAAGCTGGCGCGGCGCTACGGGCGCGCCTACGGCACGCGCGCCGAGCTGCTGCTGGGCGGCGCCCGCAGCCTGCAGGACCTGGGCGCCGAGATCGTGCCCGGCCTGTACGAGGCGGAGGCAGGCTACCTGGTGGCGCAGGAGTGGGCGCGCAGCGCCGAGGACATCCTGTGGCGCCGCTCCAAGCTCGGGCTGCACCTGCCGCCGTCGGCGGTGCAGCAGCTGGACGCCTGGCTGGCGGCGCAGGCGTGTCCGCCCGTTGCGCGCATAATCACACCCATCAACCCGAGAACCGCACCTAACGCAAAGGACGCGAAGCAACGCAAAGGACGCAAAGGAAAATCCTGAAGGATGACCGACACCCAAAGGATGAGGCTGTGGATCGTTCTTTGCGGCCTCTGCGTCTTTGCGATCTTTGCGTTTAAAGCGGTTCTAACTGAGGTTTCTTGGATGAAGGGAGGTTGGCGTGACTTTTCTCCTCGCCCTCGACCAGGGCACCACCAGTTCGCGGGCCATCGTGTTCGACCGCAGCGGTTCCATCGTCGCCAGCGCGCAGGAGGAGTTCCGCCAGATCTATCCCGCCTCCGGCTGGGTCGAGCACGATCCCCTGGAGATCTGGCAGTCGCAGCTGCGGGTGGCGCGGGAGGCCTTGGCCTGCGCCAAGCTCGGCGCCCATGACATCGCCGCCCTGGGCATCACCAACCAGCGCGAGACCACCCTGGTATGGGAGCGGGCCACGGGCCGGCCGGTATGCAATGCCATCGTGTGGCAGGACCGGCGTACCGCCGGCCTGTGCCAGGAACTGAAGGAGCGCGGCTGCGAGCCTCTGTTCCGCGCCCGGACCGGCCTGGTCCTGGACCCCTATTTCTCCGGCACCAAGCTGGCGTGGATACTGGAGCACGTGCCGGGTGCCCGCACCCGGGCCGAGCGCGGCGAACTGGCCTTCGGCACCGTGGACACCTGGCTGGTGTGGCAGCTCACGGGCGGGCGGCTGCATGTGACCGACATCAGCAACGCCTCGCGCACCCTGCTGTTCGACATCCATCGCAATACTTGGGACGACGAACTGCTGGGCCTCCTGGGCATCCCCCGCGCCCTGATGCCTGAGGTGCTGCCCTCCAGCTGGCGCTACGGCGAGACCGACCCGGAGCTGTTCGGAGCGCCGGTGCTGATCGGCGGCATCGCCGGCGACCAGCAGGCTGCCCTGTTCGGCCAGGCGTGCCACTGGCCTGGCATGGCCAAGAACACCTATGGCACCGGCTGCTTCATGCTCATGCAGACCGGGGCGGAAGCCCGTCCATCAAGCCACGGCCTGCTCACCACCTGCGCCGCCCAACTGGCCGGTGCGCCGCGCTACGCCCTGGAAGGCAGCGTGTTCATCGCCGGCGCCGTGGTGCAATGGCTGCGCGACGGCCTGGGCATCATTCGCCGGTCGGAGGACGTGGAGGCGCTGGCCACCTCCGTGCCCGACAGCGGCGGCGTGTACTTCGTGCCGGCCTTCACCGGCCTGGGCTCCCCCCATTGGGACCCCTACGCCCGCGGCGCCATGTTCGGCCTGACGCGGGCCACCACCGCGGCCCACATCGCCCGGGCTGCCGTGGAGTCCATCGCCTACCAGTCGGCGGAACTGCTCGCCGCCATGGAGGCCGATGCCGGCTGCGCCCTGGCCGAGCTGCGGGCGGACGGCGGCGCCGCCGCCAACGATTTGCTGCTGCAGTTCCAGGCCGACCTCCTGGGGGTGCCTGTGGTGCGCCCGCGGGTGCTGGAGACCACCGCCCTGGGCGCCGCCTACCTGGCGGGACTGGCCGCCGGCGTGTGGCGGGACGTGGACGAGATCGCCGCCCAGTGGCGCGCCGAGCGGCGCTTCGAGCCGCGCATGGGGCGCGACCAGGCGGGCGTACTCATGGACAAGTGGCGGCGCGCCGTGGAGCGGGTGCAGGGCTGGGAAAGGTAGCGGGTTTGCCCGCGAGCTGGACGCTTCGGTTAAAGTATCGCCCGCCGGGAGAGCCCCCTGTTCGCTCAGGGTCGACCGGTTTTTTGCCAGGAACTCGGGGGCTCTGCCCTCTCCCCCAACCCCTCCCCCGCAGGCGGGGGAGGGGAGCGTCGTGCTCCCCAGCGGGGAGATTCCGGGATGGGGCGTGTCTTGGCAGTTTGTTAATCCGACTAAAAGGTGAAGCAATGGAATTCAAGAAAATCGGCGTCGTGGGCGCCGGCACCATGGGCAACGGCATCACCCAGGCCTTTGCCGTCGCAGGCTACGACGTCACCATGACCGACGTGGCGGAGGCCGCGCTGCAGAAGGGGGTAGCCACCATCTCGGCCAGCCTGGACCGGCTGATCAAGAAGGACAAGATGACGGCCGACGAGAAGGCGGCGGCCATGGGGCGCGTCAAGACCGCCAGCGACGTGGCGGCGCTCAAGGATTGCGACCTGATCGTGGAGGCGGCCACCGAGAACCTGGAGCTCAAGCTCAAGATCTTCCGCCAGCTGGACAGCCTGGCGCCGGCGGAGACGGTGCTCGCCAGCAACACCTCATCCATCTCCATCACCAAGCTGGCTGCGGCGACCAAGCGGCCCGACCGGGTGATCGGCATGCACTTCTTCAACCCGGTGCCGGTGATGCAGCTGATCGAGCTGATCCGCGGCCTGCAGACCTCCGACACCACTTATGCCGCGGTGGAAGCGGTGTCCAGGAAGATCGGCAAGACGCCGGTGCAGGTGAGGAACAGCCCGGGTTTCGTGGTGAACCGCATGCTGTGCCCCATGATCAACGAGGCCATCTACGCCCTGGCCGAAGGCCTGGCCAGCGCCGAGCAGATCGACGAGGCCATGAAGCTGGGCGCCAACCATCCCATCGGCCCCCTGGCCCTGTGCGACATGATCGGCCTGGACGTGGAGCTGGCGGTGATGAACGTGCTGTTCGAGGGCTTCAAGGATCCCAAGTACCGTCCGGCGCCGCTGCTGGTGGAAATGGTCGAAGCGGGCTATCTCGGCCGCAAGACCGGCCGGGGCTTCTTCACCTACTCCTGAGCCGCGCGCGTCCGAAGCCCGGCGGCGCCGCGCCCACGGGCGAGAGCTCCGTAGGCAGGGGCGCGTAGCCCGGCAGGCTGCCCAGGGCGGCGCCGAAGGCAGCGCCCGCGACATAGGCGCGCAGCGCCGCCAGCGGCGCCTCCTGGAGGCGGCTCCGCGGCAGCGCCAGGAAATAGTCCTCGGGCACCAGGGGCACGAAATCCAGGCCGAAGCGCCGTGCCGCCGCCTCGATGCCCAGGGCCACGTCCGCTTCGCCGCCGGCCACCAGGGCGGCGACCGCCGCGTGGGTATGTTCCTCGGAAGCGTAACCGCGGATGCGGTGGACATCGATGCCCTGGCGCGCGAGCAGCAGGTCCAGCAGCAGGCGCGTGCCGGCGCCCGGCTGGCGGTTGAGGAAACGCACGTTGCGGCGTGCCAGATCGGCCACGCTGCGCAGCTTCCTGGGGTTGCCCGGCTGCACCATCAGGCCCTGCACGCGCCGGCCCAGGGGCAGCAGCACATGCTTGCGCGGCCGCAGGTGCTTGCGGTATTCGGTCCATATGCGCCGGCCCAGGTCCCCCTCGGGACAATGGAAGCCGGCCGCGTCGCAGGCGCCGCGCGCCAGCAGCTCCAGGCTTTCCACGCTGCCGCGGAATTGCAGGTCGACGGCGTGGCCGTCCGCCTGCATCAGCTCCTGCAGCTTGACCAGGGCTAGGTCGTGGCTGGCGGCAAGGGCCAGGCGCACGGCCCGCGGCTGCTCCTCTTCCGCCAGGAGCCGGCGCATCTCCTCACCCGCCGCCTGCAGGCGCGGCGCCAGCTGGGCCGCCAGGCGCCGGTCCAGCTCCAGCAGGCGCCGGGCGAAGGCCGACGGCTCCGAGCCGCTGCCGCGCGTGGCCGCCAGCAGGGGGCGGCCGAATACGCTTTGCCATTTCTCGATCAGTCCCCAGGCATGGCGGTAGGACAGGCCCTGGCGGCGCGCCGCCGCGGCGATGGAGCCATGACGGGCGATGTCGTCGAGCAGGGCGAGGAGGCGGGCTTCCTCGGGCGGCGGCGAGCCGGCGCCGAAGCGCCAGGCGAGAAAAGGGGCGATTTCCATAATCGGCAATATTAGACATATTTGACACTCGGCGGGACGACGACGTTAATGTCGTTTGGCGATGAAGATGTGTATTCCACTTCACTTGGAAGGAGGCTCACGATGAGAATCAGCGCGCGCAATCAATTCAAGGGTACGGTCAGGAAGATCAGCCATGGCGCCATCAACAGCGAAGTGGTGATCGAAATCGCCCCCGGCGTAGAGGTGGTGGCCCAGATCACCACCGCCGCCGTCCACGCGCTCGGGCTGAAGGAGGGCAATACGGCCTACGCCGTGATCAAGACCGACAACGTCATGGTCGGCGTGGACTGACGGCCCGTTCGTTCCTTTCGTGGATACCCTGTCCCAGAGCTTCGCCACCGCACTGGCCCTGGTCGCCTCCTTCGATCACCAGCTGATTGCCATCGTGCTGTTGAGCCTCAAGGTGAGCCTGACCGCCGTGCTCATCGCCACCGTTGTCGGCCTGCCCCTGGGCGCGGCCATCGCCGTGGGACGGTTCCGCGGCCAGCAGACCCTGACCGTGATCCTCAACGGCCTCATGGGCCTGCCGCCCGTGGTGGTGGGCCTGCTGGTGTATCTGCTGCTGTCGCGCTCCGGCCCCCTGGGCGAAGCCGGCCTGCTGTTCACGCCCGCGGCCATGATCATCGCCCAGGCCATCCTGATCACGCCCATCATCGCCTCCCTGGGGCGACAGGTGGTGGAGGACGCCTGGCGCGAGCACAAGGAGCAGCTGCGTTCCCTCGGCGCTTCCGACTGGCGCGCCGCCCTGACCCTGTTGTGGGATACGCGCTTTTCGCTATTCACCGCCGTGCTGGCGGGCTTCGGCCGCGCCGCGGCGGAAGTGGGGGCGGTGATGATCGTGGGTGGCAACATCGACGGCGTGACCCGCGTCATGACCACCACCATCGCCCTGGAAACCAGCAAGGGCGACCTGCCCCTGGCGCTGGCCCTGGGCCTGATCCTCATCGCCCTGGTGCTGCTGCTGAACGCCGCCGCCTACATGACAAAGCAATGGGCCACCCGACACTACGGTTAGCTGCAACAGCGGCGGAGCTGTTCCCGCTGGAGCTGCGGGAGCTGTCCTTCGAGTCCCACGGCACACCCATCATCGACCGGGTGTCGTTGGCCATCGACGGCGAGCGGCGCACGGTGATCCTGGGCGCCAACGGCGCCGGCAAGAGCGTGCTCATGCGCCTGATGCACGGCCTGCTGGAGCCCACCGGCGGGAGCATCACCTGGGGCGGCCGGCCGGAGCGGCCGCGGGAGCAGGCCATGGTGTTCCAGCGGCCGGTGATGCTGCGCACCTCCGCCCTGAAGAACGTGGCCTACGGCCTCAAGCTTGCCGGCGTGGGGCACGACGAGCGCCTGTCCCGTGCCGGCGCGGCGCTGGCGCGCGTCGGGCTGCAGCATCTGGCGGCGCGCCCCGCGCGCGTGCTGTCTGGCGGCGAGCAGCAGCGCCTCGCCCTGGCCCGGGCCTGGGCCCTGGAACCCAAGGTGCTGTTCCTGGACGAGCCCACCGCGAACCTGGACCCCACCGCCACGCGCGAAGTGGAGGACGTGATCGCCGACATCGCCCTGGGCGGCGCCAAGATCATCATGACCACCCACAACCTGGGCCAGGCGCGGCGCCTGGCGGACGAGATCGTCTTTCTTCACCGGGGCCGCGTCGTCGAGCACACCCCGGCGGAGGAGTTTTTCCGGCAGCCGCGCTCGGCCGAGGCCGCCGCTTTCATGAAAGGAGAACTGCCTTGGTTTTGACACGCAGAAGCCTGCTGGCCCTGGCCCTGGGGGCGACCATGCTCGCTGCTACGGGAGTGCGGGCGCAGGACAAATTCATCGTCGTGGCGTCCACCACGTCCACCGAACAGTCGGGCCTGTTCAAGCACCTGCTGCCCCGGTTCGAACAGAAGACCGGCGTCCGGGTACGGGTGGTGGCCCTGGGCACCGGCCAGGCCCTGGACATGGCGCGCCGGGGCGATGCCGACGTGGTATTCGTACACGACCCGGCGGCCGAGGAGAAATTCGTCGCCGAGGGCTATGGGTTGAAGCGTTTCCCGGTCATGTACAACGACTTCGTGCTGGTGGGGCCGAAGAGCGATCCGGCCAAGGTGGCCGGCGCCCAGGACGTGCTGGAGGCATTGCGCCGCATCGAGGCGGCCAGGGCGCCCTTCGTCTCCCGCGGCGATCGCAGCGGCACCCACGCCGCCGAGCTGCGCCTGTGGCAGGCGGCGGGCGTCGACCTGGGCAAGGCCAAGGGGCCGTGGTACCGGGATACCGGCTCGGGCATGGGGCCGGCGCTGAACACCGCGGCCTCCATGGGCGCCTACATCCTGGCCGACCGGGGCACCTGGCTGTCCTTCAAGAACCGGGGCGAGCTCGCCATCCTGCTCCAGGGCGATGCGCGCCTGTTCAACCAGTACGGCGTCATCCTGGTCAATCCTGCCCGCCATCCCCACGTGAAGAAGGAGTGGGGGCAGCAGTTCGTGGATTGGCTGATTTCGCCCCAGGGACAGCAGGCGATCGCCGACTACAGGATCGGCGGGGAGCAGTTGTTCTTTCCCAACGCCAGAGGTTGAGCCGCTTCCCCGCTACCGCGCCAGCCGCCACACCAGCCGCGCGGCGAGGCGGGCGCTGCGGTTATCGATGTCGAAGCGGGGATTGAGCTCGGCGACGTCGGCGAGGCGGATCTTGCCGCTGGCCTGGGCCACCTGGACCATGCGCTCCACCACTTCCGGCGCCACGCCCATCGCCGCGGGTGCACTCACGCCCGGGAGGGCGGCGGCGGGCAGCACGTCCAGACACACGGTGAGGTAGAGCCAGTCCAGGTCCGCCAGGAACACGTGCAGGTCGGCTTCCACCGCGTCCAGGTTCTCCGGGCGCATCTCCTCATCCAGCCGGAACATGACGCCCAGATCGCGCGCCCGGACGAACAGGGCGGCGGTGTTGGCCGGCTGGGCGATGCCCAGCACGCAGTAGCGGAAGTCCCAGCCGCGGGCGGCGCAGTCCTCGGCGATCTGGCGGAAAGGCGTGCCCGAATTGCCGGCGGGCGCGGCGCGCAGGTCGAAGTGGGCATCCAGGTTGAGAATGCCGATGCGCGGCCGGTGGGCCTGCCGTTGCGCGGCCGCCGCCAGCCCCTGCCAGGCGGCCCAGGCGATCTCGTGGCCGCCGCCCAGCCCCAGCGGCAGGTGGCCGTCCCGGAGCAGGGCGGCGATGCGCTCGCCATAGGCGGCCTGGGCCGCTTCCAGCTCGTCGCCGGCGCAGCTCACGTCGCCGGCGTCATAGACCGGCCGCGCCTGGTGCCAGGCCAGGTTGGCCAGCGCCCGGCGCAGGGCGGCCGGACCTTCCTCGGCGCCGGGGCGGCCCTGGTTGCGGCGCACGCCGGCGTCGCAGGCGAAACCGAGCAGGGCCACGCCCGGAGGCGCGCCCGGCCGCAGGGGCTGCACCTGCTGGTGCCAGCGCAGCGCCCGACCGCCCTCGGACTCGTCGCGGCGGCCCTGCCAGGCGTTCATGTTAGCTTCCCGGTACATGGCTTGGTTCTCCGTCGAATACCCGCAGGCACAGCGGGTTGTAGCCCAGGTGGTAGCACAATTCCGCCGGCCGCTCCACTTGCCACAGGCTGAGATCGGCGCGCTTGCCCGCTTCCAGTGTGCCAATGTCATGGAGAAGCCCGAGCGCGCGGGCTGCGTTGCGCGTGACCCCCGCCAGGGCCTCGGCGGGTGTCAGGCGGAACAGGGTGCAGGCCATGTTGAGGGCCAGCAGCAGGGAGGTGAGGGGCGAGGTGCCGGGGTTGCAGTCGCTGGCGACGGCCATGGGTACGCCCAGCTCACGCAGCAGGTCCACCGGCGGCAGGCGGGTCTCGCGCAGGAAATAGAAGGCCCCGGGCAGCAGCACCGCCACCGTGCCCGCCTGCGCCATCGCCGCCGCCCCCTCCCGGGACAGGTGCTCCAGGTGGTCCGCCGACAGGCCGCGGAAGCTGGCGGCGAGCGCCGCACCGCCGCGGTCCGAGAGCTGCTCGGCGTGCAGCTTGACCGGCAGACCCAGGGCGCGCGCCGCCTGGAACACGCGGCGCGTTTGGGCGGGGGTGAAGCCTATGGTCTCGCAGAAGGCGTCCACCGCATCCACCAGCCCCTCAGCCTGGAGGGCGGGCAGCATCCCTTGGCACACCTGCTCGATGTAGTCGTCGGCGCGGCCCTGGTACTCGGGCGGCAGGGCATGGGCGCCGAGAAAGGTCGTCGTCACCCGCACCGGCAGGGTCTCGCCCAGGCGGCGCGCGGCGCGCAGCAGGCGCCGCTCGGCCTCCAGCTCCAGGCCGTAGCCGGACTTGACCTCCACCGTGGTGACGCCGTCGGCCATGAGGCGCGCCAGGCGCGGCCGGCTCTCGGCGAGCAGGCGTGCCTCGTCCGCGCCGCGGGTGGCGGCGACGGTGGCGCGGATGCCGCCGCCGGCCCGGGCGATGTCCTCGTAGCTCGCCCCCTGCAGGCGCAGCTCGAACTCGTGGGCGCGGTTGCCGGCGTAGACCAGGTGGGTGTGGCAGTCGATGAGGCCGGGCAGCAGCCAGCCGCCCTCGCCGTCGATCTCCCGCTGTGCCTCGCCGGAGGGCAGGTCGCGCGCGGGGCCCAGCCAGGCGATGCGGCCGGCGCGCACCGCCAGCGCCCCGTCGCGCACCTCGCCATAGGGCGAGGTGTCGGCGAAGGTGGCGAGGTGGACGTTGCGGATGAGGAAGTCCCAGGGTTGCATGGTCATCACTCCGGTCCAAGTGCGGCACGTCCCCCTTTGAAAAAGGGGGAATGAGGGGGATTTCTCGGCCGCATCGTGCCGCAGCCGCCCGTAAATCCCCCCCCGGCCCCCCTTTTGCAAAGGGGGGAGCGGCGTTGCGAGGTGCGTCATTTTTCCCGCCCCATCGGCAGCCGCAGGCCGATCTCCTGGGCCGTGGCGATGGCCTCCTCGTAGCCGGCATCGGCATGGCGCATGACGCCGCTCGCCGGGTCGTTGAACAACACGCG
>JBMOQT010000029.1:0-20560 GCA_049320945.1 Pseudomonadota bacterium
GGGCCGGTTCGGCTGAACCGGCCCGTGATGTAGCGGCGCAGGCTAACGCGGGCGCAGCCCGCGTTAAGGCGCGCAGCGCCGGCCGGAGCCACTACATCATCGGCTGAACCGGCCCGTGATGTAGCGGCGCAGGCTAACGCGGGCGCAGCCCGCGTTGAGGCGCGCAGCGCCGGCCTGCGATTTCATTGACCCATGGCCGCGATACACGATAAAATTAAAAGGTTTTATCGGTGCGAGACCCCATGCGTCGCAAACTGGTCGCAGGCAACTGGAAAATGCACGGCAGCCTGGCTGCCAATCGCGCCTTGCTGCGCGAGGTGATTCCTGCCGTAGCCGTCCTGGATTGTGAGGTGGCCGTCTGCGTGCCGTTCCCCTACCTGGCCCAAGCGCGCGAGATGCTGGAGGCCACGCCGATCGCCTGGGGAGCCCAGACGGTCAGCGAACACGGGCAGGGCGCCTATACCGGTGAAGTCAGCGCCGCCATGCTGCTCGACTTCGCCTGCCGCTATGTCATCGTCGGGCATTCCGAGCGCCGCAGCCTGTGCGGCGAGAGCGACGCGGTGGTCGCGGCCAAGTTCCTGGCGGCAGTCAAGGTCGGTCTGACGCCGATACTGTGCGTTGGTGAAACCCTCGCCGAGCGGGAGGCCGGCGTAACGGAAGCGGTCGTGGTGCGCCAGTTGCAGGCGGTGATCAGCGCCGCGGGGGCGGCGTCCCTGGGACAGGCCGTAGTGGCCTACGAGCCGGTGTGGGCCATCGGCACCGGGCGCACCGCCACGCCGCAGCAGGCGCAGGAGGTGCATGCTTTCATCCGGGGTTTGGTCGCCGGGTATGATGCGGCGGTGGCCCAGGGTCTGCGCATTCTCTACGGCGGCAGCGTCAAGCCGCAGAACGCGGCGGAGTTGTTTGCCATGGCGGACATAGACGGCGGCCTGATCGGCGGCGCCTCCCTGGTGGCGGCCGATTTCGCGGCGATCTGCGGAGCCGCTGCCTGAAATGAATACATCGCCCGGGGCGGCCTGAGGGCGCCGGCAAAATTACGGATCGAGATAAATGGAATTCCTGTTTCCCCTGGTGCTGACGCTGCATATCCTGGTAGGCGTCGCGGTGATTGGCCTCGTGCTGCTGCAGCACGGCAAGGGCGCCGACATGGGCGCCGCGTTCGGCAGCGGTGCCTCCGGCAGCCTGTTCGGCGCGTCCGGGTCGGCCAACTTCCTGAGCCGCACCACCGCGATCCTGGCCACCGTGTTCTTCCTCACCAGTCTCGGCCTGAGCTACCTCGCATCGAACCGTCCGGCGGCGCCGGGCAGCGTAATGGATACCGTGAAAACCCAACCGGCGGCGCCTTCTGTGCCCGCTAAAGAGAAGACCGAAGCGGCGCCAGCGCCAGCAGCCGCAGGAACAGATTCCAAGGCGAAAGAAATTCCAAAGTAACGGTATTTGTGCAGCGCGAAAAGGTATAATACCGCCCGCGCTGCCAGGCGGCTGACGCAGTTCAGTGCAGGTGGCACTGGGCTGGTCCGCTGGTACCCGCGCCGACGTGGTGAAATTGGTAGACACGCCGTCTTGAGGGGGCGGTGGCGAAAGCCGTGTGAGTTCGAGTCTCACCGTCGGCACCAGAATACATAACCGGTTTCCACAGCTCAGGGAACGGGGTCGCGGCCGTGGCCGCGACAGGCATAACAGCGAAGGCAGCGATAGATTATGTTGGAAAATTATTTCCCGATCCTCCTGTTCGTGCTCGTTGGCCTCGCCTTCGGGTGCGTGCCAATTCTCCTCGGCTGGGTGATGGGCCCGCGGCGCCCCGACAGCGAAAAGCTTTCCCCTTACGAATGCGGCTTCGAGGCCTTCGAAGACGCGCGCATGAAGTTCGATGTGCGCTATTACCTGCTCGCCATCATCTTCATCCTGTTCGATCTGGAAATCGCCTTCCTCTTCCCCTGGGCGACCATCATCAAGGAATTCCTCGGTATCGAAACTCTGCGCTGGTTTGGTTTTATCGAGATGTTCGTCTTCGTCGGCATTCTCGTGGTCGGCTACATCTATGCATGGGCCAAGGGCGCGCTTGATTGGGAGTAAACGGTGAGTATTGAGGGCGTACTGCAGGAGGGTTTCGTCACCACCTCCCTGGACAAACTGATCAACTGGACGCGCACGGGCTCCATGTGGCCGATGACCTTCGGCCTCGCCTGCTGTGCCGTGGAAATGATCCACGCCGGCTGTTCGCGCTATGACCTGGACCGTTTCGGCATTTTCTTCCGCCCCAGCCCGCGCCAGTCGGACGTGATGATCGTTGCCGGCACCTTGTGCAACAAGATGGCGCCGGCGCTGCGCAAGGTGTACGACCAGATGTCCGAGCCCCGCTGGGTAATCTCCATGGGTTCCTGCGCCAATGGCGGCGGCTATTACCACTACTCCTACTCCGTGGTGCGCGGCTGCGACCGCATCGTGCCGGTGGATATCTACGTGCCCGGGTGTCCGCCGACGGCCGAGGCGCTGATCTACGGCATCATCCAGTTGCAGAACAAGATCAAGCGCACCAACACCATTGCCCGCTGACGGGATCGGGTACAGACATGAGCGCCAAGCTGGACACGCTTTGCCAAAATTTGCACAACGCCCTGGGCAGCCGCATCAAGAGCCTCAAGACCGCGCTGGGTGAGGTCACCATCGAGGTGGATGCCAGCGACTATCTCGCCGTCGCTACCACGCTGCGCGACGACCCGGAATTGCGCTTCGAGGAATTGATTGACCTGTGCGGCGTGGATTATTCCACCTACGGCGACGGCACCTGGGAGGGCAAGCGCTTCGCCGTCGTCAGCCACCTGCTGTCAGTCACCAGGAACTGGCGGCTGCGCCTGCGCGTATTCGCGCCGGACGATGAATTCCCTGTGCTGGATTCCGTGATCGGCGTGTGGCCCTCGGCGAACTGGTACGAACGCGAGGCCTTCGATCTCTTCGGCATCATGTTCTCCGGCCATAACGATCTGCGCCGCATTCTCACCGACTACGGTTTCGTCGGCCATCCGTTCCGCAAGGATTTCCCGATTTCCGGCTACGTGGAGATGCGCTACGACCCGGATCAGGGCCGCGTCGTCTATCAGCCGGTGACCATCGAGCCGCGCGAGGTCACGCCGCGCATCGTGCGCGAAGAGCATTACGGAGACGTCGGCCATGGCTGAGATCAAGAACTACACCCTCAATTTTGGCTTCGGCCGCGCTGCGCGCTTAACGTCGGCTGCGCCGACGTTAGCCTGCGCCGAAATTGAGCTGCGTCGTCGCCACGCCGCGCCTACTGGGTTCGAAGAGGTCCGTTAGATCATGGCCGAGATTCGCAACTACACGCTCAATTTTGGACCGCAGCATCCCGCCGCCCACGGCGTTCTGCGCCTGGTGCTGGAACTGGACGGCGAGGTGATCCAGCGCGCCGACCCTCACATCGGCCTGCTGCATCGCGCCACGGAGAAGCTGGCGGAGCAGAAGACCTGGATCCAGTCGGTGCCCTACATGGACCGGCTCGACTACGTCTCGATGATGTGCAACGAGCACGCCTATGTCATGGCAATCGAGAAGCTGCTGGGCGTGGAGGTGCCCCTGCGCGCCCAGTACATCCGCGTCATGTTCGACGAGATCACGCGCATCCTGAACCACCTGCTGAACATCGGCACCCATGCCCTGGACATCGGCGCCATGGCCATGGTGCTCTACACCTTCCGCGAGCGCGAAGACCTCATGGACGTGTACGAGGCGGTGTCCGGCGCGCGCATGCATGCGGCCTACTACCGGCCGGGCGGGGTGTACCGCGACCTGCCGGACCGCATGCCCCAATACGAGGTGTCGCCCTACAAGAACGCCGAGACGGTGCGCCTGCTCAACGAGGCGCGCCAGGGCTCGGTGCTGGATTTCATCGAGGACTTCACCAACCGCTTCCCGCGCTACGTGGACGAGTACGAGACGCTGCTCACCGATAACCGCATCTGGAAGCAGCGCACCGTGGGCGTGGGGGTGGTGTCGCCCGAGCGTGCCCTGGCGCTGGGCTTCACCGGCCCCATGCTGCGCGGCTCCGGAGTCGAGTGGGATCTGCGCAAGAAGCAGCCCTACGAGGTGTATGACCGGCTGGAGTTCGATATCCCCGTCGGTGTGAATGGCGACTGCTACGACCGCTACCTGGTGCGCATCGAGGAGATGCGCCAGTCCAACCGCATCATCAAGCAGTGCGTGGATTGGCTGCGCAAGAATCCGGGGCCGGTGATCACCGACAACTACAAGGTGGCGCCGCCGCCGCGGGAGCGCATGAAGGCCAACATGGAAGAGCTGATCCACCATTTCAAGCTCTTCACCGAGGGCATCCACGTGCCCGAGGGCGAGGCCTATGCCGCCGTCGAGCATCCCAAGGGCGAGTTCGGCGTGTATCTGATTTCCGACGGCGCCAACAAGCCCTACCGCATGAAGCTGCGGGCGCCGGGATTCGCCCATCTCGCCGCCATGGACGAGATGTCGAAGGGGCACATGATCGCCGACGCCGTGGCCATCATCGGCACCATGGACGTGGTGTTCGGCGAAATTGACCGATAGTGAGCTCGAAATGCTGAGCGAAGACGCACTGAAGAAAATCGACCGGGAGATCGCCAAGTATCCGCCCGACCAGAAGCAGTCGGCGGTGATGGCGGCTCTCGCCATCGCCCAGATGGAAAAGGGCTGGCTGTCCACCGAGACCATGGAGTTCGTCGCCCACTACCTGGGCATGCCGGCCATCGCGGTATACGAGGTCGCCACCTTCTACAACATGTACGATCTGGCGCCCGTGGGCAAGTACAAGATCACGGTATGCACCAACCTGCCCTGTGCCCTGTCGGGCGGCGTGCATGCGGCTGAATATCTCAAGGAGAAGCTGGGCATCGGCTTCAACGAGACCACGGCGGACGGCAAGTTCACCCTGAAGGAGGGCGAGTGCATGGGCGCCTGTGGCGACGCGCCGGTGCTGCTGGTGAACAACGTGCGCATGTGCAGCTTCATGCAGCCGGAAAAAATCGACCAGCTGCTGGCGGAGTGCAAGTGATGAGCGTGCAAGTCGTGATGGGGGGCACCACCGGCGAGAGCGGCTGGCGGCTGGCCGAGTACGTGAAGCGCGGCGGCTACGAGGCGCTAAAGAAGATCCTCCGGGAGAAGGTCCCGCCCGAGAACGTGGTGAACGAGGTCAAGAAGTCGGGCCTGCGCGGCCGCGGCGGCGCCGGCTTCCCTACCGGCCTCAAGTGGAGCTTCATGCCGCGCCAGTTTCCCGGCGACAAGTACGTGGTGTGCAACTCCGACGAGGGTGAGCCGGGCACCTTCAAGGACCGGGACATCCTGCGCTGGAATCCCCACAGCGTCATCGAAGGCATGATCATCGCCGGCTATGCCATGGGCTGTCAGCGGGGCTACAACTACATCCACGGCGAGATCTGGGACATCTACAAGCGCTTCGAGGAGGCGCTGGACGAGGCGCGCCACGCGGGCTTCCTGGGCAAGAACATCCTGGGCTCGGGCTTCGACTTCGAGCTGTTTGCCCACCACGGCTACGGCGCCTACATCTGCGGCGAAGAGACCGCGCTGCTGGAGTCCATCGAGGGCAAGAAGGGCCAGCCGCGCTTCAAGCCGCCATTCCCGGCGAGCTACGGCCTTTACGGCAAGCCCACCACCATCAACAACACCGAGACCTTCGCCTCGGTGCCCTACATCATCCGCGAGGGCGGCGAAAAGTTCCTGGAGCTGGGCAAGCCCAACAACGGCGGCACCAAGATGTTTTCCGTGTCGGGGCACGTGAACAAGCCCGGCAATTACGAGATCCCGCTGGGTACGCCCTTCCCCGAGCTGCTGGAAATGGCGGGCGGCATGCGCGGCGGGCGCAAGCTGAAGGCGGTGATTCCGGGCGGCTCGTCGGCACCGGTGCTGCCCGCCGACATCATGATGGCCTGCACCATGGACTACGACGCCATCGCCAAGGCGGGTTCCATGCTGGGCTCGGGTGCGGTCATCGTCATGGACGAGACGACCTGCATGGTGAAGGCACTGGAGCGGCTGTCCTACTTCTACTTCGAGGAGTCCTGCGGCCAGTGCACGCCCTGCCGTGAAGGCACCGGCTGGCTGTACCGTGTGGTGCATCGCATCGAGACCGGGCAGGGGCGCAGGGAGGACCTGGATCTGCTCAACAGCGTCACCGAGAACATCATGGGCCGCACCATCTGCGCCCTGGGCGATGCCGCCTCGCTGCCGGTGAGGAGCTTCATCAAGCATTTCGCTTCCGAATTCGAATATCACATTGAGCACAAGAAGTGCCTGGTGCCGGTAGACGTGCAGCGCGCGGGCAGCGGGTTCTTCGTAGCGGAAACCACATGCTAGAAATCGAAATCGACGGCCAGCAGATCCAGGTGCCCGACGGCAGCACCATCATGGATGCCGCCAACAAGATCGGCGCCTTCATTCCCCATTTCTGCTATCACAAGAAGCTGTCCATCGCCGCCAACTGCCGCATGTGCCTGGTGCAGGTGGAGAAGGCGCCCAAGCCGCTGCCCGCCTGTGCCACGCCGGTGACCAACGGCATGAAGGTGTGGACCCATTCGGAAGCCGCGGTGAAGGCCCAGAAGGGGGTGATGGAGTTCCTGCTGATCAACCATCCCCTGGACTGCCCCATTTGCGACCAGGGCGGCGAATGCCAGCTGCAGGACCTGTCGGTGGGCTACGGTGCGCCGGCCTCGCGCTACCAGGAAGAGAAGCGCGTGGTGACCAACAAGGACATGGGGCCGCTCATCGCCACCGACATGACGCGCTGCATCCACTGCACGCGCTGCGTGCGCTTCACCCAGGAAATCGCCGGCCACATGGAAATCGGCCAGGCGTTCCGCGGCGAGCATGCGGAGATCATGCCCTTCATCGAGAAGACGGTGAATTCGGAGCTGTCGGGCAATGTCATCGACCTGTGCCCGGTGGGCGCGCTCACGTCCAAGCCGTTCCGCTTCTCCGCGCGTACCTGGGAGCTGGCGCGCCGCCGCTCCGTGAGCCCCCACGACGGGCTGGGCTCCAACCTGGCGGTGCAGGTGAAGCTCAACAAGGTCTATCGTGTCCTGCCCCTCGAAAACGAAGAGGTGAACGAGTGCTGGCTCTCGGACAAGGACCGCTTCTCTTACGAAGGGCTGAACTCCGAGGAACGCCTCACCAAGCCCCTGCTCAAGCAGTGCGGCGAATGGCGTGAAGTGGAATGGCAGGCGGCGCTGGAATTCGTCGCCACCGATCTCAAGCGCGTCATGGCCTCCCATGGCGCCGCCGCCGTGGGGGCGCTGGCCTCGCCCCACGCCACCCTGGAAGAGCTCTATCTGCTGCAGAAGCTGATGCGCGGCCTGGGCAGCGACAACGTGGATTTCCGCCTGCGCCAGAGTGATTTCACCCTGGACGGCAAGCTTGCGGGCGCACCCTGGCTGGGCATGAAGATCGCCGAAGTGTCGCGCCTGGACCGGGTCCTGGTGGTGGGCAGCTTCCTGCGCAAGGACCATCCGCTGCTGGCCCTGCGCCTGCGCCAGGCGGCCAAGCGGCGCGCCCAGATCAGCGTCATCCATGCCACGGACGATGACCTGCTCGTCAGTCTGCATGCCAAGGCGATTGTCGCGCCGTCGCAGCTTCCCGCTGCGCTCGCCCAGGTGGTGAAAGCGGCCGCGGAGCTGAAGGGGACCTCGCTCGACGCCGGCCTGGCCGGCCCCCTGGCCGCCGTGCAGGTGTCCGACGCGGCGCGCCGCATGGCCGAGAGCCTCGCCTCCGGGGAGCACGGCGCTGTGTTCCTGGGCAACCTGGCCCAGCAGCATCCGGCCGCATCGACCTTGCATGCCCTGGCCCAGGAACTGGCGCGCCTCACCGGGGTGCGCTTCGGCTACCTGGGCGAAGCGGCCAATGGCGTGGGCGGCTACATCGCCGGGGCCTTGCCCGGAAGCGGCGGCCTCAATGCCCGCGCCATGCTGGAGCAGCCGCGCAAGGCCTATTTCGTGCTGAACGCGGAAGCCGAGCTCGACTGCCACAACCCGCAGCAGGCCCTGGCCGCCCTCAGGGGCGCCGACCTGGTGGTGGCGCTGTCGCCGTTCAAGTCCCGGGCCAGCGAGTATGCCCACGTGATCCTGCCCATCGCGCCGTTCACCGAGACGTCGGGCACTTTCATCAACACCGAGGGGCGGGTGCAGAGCTTCAACGCCGTGGTCAAGCCCCTGGGCGAGGCGCGGCCGGCCTGGAAGGTGCTGCGCGTGCTGGGCAACCTGCTGGACCTGCCCGGCTTCGAGCAGGACAGCTCGGAGCAGGTGCGCTCCGAGATCCTGGGCGACGACAAGCCGGCCTTCGTCGCCGAGCGCCTGTCCAACGCGGTCGCCGGCCTGTCGGTGAGGCTACCCGCCGCAGGCAGGCTGGAGCGCGTCACCGAGGTGCCGATCTACTTTGCCGACGCTCTGGTGCGCCGCGCCCCGGCCCTGCAGCGCACCGCCGATGCGCAGCCGCCGCGGGCGCGCATGAGCGCCGCCACCCTGGCCCAGTGCGGCGTGGCCGCCGGCGACCGGGTGCGGGTGCGCCAGGGGGCGGGCGAGGCCGTGCTGGAAGCGGTTCTGGACAAGACGGTGCCCGACGGCTGCGTGCGCGTGGCCGCCGCCCATCCCCTGACCGCGGCTCTGGGCGACATGGTGGGTGAACTGAGCGTGGAGCGCGCCTGATGGATGCCATCCTACAACCCTTCGAGCAGTTCTTCGGCCCGGCCTGGCCGGCGGTATGGACCCTGGTCAAGATCGTCCTGATCCTGGCGCCGCTGATGCTCGCCGTGGCCTACCTGACCTATGCCGAGCGCAAGGTCATCGCCTACATGCACGTGCGCCTGGGACCGAACCGGGTCGGTCCCCTGGGTCTGCTGCAGCCCATCGCCGACGGCGTCAAGCTGATGCTCAAGGAAGTCATCGTCCCCAGCAGCGCCGACAAGGCGTTGTTCATCTTCGCGCCGATCCTGAGCATGGCGCCGGCCTTGGCGGTGTGGGCGGTCATCCCCTTCGCCGACGGCTGGGTGCTGGCCAACATCGACGCCGGCCTGCTCTACGTGATGGCCATCGGCTCCATGGGCGTTTATGGCATCATCATCGCCGGCTGGGCATCCAACTCCAAGTACGCGTTTCTCGGCAGCATGCGCTCGGCGGCGCAGATGGTGTCCTACGAGATCGCCATGGGCTTCGGTCTGCTGTCGGTGATCATGGTGTCCCAGAGCCTGAACCTGAGCGACATCGTGCGCCAGCAGGGCACCGGATGGTTCGCCGACAAGGGCCTGGGCTTCCTGTCGTGGAACTGGCTGCCGCTGCTACCCATGATGCTGGTCTACTTCATCTCCGGCGTGGCGGAGACGGCGCGCGCACCCTTCGACGTGGTGGAAGGCGAGTCGGAAATCGTTGCCGGCCACATGATCGAGTATTCGGGCATGACCTTCGCGCTGTTCTTCCTGGCCGAGTACGCCAACATGATCCTCATCGCGACCCTGGCGTCGATCATGTTCCTGGGCGGCTGGCTGTCGCCGGTGGGTTTCCTGCCCGACGGCTTCTTCTGGCTGGCACTGAAGATTGCCTTCTTCCTGTTCGTGTACTTGTGGATTCGCGCCACCTTCCCGCGCTACCGCTACGACCAGATCATGCGCCTGGGCTGGAAGGTGTTCGTGCCGCTGACCCTGGTGTGGGTGCTGGTGGTCGGTGTGTGGATGATGTCGCCCCTGAACATCTGGAAATAGCATCATGGGTGCAAGAGATTTCCTGAACAGCCTGTTTCTCAAGGAACTCCTCAAGGGGATGGCCCTGACGGGGCGCTATTTCTTCGCGCCAAAGATCACCATCCAGTATCCCGAGGAAAAGACGCCCCAGAGCGGTCGTTTTCGCGGCCTGCACGCCCTGCGCCGTTACCCCAACGGCGAAGAGCGCTGCATCGCCTGCAAGCTGTGCGAGGCCGTGTGCCCGGCCATGGCCATCACCATCGAGTCGGAGCAGCGGGAGGACGGCACGCGCCGCACCACGCGTTACGACATCGATCTGACCAAGTGCATCTTCTGCGGCTTCTGCGAGGAAGCATGCCCCGTGGATGCCATCGTCGAGACCCGCGTGCTGGAGTACCACGGCGAGAAGCGCGGCGATCTGTACTACACCAAGCAGATGCTGCTGGCCAACGGCGACCGCTACGAGGAGCAGATCGCCCGGGACCGGGAAGCGGACGCCAAATATCGGTGACGCGCATGGACTTCAAGACCTTCGTTTTCTACTTCCTGTCGGCGGTCCTGGTGTTCGCCGCCGTGCGCGTGATCACCGCCCGCAACCCGGTGCATGGGGTTCTCTACCTGGTGCTGTCCTTCTTCACCGCCGGCGGCCTGTGGCTGCTGCTGCACGCCGAGTTCCTGGCCATCATGCTGGTGCTGGTCTACATCGGCGCGGTGATGGTGCTGTTCCTGTTCGTGGTGATGATGCTCGACATCAACCTGGAGCGCCTGCGCCAGGGCTTCTGGAGCAACCTGTGGGTGGGGTTGCCGGTGGCCGTGCTCATGGTGGCGGAAATGGCCCTGGTGCTGACCGGGCGCTACTTCGGAGCCGAAGCCCTGCCCACGCCGCCGCCCCGGCCCGCCGACTACAGCAATACCAAGGAGCTGGGCCGCGTCATCTACACGGATTACGTCTATTCCTTCGAACTGGCCTCGGTGATCCTGCTGGTCGCCATCATCGCCGCCGTGGCGCTGACGCTGCGCAAGCGCAAGGACACCAAGTACACGAATCCGTCCGAGCAGATCGCGGTGAAGCGCAGCGAGCGGGTGCGCATGGTGTCGATGCCCGCCGAGAAGGATTAACGGACCGGCTGTCAGGGAGAAAACCATGCTGTCCCTATCCCATTACCTCGTTCTCGGCGCGATCCTGTTCTCGATCGCCGTGATCGGCATCTTTCTCAACCGCAAGAACCTGATCGTGCTGCTCATGGCGATCGAGCTGATGCTCTTGTCGGTGAACATGAATTTCGTCGCCTTTTCCCACTACCTGGGGGATCTGGGCGGACAGGTGTTCGTCTTCTTCATCCTGACGGTTGCCGCCGCCGAGTCGGCAATCGGCCTCGCCATCCTGGTCGTGCTGTTCCGCAACCTGCGCACGATCCACGTGGACGACCTCGACAGCTTGCAGGGGTAAATCGATGACCGAGATGCAGAAACTCTACCTGCTGGTTCCCCTTGCGCCCCTGGCCGGCGCCATCATCGCGGGCCTGTTCGGCAAAGCCATTGGCCGGGCCGGCGCCCACTGGGTGACGATCCTCGGTGTCGCGGTGTCCT
Source organism: Pseudomonadota bacterium (assembly GCA_049320945.1). Lineage (GTDB taxonomy): Bacteria > Pseudomonadota > Gammaproteobacteria > Burkholderiales > Rhodocyclaceae > DYIB01. The sequence goes on from JBMOQT010000029.1 coordinate 11,333, forward strand.
TTGTCGCATCCATCTTCGTGTACCAGGACGTGGCCGCCGGCAACGTCTTCAACGGCACCGTCTATACCTGGGCCACCAGCGGCGACCTGAAGTTCGAGGTCGGCTTCCTGATCGACAGCCTGACGACCACCATGATGCTGGTGGTGACCTTCGTGTCGCTCATGGTGCATATCTACACCATCGGCTACATGCACGACGACCCGGGCTACCAGCGCTTCTTCAGCTACATCTCGCTGTTCACCTTCTCCATGCTGATGCTGGTGATGTCCAACAACTTCCTGCAGCTGTTCTTCGGCTGGGAGGCTGTGGGCCTGGTGTCCTACCTGCTGATCGGCTTCTGGTATACCCGGCCGAGCGCGATCTTCGCCAACCTCAAGGCCTTCCTGGTGAACCGGGTGGGCGACTTCGGCTTCCTGCTGGGCATCGGCCTGATCGCGGCCTACACCGGCAGCCTCAACTACGGGGAAGTGTTCGCCCAGGGGCAGAAGCTCGCCTCCACTCAGGTCGAGCTGTTCCAGGGCGCGCCCTGGGCGCTGATAACGATCATCTGCATCTGCCTGTTCATCGGCGCCATGGGCAAGTCGGCCCAGGTACCGCTGCATGTGTGGCTGCCTGACTCGATGGAAGGCCCGACGCCCATCTCGGCCCTGATCCACGCCGCCACCATGGTGACGGCAGGCATCTTCATGGTGTCGCGCATGTCGCCGCTGTTCGAGCTGTCCGACGTCGCCCTGTCCTTCGTCATGGTGATCGGCGCCATCACCGCCCTGTTCATGGGCTTCCTGGGCATCGTCCAGAACGACATCAAGCGCGTGGTGGCCTACTCGACCCTGTCCCAGCTGGGCTACATGACCGTGGCCCTGGGCGCCTCGGCCTACTCGGTGGCGATCTTCCACCTGATGACCCATGCCTTCTTCAAGGCCCTGCTGTTCCTGGCAGCCGGCTCCGTGATCATCGGCATGCATCACGACCAGGATATTCGCAACATGGGCGGGCTGCGCAAGTACATGCCCATCACCTGGATCACGTCCCTGGTGGGGTCGCTGGCGCTGATCGGCACGCCGTTCCTGTCGGGCTTCTATTCCAAGGACAGCGTCATTGAGGCGGTGGCCCTGTCCCATCTGCCCGGCGCCGGCTTCGCCTATTTCGCGGTGCTGGCGGGCGTATTCGTCACTGCCTTCTACTCCTTCCGCATGTACTTCCTGGTGTTCCACGGCAAGGAGCGCTTCCACGTGCACGCGGAGCACGGCGGCGGCGCCCACGGCCATGAGGAGCACGGCCATGGCGGCCATGGCCATGGCCTGCACGGCGCGCCCCACGAGTCGCCCTGGGTGGTGACCGTGCCGCTGATCCTGCTGGCCATTCCCTCGGTGGTCATCGGCTACCTGACCATCCAGCCCATGCTGTTCGGCGATTTCTTCAAGGGCGCCATCTTCGTCTCGGAGCAGCATCCGGTGATGGCCGAGCTGGCCCATCACTTCAAGAGCGCCTTTGCCATGGCCCTGCACGCCTTCGTCACGGCGCCTTTCTGGCTCGCCCTGGCGGGCGTGGCGCTGGCGTGGTTCTTCTACCTGAAGCGTCCGGAATTGCCGGAGGCCATCCGCGCCAAGTTCGGCCTGGTGTACGAGATCCTGGAGAACAAGTACTACTTCGACCGCATCAACGAACTGGTCTTCGCCGGCGGCGCGCGCCTGGTGGGCCGCGGCCTGTGGCGGGGCGGCGACCAGGGGCTGATCGACGGTCTGGTGGTGAACGGCTCGGCCAAGGTGGTCTATTGGGTGGCGCAGATCACGCGCCTGTTCCAGTCGGGCTACATCTACCAGTACGCCTTCTCCATGATCATCGGTGTGTTCGTGCTGCTCACCTTCTGGTTCAACCGCGGCTGAGGGCCGGGGCAGGCATTGCAGGTTTCGGGACTTTAACGGCGCCCGCCGGGCGCACAAGAACGGATAGTTGAGATGACGGGTCTTCCTTTGCTCAGTCTGGCCATCTGGGTGCCGATCTTCGGCGGCTTGGCGGTGCTTGCCACCGGATCGGACCGCAACGCACCCCTGGCGCGCGGCCTTGCCCTGATGGCCGCCATCGCCGGTTTCCTGGTGACGATTCCTCTGTACGCGGGCTTCGACGTGAACAGCGCGGCCATGCAATTCACCGAGACCACGCCCTGGATTCCCGGCTTCAACATCAAGTACCAGCTGGGCGTGGACGGCATCTCCGTGCTGTTCATCATTCTTAACGCCTTCCTGACCGTTCTGGTGGTGCTGGCCGGCTGGCAGGTGATCCAGGAGAAGGTGGCCCAGTACATGGCGGCCTTCCTCATCATGTCCGGCCTGCAAAACGGCATCTTCGCGGCCCTGGATGCGGTGCTGTTTTACGTGTTCTTCGAGGCCTCGCTGATTCCCATGTACATCATCATCGGCGTGTGGGGCGGTCCGAACCGGGTGTATGCGGCATTCAAGTTCTTCCTCTACACGCTGCTCGGCTCGCTGCTGATGCTGGTGGCCCTGATCTACCTGTTCTTCGAGTCGGGCCTGTCCTTCAGCATCCTCGAGTGGCACCAGGTGAAGCTGTCGATGCAGGCGCAGATCCTGATCTTCTTCGCTTTCCTGCTTGCCTTCGCCGTGAAGGTGCCCATGTGGCCGGTGCACACCTGGCTGCCGGACGCCCACGTAGAAGCGCCCACGGGCGGCTCGGTGATCCTGGCCGCCATCATGCTGAAGCTGGGCGCCTACGGTTTCCTGCGCTTCTCGCTGCCCATTGCGCCCGACGCGTCTCGCGAACTGGCCTGGCTCATGATCGCCCTGTCGCTCATCGCCGTGGTGTACATCGGCTTCGTCGCCCTGGTGCAGGCGGACATGAAGAAGCTCATCGCCTACTCGTCCATCTCCCACATGGGCTTCGTCACCCTGGGCTTCTTCATCTTCAACCAGATCGGCGTGGAAGGTGCACTGGTGCAGATGATCTCCCACGGCTTCGTGTCGGGCGCCCTGTTCCTGTGCGTGGGCGTGTTGTACGACCGCATGCACAGCCGCCAGATCGCCGACTACGGCGGGGTGGTGAATACCATGCCAAAATTCGCCGCCTTCTTCATGCTGTTTGCCATGGCCAACTCGGGCTTGCCGGCCACCAGCGGCTTCGTCGGCGAATTCATGGTGGCCTTGGGCGCCATCAAGTACAACTTCTGGATCGGCTTCACCGCCGCCACCACCCTGATTCTGGGCGCCGCCTACACCTTGTGGATGTACAAGCGCGTGGTGTTCGGTGCCGTGGCCAACCACCACGTGGCCGAGCTCGAGGACATCAACGCCCGCGAGTTCCTGGTCCTCGGGCTGCTGGCGGCGTGCGTGCTGGCGATGGGCATCTATCCGTTCCCCTTCGTCGAGGTGATGCACGCCTCCGTGGACAATCTGCTCAAGCACGTGGCGCTGAGCAAGGTGATGTGACAACGCAGGACTGAACATGAACTTCACGATGCCCGATCTCTATCCCGCCTCGGCGGAGATCTTCGTCCTCATCATGGCCTGCGTGGTGCTGCTGGTGGATCTCGTCGCCGGCAGGTCCCAGCGCTGGCTGGCCTACTTCCTGACCCAGCTGACGCTGATCGGCGCCTTCGCCATCACCCTGTTTACCATGGACGGCCGCACGGTCCTCACCTTCGCCAACAGCTTCATCGACGACACCTTCGCCGACATCCTGAAGCTGCTGCTGTACTTCTCGGTGGCGGTGGTGCTGATCTACAGCCGCAACTATATGGCCGAGCGCCGGCTGGAGAACGGCGAGTTCTATCTCCTGGTGTTGTTCGCCACCCTGGGCATGATGGTGCTCATCTCCGCCAGCCACTTGCTCACCCTGTACCTGGGGCTGGAGCTGATGTCCCTGTCCCTGTACGCCATGGTGGCGATGAACCGGGACTCGGCGGTGTCCACCGAAGCGGCCATGAAGTACTTCGTGCTGGGGGCGCTGGCGTCGGGCCTGCTGCTCTACGGCATGTCCATGATCTACGGCGCCACCGGCACCCTGGAGCTGCCGGGCGTGCGCCAGGCACTGTACTTCAATTCGGCCAACAGCACGGTGCTGGTGTTCGGCCTGGTGTTCGTGGTGGCGGGGCTGGCGTTCAAGCTGGGCGTGGTGCCCTTCCACATGTGGATCCCCGACGTCTACCAGGGCGCACCCACCGCGGTGACCCTGTTCATCGGTTCCGCGCCCAAGCTGGCGGCCTTCGCCATGGCCATTCGCCTGCTGGTGATGGGCCTGTTCGAGCTGGCCGAGCAGTGGCAGACCATGCTCATGCTGCTGGCGGTGCTGTCCATCGCCCTGGGCAACCTGGCGGCCATCGCCCAGAGCAACCTCAAGCGCATGCTGGCCTACTCCGCCATCGCCCACATGGGCTTCATGCTGCTGGGCGTGCTATCGGGCGTGGTGGCGGGGGACCCGCGCTACGCCGTGCCGGCCTACAGTTCCGCCATGTTCTATGCCGTGTCCTACGTGCTCATGAGCCTGGGCGGGTTCGGCATGATCCTGCTGCTGTCGCGCGCCGGCTTCGAGGCGGAGAACCTGGAAGACTTCAAGGGCCTCAACAAGCGCAGCCCATGGTTTGCCTTCGTCATGATGATCCTGATGTTCTCCATGGCGGGCATTCCCTTCTTCGTCGGCTTCTTCGCCAAGTTCGCGGTGCTCCAGGCGGTGGTGGCGGCGGGCCATATCTGGCTGGCGGTGTTCGCCGTGGTGCTGTCCCTGGTGGGCGCCTTCTACTACCTGCGGGTGGTGAAACTGATGTACTTCGACGCCCCGGTCGACACCGCACCCATCCGCGCGCCCTTCGACATGCGCCTGCTGCTGTCCCTCAACGGCCTGGCGGTGGCGCTGCTGGGCGCCATGCCCCAGGCGATACTCGACTACTGCGCCTACGCCTTCATAGGCGGCCGCTGACCGGAACGGCGTCCGGCTCCGCCGGGCGCGCGGTCTGCGCCGCGATGGGGGCCGGGGTCTTGCTGCTCCGGTCGATGAAGTGCAGCAGCAATCCCGTCAGCAGCGCGCCTCCGACCATGTTCCCCAGGGTCACGGGGATCTGGTTCCACAGCCACCATTGGGCCACGCTGATATCGGCGCCCAGCAGCATGGCGGTCGGAATCACGAACATGTTCACCACCGAGTGCTCCAGCTGCAGGCCGAAGAAGGTCATGATGGGCAGCCAGATCGCCGCGATCTTGCCGACCGTGGAATTCGAGCTCATCCCCAGCACCGTCCCCATGGCCACCATCCAGTTGCACAGGACGGCCTTGACGAAGGCGGTCGCCCATCCGGCCGCCCCCACGTGCTCGTAGGCAAGGGTCTTGGCCCGGGCAACGGCAATGATCTTGTCACCCAGGGGGCCCGCGGCCTGGTGAAAGCCTTCCGTCAGGGCGAAGGCGAGCAGGGCGCCGACGAATATGCTGCCCAGGAAGTTGCCGATGAACACCCATAGCCAGTTGCGCGCCAGCGCCGGCAGGCTGCCGCGGCCCCGCGCCAGGGCGACGGGTACGACGGCGAAGTTGCCGGTCACCAGTTCCAGGCCCAGCAGCACGATCATGGCGAAGCCCACGGGGAACACCGCCGCGGCCACCAGCGACGCCGCGCCCCCGGCGAGGCCCTCGGCACTGCGCCAGGCGAAGGCGGTGGCGTAGGCCAGCAGGGCGCCCGACAGAAAGCCTTTCAGGAGCATGGCGGCGAGCCCCAGCCGAGCCTTCTTCTCGCCGGCGGCGGCCACTTCTTCCAACAGCTTGGGCGGTGCAACGTAATCCATTTCAGGTCCTCGATATGTGAGCGTGTGCCGTGGCCGTGGCCGGCATGGCGGTTCCCAGCTGTGTCGCGCCGACAAACAGGCTGCCCAGCCACCACAGGAACAGGGCGAGGGACAGCCTGATCATCCACATCCCGGCGTCATGTTGTTGCAGAACCAGGTAGCCGTTGCACACGCGCATGGGGGCGGCGAGATAGAGCCAGCCGAGTACCGCCAGCATGCTGATGAAATTGGTCCACACGAAGCCGCGCCCGATGAGCCCCAGGCGCTCCCAGGCCAGGGCGAGCGGCCAGCCGACCAGCAGCGGCAGGCTCAGGAACTTGGCCAGTTCGGCGCGCCCATCCAGCAGGGCGGCATCCAGCGCCCGCGGCAGCATCCAGTAGGCGGAGGCGAACAGGGCGGTCAGCAGGAAGGGCAGCGGCCCTCCGGCCGCCGCGCGCAGGGCCTCGCGCCTGCGCTCGGGGATTGCCCAATGGAGGGCAAATCCGGTCGCCGCCAGCAAGGGAATCTGCACCAGCATATGGGCCGTCATGGACGCTTCCAGCCAGCCGCGCACCGGGGGCAGCGCCAGCAGCAGGAAGACGGCGGCGCCGCCCCCGGCAAGCGCATGCCGACGCGTGGTCACAAAAACTCCCGGAGCCCGGCGACGAAGCGTGCCGGCTCGCCGATATCGCTGATGCGCACCAGCCGGCCGCGCCGATCCAGCAGATGGATGGCGGCATTGTGCTCATAGCCGCCGCGCCCGTCCGGGATGACCACGATGTCGAAGGCATGGAGCAGCGCCGCCGAATCCGCCGCGCTGCGGGGACGGGCGATGCGCCAATGCTCCCCGTCGGCGCCGAAGTCGCGGGCGTAGCGTGCCAGGCGCGGCGGCTCGTCGTGGGCCGGGTCGAAGCTGATGCTCACCAGGGCGAAGTCCCGCGCCAGGGTCTGGGGCGCCACGGCCTCGCGGATCTGCTTGAAGGCCGCCCCCAGGCTGCGGCACAGGGTTTCGCACCGGGTATAGATGAACTCCACCGCCACCAGCCGGCCGCCGTAGTCCTGGAGATGGAACAGGCGGCCATTCTGGTCTTCCAGCGCCACGTCGGGCAGCGGGCGCGGATTGCGCAGCACCTGCTCGCGCCGGGCGGTCTCCGCGGTGTAGGCACGGAAGCCGTCGGTGCCCCACCAGGCCACCGCCAGCCCCAGGACGGTGACCAGGAGGGCGGCAGCCAGCGTGCGCCTCATGCCGCCGCTCCCCGTGCCAGCGCGGTGCGCGGCACGTCGCGGGTGGCCAGGGGCAGGCGCAGCAGGAAGCGCAGCACGAACACCAGCACCGCGGCGATCACCAGCACGGCGAAGAGCGAGGCGACGATGTCGGTCGGCACCCATTCCGGCAGGTGGGCGGCATAGCGGCGCGCCGCACTGATCCTGCCGCCGTAGAGGAAGCTCAGGGTGAAGCCCAGGGTGGCGGCCGTGAACAGCCACAGGGCAATGCGATCGATCATGCCATCGACGGCGTCGGCGCCCGGCTTGGTGATGTAGTACATGAAGCCGAACATCATGGTGATCATGCCCAGCAGCAGGTAGGTGTGGAAGTGCCCGGGCACCCACAGGGTGTTGTGCATGACGTAGTTGACCGTGATGGTGCCGTCGATGAAGGCGGGCATGGCGCCGGCTGCCCAGCCGAACAGGGACAGGAACAGCAGCGTGGAGGCCATGTCCCAGCGGATGCCCGAGCGGTACACGATCATCAGCCCGCCGAAGCCCGTCACCACCAGGATCGGCAGGGTGTTGAGATAGCCGATCACATGACCCATCACCAGCATCCACTTGGGCATGGCGAAGTCCATCAGCAGGTGGTGGGGATAGATGAACATCACCATGAAGGTGGAGGCGGTCCACGAGGCGAGGAACACCTTGTTGGACTTCCACGGCCGCTGGGTGTAGCGCGGCAGGATCTCATAGACCGCGATCACCGCCATGTACATGGTGGCGTTGATGAACACGTGGCCGAAGAAATAGATCATGTTCTTGGCCAGCAGGGGCTCGATGGTGAAGCCCGGAGCATAGACATTCACCAGCATCATGGTGAGGATGGCGGCGCCCACCACCAGGGATATCACATTGACGATGGTCACCATCACGCTCGCCACCACGGTGGGCGGCGGCGCCTTGCCGTCGTCATGGCCGAACAACTGCGGCCAGCCCAGTCCCCGGGCCAGGCTGCCGTAGCGGGCGATGACGGCGCGCGCCACGTCCAGGTACAGCAGCAGGAAGCCGACACCGATCACCAGCAGGCCGCCCAGGAACAGCGCCGCGGCGTGCTCGCTCCACAGTCCCATGGACTTGGTCGGCAGGGGATGGAGGAAGGTCCAGCCGGCATGGAAGCCGCCGCCCAGGACGCTCGCCAGGATCATCACCACCCCGGCCAGGAACAATACCAGGTTGGCGACGAAAATGGGTTGGGAGAGATCGACGTACTGGCGCAGGAAATGCCACATGATGGCGGCGCCCGCGATACCGGCGATGCCCACCATGCCGGCACCGTGCAGCGTCATGAGCTGGTAGAACCAGGCGGGCCCGATGCTGATGAGCTGCGCCTGCTCCAGGCGCATCATCAGCCCGAACACCATCATGAGCACCAGCACCAGGGCCGCCGTGACCAGATAGGCCAGCACGCCCGCCTTGGCGCCGTGGTCCGGCGCCATCTTGTAATCTGCCATGTTCCCCCCTTAGCGGCTTGCTACTTGGATTTCCGCGATCATGTTGTGATGCGCCACACCGCAATACTCCATGCACAGGATGCGGTAGGTCCCCTCCTGGTTGAAGGTGTAGCGCAGCTTGTTCACATAGCCCGGCATTGCCTGGGCCTGGGCCACCAGGCGCATCTGAGTGTCATAAATACCGAAGCCGTGGTTGACGTCGGCAGCGGTGATGCGGAACTCCACCGGCTGCCCGGCCGCGAGCTGGTTGCGGCTCAGTTCCCAGCGCCACTGGTAGCCGACGGCATCCACCACCTGCAGCCCCGATTCGGCACCCATGCCGGCGCGGGCAGCGCCATAGGGCAGGTCGATCAGGTTGTAGATCATCGCCGGCCCCAGGGTCAGGACCAGCGCCCAGAACAGCCGCGTGCGCAGGCGATAGGCGCGCTTCTGCAGGGGCGCGTACTCCTGTTCCCGGCGATGGGAGTTGGCATAGACGAAAGCGAAGGCGAAGGCGAGCAGTCCCATCAGGACCAGCGAGATCTGCCATACGGATTCCTGCAACATCGGGGTCTCCCTGATTGGTTGGCGGCTCAGCGCTTGGGCTCGGCCGGCGCCCGCAGCGCCACGTGGTAGGAACGGGCCGAGTCCGTCCACAACGCGGCGCTGATCGCCTGGCGCAGCGGGTCCTGGACCCGATCGGGCGCCGCCGGCGCGGCGGTGACGGGGGTGTGATTGAGCATGCGCTCGAAGCTGGCGGCGACC
>JBMOQT010000030.1:0-20444 GCA_049320945.1 Pseudomonadota bacterium
CCCGGGAACGGGCCGAACAGACGCGGCGCCGCCAGGAGGAGGCGGCTCAGCGCGAGGCGCAGCGGCAGGCGGAGAAGAAGTAGTGGACAAGCCGGCCCCGCGGGATGTCGCGCGCCACGGCCAGGTATTCACGCCGCCGGCCATCGTGGAGCGCATGCTGGCGCTGCGCCGTAATTTCGGCACGGTGCTGGAGCCGGCCGCCGGCGACGGCGCCTTCGCCGCGCGCCTGCCCGGGTGCACCGCCATCGAGCTGGACGGACGCCACTGCCCGCCCGGCGCCCTCAACCTGGATTTCTTCGCCTACCCGGAACGTCACCGCTTCGACACCATCATCGGCAACCCGCCCTACGTGCGTTACCAGGATATCCAGCCGTCCACCAAGGCGCTGCTGCCGCGCGACCTGTTCGACGGGCGCTCCAACCTCTACCTGTTCTTCATCGAGAAATGCCTGCGCCACCTGAACCCGGGCGGCGAGCTGATCTTCATCACGCCCCGGGACTTCCTCAAGGCCACGTCCAGCGTCAGGCTCAACCGGTGGCTGTACCAGCAGGGCACCATCACCGACGCCATCGACCTGGGCGACCTGCGCCTGTTCGAGGACGCCCTGCCCAACTGCCTCATCTGGCGCTTCGTGAAGGGGGATTTGTCGCGCCGCACGCGCTATTCCACCTGGGGCGGCGTGGCCGAGGAACGCCACTTCCTGGAATGTGCCGGCCACCTGCTGTTCACCCGCGGCCACTATCCCCTGCGCCTGTCGCAGCTGTGCTACGTGAAGGTGGGGGCGGTGTCAGGCGATGACGCGGTGTTCGCCAGCGAGGTCCATGGCAACCGGGATTTCGTCTGCTCGCAAACGGCCCGCACCGGGCGGCTGCGGCGCATGATCTACAACGAGCGCCTGCCCTATCTGGAGCGCTTCAAGGAGCGCCTGCTGGCGCGGCGCATCAAGCGCTTCGACGAGAGCAACTGGTGGACCTGGGGGCGCAACCTGCACGAGTCGCAGCGCCCGCGTGTCTACGTGAACGCCAAGACGCGCACTGCGCGTCCCTTCTTCCTGCACGACTGCCCCAATTTCGACGGCGCGGTGCTGGCCGTCTTTCCGCGCGACCCCCGCCAGGACGTGCACGCCCTGTGCGCGGCCTTGAACGGCGTGGATTGGGCCGACATCGGCTTCGTGTGCGACGGCCGCTACCTGTTCACCCAGCGCAGCCTGGAGAATGCGCCCCTGCCGGCCGCCTTCGCCTGCTTCCTGCAGAAGGAGGAAGCGGCGACAGGCTAGAAGTTGACCACGATGGGCGGCACGCTTACCACCACCTGGGGCCGGCGCGGCACCGGATAGTAATAGAGCGGGGCCGGCTCCACGTAGTAGTGCTCGTGGATATGCACCCGCGGCCGCTCCACGTAGCGCTCGACGTAGTAATGGCGCTCGTGGCGCTCTTCCACCCAGTGCTTGTGCTTGTGGTGATGTTTCCAGTGGCCATGGCCGTGATCCCTGTGATCGGCGAAGGCCGGCGCCGCCAATCCCAGCGACAGGCCGGCCGCCACGGCCAGCAAAATCGGGTAGGACTTCTTCATGATCTTCTCCTCGTGTCAGCGACCTGCCGCATGCGGGGGTGATTCACCCTTTCCGGCAGTCATCCCTGATCGCATTCTAGGAGGGAGCTCCGGAGCAAACCGTTAATTTTTGTAACAAACGGTAAATTTCCCCTCAAGTGGCGGCCGGAGGGCGCCGGGGCAAAGCTGCTAGAATTGGCTTCTTCGGGCTCGATGCCCCCGTAACCTGAGGAAAGACGCCCCGTGGTTCCCCATCTCACCACTGCCCTTTCCGGACCCCTCCTGGACCTGGAAAAGCGGTTTCTGGACAGCAGCACCGCCGTCGAGCAGTTCTTTCGCGCCAAGTGGCTGGAGCATACGCCGCCCTTCTACGCCTCCGTGGACCTGCGCAATGCCGGATACAAGCTGGCGCCGGTGGACACCAACCTTTTCCCGGGCGGCTTCAACAACCTGAGCGCGCCCCTCATGCCCCTGTGCGTGCAGGCGGCCATGGCGGCCATCGAGAAGATCTGCCCCGATGCCAGGAATCTCCTGCTGGTCCCGGAGAGCCACACGCGCAACCAGTTCTACCTGATGAACGTGGCCCAGTTGCAGACCATCTTCCGTCAGGCGGGACTGAACGTGCGCATCGGCAGCCTGCTGCCGGAGATCACCGCCCCCACCCGCCTGGAACTGCCCAACGGCCAGACGCTGACCCTGGAGCCCCTGCGCCGCAGCGGCAACCGCCTGGGCCTGGACGGCTTCGACCCCTGCGTCATCCTGCTCAACAACGACTTGTCCGCGGGCGTGCCGGACATCCTGCGAGGCCTGAGCGAACAGGTGGTGGTACCGCCCCTGCACGCCGGCTGGACCACCCGGCGCAAGTCCCATCATTTCCGCGCCTATGACCAGGTGGCCGAGGAGTTCGGCGCCCAGCTGGGCATCGACCCCTGGCTGGTCAATCCCTATTTCGCCGTGTGCGGCAAGGTGAACTTCCAGGAGCGCCAGGGCGAGGAATGCCTGGCGGCCAACGTGGATTTCCTGCTCACCCGGGTGCGCGCCAAGTACCAGGAATACGGCGTCACCGAGAGGCCCTTCGTCATCGTCAAGGCCGACGCCGGCACCTATGGCATGGGCATCATGACGGTGCATGATGCCGCCGACGTGAGGGGTCTCAGCCGCAGGCAGCGCAACAAGATGTCGGTGGTCAAGGAGGGCCTGCAGGTTACCGAGGTGATCATCCAGGAAGGCGTGCATACCTTCGAGACCATCAACGAGGCCGTCGCCGAGCCGGTGGTGTACATGATCGACCGCTACGTGGTGGGCGGGTTCTACCGGGTGCACCAGGAGCGTGGCCGCGACGAGAACCTGAATGCCCCGGGCATGCGCTTCGAGCCCCTGGCCTTCGAGACCGGCTGCTGCCTGCCCGACCCCTGCTGCGGTCCGGACGCGCCCCCCAACCGCTTCTTCGCCTACGGCGTGGTGGCGCGCCTGGCGCTGCTGGCGGCCTCCCTGGAACTGGAGCAGACGGCGCCGCCGGTGGCACAGGAGGCATGAGCGCGTGAAATTCGCCTTCATCCTCGATCCCCTGGAGCATCTCAAGGCCTACAAGGACTCCAGCGTCGCCATGATGCGCGAGGCCCAGGCGCGCGGCCACGAGGTGTTCGCCCTGACGCGGCCCTCGCTCGCCTGGCGCGGCAGGCTGGTGCAGGCCACGGCCACGCCCCTGGAGCTGCGCGACGACCACGAGGACTGGTTCGTCGCCGGCCCGGCGTTCGACACCGTGCTGGACGCCTTCGACGCCGTGCTGATGCGCCAGGATCCGCCCTTCGACATGGAATACGTGGCCGCCACCTGGCTGCTGGAGCGGGCGGCGGCGGCCGGCGTGCGCGTCATCAACCATCCGCGCGCCATCCGCGACCACTCGGAGAAGCTGTCCATCCTGGAGTTCCCGGACCTGATTCCCATGACGCTGGTGGCGCGCGAGCCGGAGATCGTCCACAGCTTCATCGACGACATGCAGGATGCGGTGCTCAAGCCCATCGACGGCATGGGCGGCGCCCAGGTGTTCCGCGTGCGGCGCGACGATCCCAACCGCTACGTGATCGTCGAGACCCTGCTGCAGCACGGTCACCGCACCATCATGGCCCAGCGCTATCTCCCGGAGATCGCCCAGGGCGACAAGCGCATCCTGCTCATCGGCGGCGCGGTGGCGCCCTACTGCCTGGCGCGCGTCCCCAAGCCGGGCGAGTCGCGCGGCAACCTGGCGGCGGGGGGCACGGGCGTGGTGCAGCCCCTGTCGGCGCGCGACCGGGAGATCGCCGAGACCCTGGCGCCCGTCCTGCACCGGCGCGGCATCCTCCTGGCGGGCATAGACGTGATCGGCGACCGCCTCACCGAAATCAACGTCACCAGCCCCACCTGCTTCGTGGAGATCACCGCCGGCTCCGGCTTCAATGTGGCGGGAATGTTCCTGGACGCCCTGGAAAGATGCGTGAGGGGCGAGGAGTGACGCTCTTCACTCCTCACGCCTCGCTCCTCACCCTCCTCGTGCTGTTCCTCCTGGCCGGCTGCACCCGGCCGCCCCTGTACCAGCAGGAATCCTTCGTCTTCGGCACCCGCGTCGAGGTGCTGGTCTACGGCCTGCCCGAGGCCCAGGCGCGGGCGGCGGTGGGCGAAGTGCTGCGCGAGTTCGACCGCCTGCACCGCATGCTGCACCCCTGGCAACCCTCCGAGGTCACCGCCCTCAATGCCGCCCTGGCCCGGGGCGAGCCGGCCGTCGTGTCGCCCGAGCTGGCCGCCATCCTGGGCGACGCCCAGGCCATCGCCGCCAGCTCGGACCAGTTGTTCAACCCGGCCATCGGCAAGCTGGTGGCCCTGTGGGGCTTCCACAGCGAGGAGTTCCGGCCGCGCCTGCCGGACCCGGAGGCGCTGGCGCGGCTCACGGCGGTCCGGCCCACCATGGCCGACCTGGAAATTGCCGGCGCACGCGTCGCCAGCGGCAATCGGGCGCTGCAGCTGGATCTGGGCGGCTACGCCAAGGGCTATGCCCTGGACCGGGCGGCGGACATCCTGCGGGCGCGCGGCGTGCACAACGCCCTCATCAACATCGGCGGCAATGTCCTGGCCCTGGGGCGCAAGGGCGACCAGCCCTGGCGCGTGGGCATCCAGCATCCGCGCGGCTCGGCGCCGCTCGCCACCCTGTCCCTGTACGACGGCGAGGCCATCGGCACATCGGGCGACTATCAGCGCTATTTCGAGCTGGACGGCCGGCGCTATTCCCATCTCATCGATCCGCGCAGCGGCCGGCCCGCCCAGGGCACCCAGGCGGTGACGGTGCTGATCACGCCGCGGCCCCGTGCCGGCACCCTGTCGGACGCCGCCAGCAAGCCCCTGTTCATCGCCGGGGCCGACCGGTGGCGCGACTACGCGCGCCGGCTGGGGGTAGAGCACGTGCTGCGGGTCGGTGCCGACGGCGGACTCACGGTCACGCGCCCCATGCTGGCGCGCCTGAGCTTCGCGCCGGAGGCGCCGCGTCCGGCGGTGGTGGACTGAGGCGGTCTGAGCCCCCGCCCGCCCTGGGGTAGAATGGGCCCATGATCGGACTGTTCCTGATAACTCACGGCAGCCTGGGCGAATCCCTGATCCAGTGCGCCTGCCATGTCCTCAACAAGCGCCCGCCGCAACTCGCCCAGCTGGGCCTGTCCGCCCAGGACGACCCCCTGGACGTCGTGCCCCTGGCGCGCGACATGCTGAAATGGGTGGATGAGGGCGGCGGCGTGCTGATCCTCACCGACGTGTTCGGCGCCACTCCCAGCAACGTGGCGCTGAAGCTGCTGGAGCCGGGCCGGGTGGAGGGCGTGGCCGGCGTCAGCCTGCCCATGCTGCTGCGCGCCCTGACCTACCGGGACAAGGACATGGACACCCTGGTCGCCAAGGCGGTGAGCGGCGGGCGCGACGGCGTGATGCACATGAAGGGAGCGATGCATGCCGCGCGCTGAAGCCGAGATCGTCAACAAGCTGGGCCTGCACGCGCGCGCCTCGGCCAAGCTGACCCAGACGGCGAGCGGCTTCAAGAGCGAGGTCTGGCTGGAGCGCAACGGCCGCCGCGTCAATGCCAAAAGCATTATGGGGGTGATGATGCTGGCCGCTGGCAAGGGCTCCACCATCGCCGTGGAGACCGAGGGCGAGGACGCCGAGCCGGCACTGCGGGCCGTCCTGGATCTGATCGCCGACAAGTTCGGCGAGGGCGAATGAGCCCCCGGACCCATGTCCGGCACATAAGGACAAAGAGCGGAATTCTTAGGAGGAGATAAAGGGGTGGCGTAGTACGCCGTGCCGCCGCCCCTTCGCGTTATGAGCTTCACTCTCCACGGCCTCGCGGTCTCCCATGGCATCGCCATCGGCCATGCCCATCTCGTGTCCCACGCGGCGCTGGAGGTGCACCACTACGTGCTGCCAGCCAAGCACGTGGAGGCCGAGATGGCGCGGCTCAACGCCGCCGTGGCCGAGGTGCGCAACGAGCTGGACGAGCTCAAGGCCTCGACGCTCACCGCGGCGCCGGCGGAAGTGTCCGCCTTCGTGGACATCCACAACCTGATCCTGGCCGATCCCCTGCTGGTGGACGCGGCGCTGGAGCTCATCGCCGAGCGCCGCTGCAACGCCGAATGGGCCCTGGTGCAGCGCATGGAGATGCTGGCGGAACAGTTCGACGAGATCGAGGACAGCTATCTGCGCGAGCGCGGCGCCGACATCGTACAGGTGGTGGAGCGGGTGCTGCGCGTACTCACCGGCCATCCCGGCTACGTGCCCCGGCGCAGCGGCCGCGGCGAGGATACCATCATCGTCGCCCACGACCTGTCGCCGGCCGACACCATCCAGTTCAAGCAGCTGAAGATTGCCGGCTTCGTCACCGACCTGGGCGGCGCCACGTCCCACACGGCCATTGTCGCGCGCAGCCTGAACATCCCGGCGGTTGTGGGGCTGCACCACGCGCGCGCCCTGATCCGCGACGACGAGCTGGTGATCGTGGATGGCACACGCGGCGTCCTGATCGTGGATCCGGACGAGCGCATCCTGCAGGAGTACCGCCTGCGCAAGAGCGAGCTGGAGCTGGAGCGCTCCAAGCTCAAGCGCCTCAGGTCGGCGCCCGCCCGCACCCTGGACGGCGAGGAAGTGTCGCTCCAGGCCAACATCGAGCTGCCCCAGGATGCGGTCCAGGCGAAGGAGGTGGATGCCGCCGGCATCGGCCTGTTCCGCACCGAGTTCCTGTTCCTCAACCGCGACACGCCGCCCACGGAGGAGGAGCAGTTCGAAGCCTACGGCTCCGTGGCCGAGGCCATGCGCGGCCGCCCGGTCACCATCCGCACCCTGGACGTGGGCGCCGACAAGGTGCTGCGCGGCGGCGAGCGCCAGGAAGCCAACCCGGCCCTGGGGCTGCGCGCCATCCGCTACTGCCTGGCCGAGCCGCAGCTGTTCCTCACCCAGCTGCGCGCCATCCTGCGCGCCTCGGCCCGGGGGCGCGTGCGCCTGCTGATTCCCATGCTGGCCCATGCCCAGGAAGTGGAGCAGACCCTGACCCTGGTGGAGCAGGCCAAGGTCATGTTGCGCGAGCGCGGCCAGCCCTTCAACGAAGGCATCGAGATCGGCGGCATGATCGAGATTCCCGCCGCCGCCCTGTCCCTGGGCGTATTCCTGCGCCGGCTGGACTTCCTGTCCATCGGCACCAACGACCTGATCCAGTACACCCTGGCCATCGACCGCACCGACGAATCGGTGGCCCATCTCTACGACCCCCTGCACCCGGCGGTGCTGCGCCTGGTGGCCCAGACCATCAGCGCCGGCAGCCGTGCCGGCGTGGAGGTGGCGGTATGCGGCGAAATGGCGGGCGATCCGGTGCTCACGCGCCTGCTGCTGGGCATGGGGCTGAGGCAGTTCTCCATGCATCCGTCCCAGCTGTACGAGGTGAAGCAGCAGGTGCTGCGCAGCGACGCCGCCCAGCTGCGGCGCCAGGTGGCGCGCCTGCTGCGCCTGGACGAGCCGGCGCGCCTGCGCGAGCAGCTGGAGAAGCTGAATTCCTGATCAGGCCACCGAGGCCACCGGCGAGGCGTGGCGCAGCAGCAGTTCGCCCAGTTCGCCTGCGGGCACCGGGTGGCTGAAGAAATAGCCCTGCATCAGGTCGCAGCCGTGCACCCGCAGGAATTCCGCCTGGTCGCGGGTCTCCACCCCTTCGGCCACTACCGAGAGCCCCAGGCCGTGGGCCATGGCGATGATGGCGGTGGTGATGGCGGTGTCGTCCCGGTCGCCGGGGATGTCGCGCACGAAGCTGCGGTCGATCTTGAGCCGGTCGATGGGCAGGCGCTTGAGATAGCTCATGGACGAGTAGCCCGTGCCGAAATCGTCTATGGCCAGCCGCACCCCTGCCGCCTGCAGCTCGTCCAGCAGGGTGTGCGCCTGCATGTTCTCCATCAGCACGCTCTCGGTGATTTCCAGCTCCAGCAGGCGCGGGCTGAGGCCCGCCTCCAGCAGCACGGCGATGGTTTCGCGGGCGAAATTGTTCTCCCGCAACTGGCGTGCCGAGAGGTTGACGGAAACGTAGAGGGGGCCGAAGCCGGCCGTCTGCCAGGCCCTGGCCTGGCGGCAGGCGAGGGCTAGCACGCGCCGCCCCAGGGGCACGATCAGGCCGCTGTCCTCGGCCACGGCAATGAAGTCCTCGGGCGGGATCAGGCCCTGCTCCGGGTGCTGCCAGCGCACCAGGGCCTCGACGCCGACGATGCGCGTGTTGCGGTAATCGTACAGGGGCTGGTAGTGCACCACGAACTCGTCGCGCTCCAGCGCCTTGCGCAGCTGCGTCTCGACGGAAAGGCGCCGCTGGGCGCGCTGGTCCATGTCCGAGTGGAAGCGCACGTAGGCGTTCTTGCCCCGGTCCTTGGCGGCGTACATGGCGGTGTCGGCGTTGCGCGTGAGGGTCTGCAGGTCAGCGGCATCGTTCGGGTAGCAGGCGATGCCGACGCTGGCGCTGATGTAGATGTCATGACCGTCGACACCGAAGGGCGCCGCCAGGGCGGCCAGGGTCTTGCGCGCCACCACTTCCGCCTCGTCGCTGGCGCCCGGTCCCTCGACCACGAAGGCGAACTCGTCGCCGCCGATGCGGCACAGGCCGTCGCCATGGCGCAGTCCCTCGCTCAGGCGGTGCGCGGCAGCGGCGAGCAGGGCGTCGCCCCGGTGGTGGCCCAGGGTGTCATTGACGATCTTGAAGTTGTCCAGGTCCAGCAGCAGCAGCGCCACGCGCTCGCCCAGGCGGTCGGCGCGCTCCAGGGCGTAGGCGAGCCTTTCGTTGAAGGCATGGCGGTTGGGCAGATTGGTCACCGGATCGATGTAGGCGAGATAGTCGAGGCGTTCCTCGGCGCGCAGCACGGCGCGGCGCATGCGCGACACCAGCAGGAAGGCGACGGCCAGGGCGCCGGCGGCGATCAGCACCGTGGTGCCGGCGTAGGCGAACAGGCGCGAATACAGGCCCTCCTGGCTGGCGCGCAGGCGTACCGTGCCGATGACCTTGCCCGCGTGCTCCACCGGCTGCACCAGGTCCAGGCTGTGCCAGGTGAAGCGGTGGTCCTCGGCCGCGAACTCGGCGCCGGGTGCCACCAGGGGCTCATCGGCTCCCCGCCGGTAAGCGGCGACAGTCCGGCCTTCCGGGTCGAACACGGCGGCGGCCACGATGCCGGGCGAAGCCCGCAGGGAATCGAGCGTCTCCGCCGCGGCGCCCTGGTCGCCGAACATCACGGCCGCGGCCAGGTTGTCGCCGACAATGCGGGCTTTGACCCGCAGATCCTCCAGCAGGGAGGTGCGCAGCGACACCAGCTGGAAGGCGATCAGCAGCACGCTCGCCATCAGCAGGGCCGCCGCCGCCGTGACCAGGTTGGCCATGGCGACGCGGAGGCTCAGGCGGGGAGCGGATTTGCGGTCGTGCGCGGGCATGTCAGTGGCTCAGTCGGGAAAGGGGTTGAGACAGGCGCAGCAGCTTGGAGCTGATGGCCAGGCGTGCCTGGCGCATGGCCTGGAGGTTCACCTCGAAGCTCATGCGGTTGTTGCCCAGCAGCCCCAGGCCGATCACCACGCCGTCGCGGATGATATCGCTGTCGTCCGAGACCGTTAGCACGGCGGCGCCGGCGAGGGACTGCTTGATTCTTGCCAGCCGCGGCTTGTCGGCCGCGTCCAGGAACAGTACGTGGCAGCTGGGCAGGGCATCAAAGCTGCCGACGAAGCTCACGGCCAGCCGCTTGCCCTTCACCATCCGGTCGTTCAGGGCGTAGAGGGCCGAGGACAGGGGGCTGCTGGCGGCCACGCACAGGTTCAGCGTCGGCGAGCCGTACCAGGAGCTGTCCGCCGGCCACTCAGTGAATTGCACGAAGTTGTACACGAATGCCGCCTTCAGCTCGTACTCCGGCACCGGCTGCGCCGCGGCCGGCAGGGCGGCCAGGGCGAGGATCAGCAGGAGGAGGCGGCGCAGGGCGATCATGGCAGGGTGCGCGCTCAGAAGCCGAACATCAGCTTGACGCGGAAGGCGCGGCCGTCCTGGGCCAGGTTGTCCTGCACGTGCTCTTCGGAGCCGGGATCGGCATAGGCCTTGTCCAGCAGGTTATAGACGCTGGCCGACAGCTCCAGCGCCGGCGCCAGGTGCGCCCACAGCAGCGTCAGGTTGGCCACGGTGTAGGCGGGCGTGGCGCCGCCGGCCAGGGTGTGGCGCCGACCCACGTGCTGCAGCTCCAGGCCGGTACGCAGGCTGTCGCCAGCCAGGGGCAGGGACAGATTGAGCTTGGCCAGATGGCGCGGCGCATTCACCAGCAGCGCGCCCGCACCGTCCCGGGCGCTCTGGCGCGAGTAGCTGGTGCGCAGCCTGGCGCCGTTGGACCACAGGCGCTCCAGCTCCAGCTCGCCGCCCCGGGCGGTGGCTTCGCTCACGTTGCGGTATACGAACAGGCCGTCGCTGGGGTCGGTGGTGAAGCTGATGAGGTTGGCCACCTTGTTGCGGAACAGGGAGGCGGTGAGGCGCAGATCCGGCCGGAAGTGGTGTTCCAGCACCAGCTCGGCGCTCCTGATGCGCTCGGCCTTGAGGTCCGGGTTGGCCTTGGAGCCGCCCGGGCCGGGGATGGCGTAGTCCAGCTCGTAGGCGTTGGGCGCGCGGTAGGCGGTGCCGTACAAGGCCTTCACTGAGGTGGCCGGCGTGAGCCGGTAAATGAGCCCCAGGCGCGGATTGGTGGCGCCGCCGCTGGTGCTGTCGTGGTCCTGGCGCACGCCCAGGTTGAGCAGCAGGTCCGCCGTCACGGCATGCTCGTCCTGCAGGTACAGCCCGTACTTGTGTCCCTTGCGCCGGTCGTTCAGCAGGATGGCATGGGGCGCCACGTCGAAGTTGGCCTGGTCGCGCCGGCCGTCGCGCTGGTATTCCGCGCCCAGCACCAGCTTGTGGCCGCGCCAGCGGGTGCTGACCAGCTTCAGCTCCGCCCCCCACCAGCGGCCATGGCCCACATCCCGGTTGAGGGTGGCTGGCGGGTAGTCCAGCACGTAGTCGCCGCGGAAGTCGTAGCGGCCCAGGTACAGGCGCCCGGAAAGCTGCTCGCTCATGCCCAGGGCGCGCTTCAGGCGCCCGTCCAGGAAGGTGTGGCGGTCGATGGTCAGGGAGCGCGGATCGTTGAACACCTGGTTGAAGGAGGCGGTGGGTACACCCTTCTTGCGCTCCCCGTGAGCGAAAGTGAGCGTTGCCCCGGACCGGGTGTATTTGGCGAACAGGCTGTGCTTGCGGTCGTAGTCCAGCCCGCGCGCCACGCCGTGGTTAGCGGCCGGCGTGTCGAACTCGGGGAAGTAGCGGTCGCGTCCGTCCTCATCGAGGCCGGAGGCCGACAGCAACAGGTCGGCGCCGTCGTCGCCGCGCCGGCCGTAAGTGATCCGCCCGGCCCGGCGGCTTCCGCTGCCCGCCTCGGCCGCCGCCTGCACACCGCCGAAATCGGCGCCGCGCTTGGTGATGACGTTGATCACGCCGAAGAAGGCGTTGGCGCCGTAGATGGACGAGCCAGGACCGGGCACGAATTCCACCCGGTCGATGAGATCCACGTCCACGCTGAACTCGGCTCCGATGGGAGCCTGGTCGTAGATGTTGTCGTTGACCCGGTAGCCGTCCACCAGCAGCAGCATCCGGGTGTTGTAATCGCCGGGGCGGCCGAAGCCGCGTACCCCCAGATAGCTGTAGTTGCGGTCGTAGGTGACGTGGAGCCCGCGCACGCTTCTCAGGATGTCGGCCAGGGTGCGGTAGCCGAACAGCCTGATGTCCTCGGCGCTGATTACGGATACGGCCGAAGGCGCCTCGGACATCTTCTGGGCGAAACGGGACGCGCCATAGACCTCCAGGTCGAGCAGCCGCTCGATGGGTAGTCTGGTCAGGTCGGCCAGTGGCAGGGTTTCCGTCTCAACACTCCACGCAGACAAGGGCAAGGCCAGGCACAGCGACATCAGCAGACGCGGCGCAATAGCCATGCTCCGCCGGCGAGCCAGGCGGCGGAAGGGTCGGTCCATTGGATCCTCTTATATTCGTCGTCGGGATGCAGGCGCACCGGGTTCCGCACCGGGATCCGGTCGCCCGAAGGGTCTTCTTCTTGTTTTGCAGTTTTCTTCTTTTTTCTACGACGACGTAATTGAAGCACAGACGGCGCCGGCGCGGAGTGACATATTTGACAAACCGGTTCCGGCACGGTAGTTTTCCGGGCGGCGCCGATTTGACCGTCAGCTTGCGGGCGCTTAACAAATGCGGCTAAAGCGAGGGCGACCCAGTCCGCGCATCAGCCGGCTGGGTTTTGTATTTTGGTGACTTGATTGAAGAAAATGGCAGCGGTAGTCGAACAAGGAAGCGTGGGCGTGGTGACGCCTCAGAGGGTGCACTTCGATACTCCTCTGCGCCTGCGCTGCGGCAGCGTGCTCCCCGCCTACGATCTGGTCTATGAGACCTACGGCGAGCTCAACGCCGCCGGCAGCAACGCCGTGCTGGTGTGCCACGCCCTGTCGGGCAGCCATCACGTGGCGGGCGTGTATGGCGACGACCCCAGGAGCGTGGGCTGGTGGGACAACCTGGTGGGGCCGGGCAAGCCCCTGGACACGCGCAAGTTCTTCGTGGTGGGCGTGAACAACCTGGGCGGCTGTTACGGCTCCACCGGCCCCATGTCGGTCAATCCCGCCACCGGCCGTCCCTGGGGCGCCGATTTCCCGGTGGTGACGGTGGAAGACTGGGTGGCGGCCCAGGCGCGCCTGGCCGATCACCTGGGCATCCGGCAGTGGGCGGCAGTGATCGGCGGCAGCCTGGGCGGCATGCAGGCCCTGCAGTGGACCCTGGAATTCCCCGAGCGCATCCGCCACGCCCTGGTGATCGCCTCGGCGCCCAAGCTCACCGCCCAGAACATCGCCTTCAACGAAGTGGCGCGCCAGGCCATCCTCACCGACCCGGACTTCCACGGCGGCCACTACTACGAGCACGGCGTGGTGCCGGCGCGTGGGCTGCGCCTGGCGCGCATGATCGGCCATATCACCTACCTGTCCGACGACCAGATGGCCGAGAAATTCGGCCGGCGCCAGCGGGGCGACAAGCTGGGCTTCAGCTACGACGTGGACTTCGAGATCGAGTCCTACCTGCGCTACCAGGGCGACAAGTTCGCCGGCTTCTTCGACGCCAACACCTATCTCATCACCACCAAGGCGCTGGACTACTTCGACCCGGCCGGCGACTATGGTGGCGACCTGGCTGCCGCCCTGGCGCGCGCCCGGGCCGCCTTCCTGCTGGTGTCGTTCACCACCGACTGGCGCTTTGCCCCGGAGCGCTCCCGCGAGATGGTGTTCGCCCTGGTGCACAACAAGCGCGACGTGAGCTACGCGGAAATCGAATGCAGCGCCGGCCACGACTCCTTCCTGCTGGACGACCCCCACTACCACGCGGTGGTTGGCGCCTACTTCGACGGGATCAAGGTATGACCAACGTCTTCGGCCGTTTCGATTTCGAAGTCATCGCCGGCTGGATCAACCCGGGCGAGCGGGTGCTGGACCTGGGCTGCGGCGACGGCAGCCTGCTCAAGTACCTGCGCGAGGTGCGCGCCATCCGCGGCTACGGTGTGGACAACGACAAGGACAACGTCCTGGCGTGCATCCGCAACGGCGTGAACGTGATCCAGATCGACCTGGAGGGCGGCCTGGCCGGCTTCGAGGACGGCTTCTTCGACCACGTGATCATGTCCCTGTCTCTGCAGACCGTGCGCCACACGGAGCAGATGCTGGCGGAAATGCTGCGCGTGGGGCGCGAGGCGGTGGTGAGCTTCCCCAACTTCGGCTACAAGCCCCATCGCGAGGCCATCGCCGCGGGGCGCATGCCGGTGTCGGAGCGCCTGCCCTACCAGTGGTACAACTCGCCCAACGTGCGCTTTTTCACCATCGCCGACTTCGAGGCCCTGTGCGCCGAGCGTGGCATCCAGGTGCGCGAGCGCCTGGCCTTCGACGGCGACCATCCGGTGACGGAGGATCCCAACCTCAACGCCAGCATGGCGGTGTATCGCCTCGGCCGGGGGGGCTGAGTTGCGCGCCGGTTGGCTACGCTCCAAGTTCTTCTGGGTCGCCGTGCTGTACTTCGCCGAGGGCTTCCCCCTCGGCATCTTCTACGAGATCTTTCCGGTCTATTTCCGCCAGCAGGGCGTGGACCTGAAGGCCATCGGCGCCCTGTCCCTGCTGGGGCTGGCCTGGACCCTGAAGTTCCTGTGGGCGCCGGCGGTGGACTACTTCCGCCGCCACCGCTACTGGATGGCGGGCGCCGACCTGCTCATGGGCGCGGTGATGATCGTGTTCGCCGCCCAGGCCGGGCTTGGTCCCTGGGTGTGGCTGGCCATCGCCCTGTTCGCCGTGCTCTCCGCCACCAATGACATTGCTATAGACGGGTACACCATCGAGCTGCTCGACCGGGACGAACTGGGCCGCGCCAACGGCCTGCGCATCGGCTTCTACCGGGTCGGCATGATCACCTCCGGGGTGGTGCTGATGGCCTCCGACTTCTTCGGCTGGCGCGGCGCCTTCCTGTGCGCCGCGCTGCTGTTCGGCGCCTGTGCCCTGGCCTGCCTGGCGGCGCCGCGCGAAGCGCCGCGCCGCGACGGCAAGAGCGTGTCCATCGCCGGCGAGCTGCGCGCCCTGGTGCATAGCCCGCGCGCCGTGGCCGGCGTGCTGTTGCTGGCTCTGGGCACCCTGTGGCTGGTGGACCGGGCCCTGGGCTGGTCCGCGGGCCGGCCCTGGTTCTGGCTCGCCGCCTGCGGCGTCACCGTGGCCCTTTACCTGGCGGCGCGGCTGGCCGCGCCCGCGGCGCCCGGGGCCGACAACGGACGCCTGGAGCAAGGGCCCATGTTCGGCGCCGTCATGGAGCTGATGCGCCGCCGCGCCATCCTGCCGGTGCTGGGCTTCATCCTCATTTTCAAGCTGGGCGACGCCTCCATGGGCTTCATGGTCAAGCCCTTCTGGGTGGATGCGGGCTTCTCCGCCGCCGAGATCGGCCTGGTGTCGGTGAACCTGGGGCTGGCGCTGTCCATCGCCGGAGGGCTGGCAGGGGGCTGGTATGCCGACCGGGCCGGCATCTTCCGCGCCCTGTGGCTGCTGGGCCTGGCCCAGGCCCTGTCGAACCTGGGCTACGCCCTGGCCGCCTCGGTCCTGCCGCTGCACGGCGCCCTGCCCCTGGAACATCGCGCCCTGGTGTACGGCGCCAGCGCCCTGGAGTCGTTCACCGGCGGCCTGGGCACGGCGGCCTTCCTGGCCTTCCTCATGGCCATCGTGCGCAAGGAGCACAGCGCCACGGAATACGCCCTGCTGTCCTCGGTGTTCGCCGCCTCGCGCTCCGTGGCCGGCTGGGCCGGCGGCTTCGGCGCCCAGGAGATGGGCTATGCGCCCTTCTTCCTGCTCACCTTCTTCCTGTCCTTCCCCGCCTACCTGCTGCTGCCCTGGGTGCGCCAGGCCCTGGCGGACGCGGATCGCCGGGCCGGGAGCAGCATCGGCTAGCGCGGGTGGGGAGGGAACAGCGGCGCAAGGCGGCTGCGCAGGGCGCGCAGGGTGCGCCACAGCACGATGCCGCGGCCCAGCCAGCCCAGAACGCGGCGCGGCCGCAGCAGGAACAGGGCCAGCGCCGCCCCCGCCAGCCATTGGGGATGGGCCAGGAGGTAGCGGCCGGCGGCGCGCACCCGGTCGGCGGCGCTGAATACCGGCCGCCAGGCGGCCAGGTGACGGGCCAGCTCCAGGCGCTGGGCGGCGGCGGCCAGCTGCAGCTGCTGCTTCTTCAGCGCCAGCTCCACCAGTCGCGGGTTCATCACAGAAACCTCATTTGAACCACAGAGACACAGAGGCACAGAGTGGAAAAACAAGAGAGATGTGTTGGCACTCCCGATCACCCGGAAGGTGACCGCAACGACGCCGACAACCCTTTGTTTCTCTGTGTCTCAGTGCCTCTGTGGTGAAGGGTTCTACGTTTTTCGGGTTCATTCTTCCCGCCGCAGGGCTTCCCGGTCCTGGGCCAGCTCCGCCAGGCTGGCGGCGAACAGGCGCGAGCCGGCGCGGCCGCGGCGCGCCACGGCCGCCGCGGCGAGCAGGCCCGCCACCAGGAACAGGGCGCTGAACACGCCGAGGGCCAGCAGCCGGTGGCTGTCCCACAGCAGCACGGTGAGGAACAGGGCCAGCAGCACGACTCCGAAGCCGAGGAAGAAGAAGGCCAGGGCGGCATAGGCAAGCATCTCGCCCAGCCGGATCTTCTCCTCCTCCAGCTCGGTGGCGAGCAGCTCCAGGCGCGTCTGCAGCATGGCGACCACGGTCGCCAGCAGCGCACGGGTGGACGCGAGCAGCCCGCCGCTTGCGGGTGCCTGGCTCATGCCGCCGGGCTTAACGGCGGCCGATCAGCAGGCCGATGACCAGGCCGATGCCGGCGGCGATGCCCACCGCCTTCCAGGGATTGTCGTGCACGAAGTCGTCGGTGGCCCGGGCGGCGGCCTTGGTTTTCTCCACCACGGCGGCTTCCGCCTCGGCCAGCTTGGCCTTGGCGCTGGCCAGGTGATCCTGCAGCTTGGCGCGCAGGTCGCCGATCTTGTCGCCCGCCTGGTTGGCAGTCAGGCGCAGCAGTTCCTCCGCGTCGGCGACGACGACCTTGAAATCGGCGACGAGTTTGTCCTTGGTGACGGGATTGATGTCGTTCATGGCGGGGCTCCGGTTCGATTTGTTGCGTTTGGAATTGCGCTCAGAAGCGGCGCGGCGCACTGAAGGCTACCCTATTTCCGGGCGCCAGCGCAATTCGCCCGGGCCCGGCAGCCCATGACAAATGTCAATGGACGTTTCACGAAAGGGACCAATCGTAGTCGATGGTCAGGGGTGCGTGATCGGAGAAGCGTTGCTCCTTGTAGATGGCGGCCCGTTGCGCCGTGCGCGCCAGGCCGGGCGTGGCGACGTGGTAGTCGATGCGCCAGCCGACATTCTTGGCCCAGGCCTGGCCCCGGTTGGACCACCAGGTGTATTGCTCCGGCCGCGCGTCGATGCGGCGGAACACGTCCACCCAGCCAAGGCCGTCGAAGGTCTGGCTGAGCCAGGCCCGTTCCTCCGGCAGGAAGCCGGAGTTCTTCTGGTTGGAGCGCCAGTTCCTGAGGTCGATTTCCTTGTGGGCGATGTTCCAGTCGCCGCACAGCAGGTATTCGCGTCCGGCACCGGCCAGCTCCCGCAGCTTGGGCTGGAACAGGTCCATGAAGCGGAACTTGGCCGCCTGGCGCTCTTCCGAGCTGGAGCCCGAGGGCAGGTACAGGGAGACCACCGACAGGTCGCCGAAATCGGCCTGCAGGAAGCGCCCTTCGCAGTCGATCTCGGCGATGCCCAGGCCCTCGACGACGCGATCCGGCTCGCGGCGGCTGTAGATGCCCACGCCGCTGTAGCCCTTCTTTTCGGCACAGTGGAAATAGCCCTGGTAGCCGGCCGGGGCCAGCATGCCCGGATCCAGGTCGCAGTGCTGGGCCTTGAGCTCCTGCACGCACACCACGTCCGCGTCCTGGGCCGCCAGCCATTGGAAGAAGCCCTTCCTGGCGGCGGAGCGGATTCCGTTGAGGTTAAGGGTTATGATACGCATCATTTTTTCCGACATCAGGGAAGAGCGTGGATTTTAGCCAGGAGTTCATCCGTTTCGCCTGCGACAAGGGCGTGATCCGCTTCGGCGAGTTCAAGACCAAGGCCGGGCGCCTGTCGCCCTATTTCTTCAACGCCGGCCTGTTCAACGACGGCGACTCCCTGGCGCGCCTCACCGGCTTCTACGCCGCCGCCATCCTGGCCGCGGGCGTGCCCTGCGACATGCTGTTCGGCCCCGCCTACAAGGGCATTCCGCTGGTGGCGGGCACGGCCATCGCCCTTGCCCAAAAAGGGCACAATCTGCCGTTTTCCTTCAACCGCAAGGAGGCCAAGGATCATGGCGAAGGGGGCACCCTGATCGGCGCCCCGCTGCGGGGACGGGTGCTGATCGTCGATGACGTGATCTCGGCGGGCACCTCGGTGCGTGAATCGGTGGAGCTGATCCGCGACGCCGGGGCTATCCCCGGCGGCGTGGTCATCGCCCTGGACCGCATGGAGCGGGGCCAGGGGGAACTGTCCGCGGTGCAGGAAGTGCGCCAGGCCTACGGTATTCCGGTGATCCCCGTCGCCACCCTGGATGACCTGGTCGGCTATCTCCAGTCCCGGCCCGAGCTGGCGGAAAACTTGCAAGCGGTTGCCCGGTATCGGCAAGCCTACGGCATCAAGACGGGATAAGAATGAACTGGAACAGCGGCTCACTGCTCCTCGGCATCCTCCTCATGACCCCGCCGGCCCTGGCCGGCTCCACTTTCTGCTGCGCCGATAACAACGGCCGGCAGATTTGTTCCGACGTCCTGCCGCCCCAGTGCTACGGCAAGGCCTACCGGGAGATCAGCGATCGCGGCATCACCACCAGGCGCGTGGACGCGCCGCTGACCCCGGAACAGCGGGCGCAGAAGGAAGCGGAGCTGAAAGCCCGGCAGGAGCAGGAGCGGCGCCTGCTGGAGCAGCGGCGCAAGGACGTGGCGCTGCTCAACACCTACAGCAGTGAACAGGAGATCGATGCCATGCGCGACCGCAAGCTGGCCGACATTGGCGCCGGGATGAAGCAGATCGAGGCCAAGCGGGCGGACTTGCTGAAGAAGCAGAAGCAGCTGCAGGCGGAGACGGAGTTTTACAAGAACAAACCCCTGCCCCAGGAACTCGCCAACGCCATCCGCGCCAACGAGGCCGAGCTCAAGGCCCAGGACGCCGCCGCCGTGGCCAAGAAGCAGGAGATGGACGCGGTGCGCGCCAAGTATGCCGCGGAGAAGCGCCGCTACATCGAGCTCACGCGCGCCCCCTCCGCCAGTTCCCGGGACGCCGGCGGGTCGCACTAGCGCCGACAGCGCTCACTCGGTCAGGGGCAACGGTTTCAGCGCCCACTCCTCATCCACCTGCCTGAGCTGTCCGATCGCCTTGGACAATACCGCCGTGAGCTGTTCCAGGTCCGCGCCTTCCAGGGCGCCGAGGGCGTCCCGCAGCACGCCCTGGGTGGGGGCCGGTGCCCGCGCCAGCAGCCGGCGGCCCTCTTCGCCCAGGTATAGCCGGACCACGCGCTGATCCTCGCTGGTGCGTTCCTTGCGGGCCAGGCCCTTGCGCTCCAGGGCATCCACGAGATTGCTGGCGGTCGATTGGTGGATCGCCAGGCGTTCCGCCAGATCTCGCACGCGCAATCCCGGGCTGTCGCTGATCTCCTGCAGCGCCCACAGCTGGGCGCCGCTGATCCCCAATTCCCGTTCAACCCGCTGGGAATGGCGTTTGGCCGCGGCCACCAGCATGCGGATCTGCTTGAGCGCGAGCAGGGAATTGTTCCGGACCGGCGGTTCAGACATGTGCGGAAGGAGGCATATTCTGGCAAAATATATTTCCACAAATATAACACCACCCTTGCAGCCGCTGCAACGGGCCGGGAGATTTCCGATGCTGCGAACCCTTGTCTGGCGTTTTGCCCTGCCTACCCTGCTGGTCATCACCGGCGCGGCCTTCTTCGTCATGCCCCACGTGGAAAGCCTGCTCACGGGCTGGTTTCGCGCCGACGTGGACATGCGGGCGCAACTGGTGATGAGTTCCATGGAGGAGCCGCTGACCGAGCTGGTGGACCGGCCAGTGGCGGCCAGGATCAAGCGCTACCTGGCGAAGGTCACCGCCGACGAGCGCCTGCTGGCCGTGTTGCTGTGCCGGCCGAACGGGCAGGCCATCTACCAGACGGAGCAGACCCCGCCCCCGGTGTCCTGCGCCATGGCGGCCATGGATGACTTCCGGCAGGGCAAGCCGGTGCGCACGCCCCGCGGCACGGTCTACGTATCGGGTTTCGAGGCCGTGGCGGCGGGCGGCCAGGCGTTCCGCACCCTGATCGTGCATGACCTGAGTTTCGTGGACCGGCGCCACGGCACCGTGCGCGACTACCTGATCGCCTTCGCCGTGCTGGCGGCGGCGGCCCTGGCATTGCTGACGGTTGCAGTGGCCTGGCTGCTGCTGCACGGCTGGGTGGGCGCCCTGATCCGCGACATCCGCGGCAAGCGCTTCCAGGACGACGCCGAATCCTCGCGCGCCGCCCTGCCCGTCCTGTCCCAGGTGCGCCAGGTGCTGCGCGAGATCGAAGACAGCCAGCGCCTGGAGATGGACTACCGGGAGAACTGGACGCCGCGGGCCCTGCAGCACGTGGTTCGGGAGCATCTGGGCGAGCCCCGGATGATCGTCGTCTCCAACCGCGAGCCTTACGTGCATATGCGCGGCGAGGACGGCCGGCCGCGGGTGCAGGTGCCCGCCAGCGGCATGGT
>JBMOQT010000031.1:0-20415 GCA_049320945.1 Pseudomonadota bacterium
CCGGCGAAACGGGTCAGCTCCGACAGGAGCTGGGATGCCGAGCTGATCAGGCGCTGGGGATGGTCGGGATGGAAGTGTTCCTCGATCTGGTGGCGCGCCTGCTCGGGCAGGGGCTGGACGGTGAGCAGGGTATCGACGAAGAAGCGGTAGCCCTTGGGCGTAGGGATGCGCCCGGCCGAAGTGTGGGGGCTGGCGATGAAGCCCATTTCCTCCAGGTCGGACATGACGTTGCGCACCGTAGCCGGCGACAGTTCCAGGCCGGAGTACTTCGACAGGGCGCGCGA
Source organism: Pseudomonadota bacterium (assembly GCA_049320945.1). GTDB lineage: Bacteria > Pseudomonadota > Gammaproteobacteria > Burkholderiales > Rhodocyclaceae > DYIB01. Next base: position 285 of record JBMOQT010000031.1, read on the forward strand.
GCCCACCGGCTGACCTTCCGCGATATAGCGTTCGATCAGCGTCTTCAACAGTATTTGGGCGCGTCGATCCAGCATCAAATTCATTGTACAAAAATATGGGGGCGGCCTGTGGCTGCGTCAAGAGCGCCATTTGTGGTTTAATTTGGCGATGAATTCGCCATTCCGCACCATTGCCCTCATCGGCAAATACCAGAGTCCGGAGATCGCCGAGTCCCTGGCGACCCTGGCGGATTTTCTCAAGAGCCGCGGCATCGACGTGCTGATCGAACAGGATACTGCAGCTTCCGTCGGCGCCCGCGGGTTCGACGTGGGTTCCTACGAAGACATCGGCCTGCGTGCCGACCTGGCGGTGGTGCTCGGCGGCGACGGAACCCTGCTCAACAGCGCCCGCCGCCTGGCCCAGTACCGGGTGCCGCTGGTCGGGGTGAACCAGGGGCGGCTCGGCTTCATGACCGACATCGCCCGGGACACCATGCTCGACAGCATGTCCGACCTGCTGGAAGGCAAGTTCAAGACCGAGGAGCGCTTTCTGCTCGATACCGAGGTGTGGCGCCGCGGCGCGCAGGTGTGCGGTAACCTGGCCCTGAACGACGTGGTGGTCAACAAGGGGGAACTGGGGCGCATGATCGAATTCGCCGTCTATATCGATGGCGAGTTCATCTACAACCAGCGCTCCGACGGCATGATCGTCGCCACGCCCACCGGCTCGACCGCCTACGCCCTGTCGGCCAACGGCCCCATCCTGCATCCGGCGGTGCCCGGCATTGCCCTGGTGCCCCTGTGTCCCCACGCCCTGTCCAACCGGCCCATCACCATCAGCGACCGCAGCCGCATCGAGATCCGCCTGTTGCCGCCCCATGTGGCGCGGGTGCATTTCGACGGCCAGTCCCGTTTCGACCTGGCCGCCGACGACGTGGTGAAGATCTTCCGCTCGCGCCACTCGGTGCGCTTCCTGCACCTGTTGGAGTACAGCTACTTCGAAATGCTGCGCGAGAAGCTGCATTGGAGCGAGACGCCCAAAAAACACTGATGCTGCGCCGCCTCCATATCCGCGATTTCGTCATCGTCGACAGCCTGGAGCTGGACTTCGCGCCGGGCTTCGGCGCGCTCACCGGCGAAACCGGCGCTGGCAAGTCCATTCTCGTCGATGCCCTGTCCCTGGCCCTGGGCGAGCGCGGTGATGCCGCGGTGGTGCGCGCCGGGCGCGACAGGGCGGAGATTGCGGCGGAATTCGCCCTGGTGCCCGACGGTCCGGCGACCGGCTGGCTGCGGGACAATGATTGCGAGGGCGACGGCGACGCCTGCCTGCTGCGGCGCGTGGTGGACGCTGGTGGCCGCTCCCGCGCCTATATCAACGGCGCCCCCGCCACCCTGGCCCAGGTGCGCGAGCTGGCGGACCTTCTCGCCGACATCCACGGCCAGCATGCCCATCATTCGCTGCTGCGGGCCGACGCCCAGCGCGCCCTGCTGGACGGCTTCGGCGGTAGCGCCGCCCTGGCTGCCCGGGTGGCCGCCCAATACCGCGACTGGCAGAAGGCTCGTGAGGCGCGGCTGGCCGCCGAGAGGAATATCGAAACCCACACGCGCGAGCGGGAGATGCTGGCCTTTCAGGTGCGGGAACTGACGGCGCTGGACTTCGATGCCGCCGCTTGGCAGGAAACCAACCTGGAGCACAGCCGCCTGGCCCATGCCGCCGCCCTGCTGGAGGGAGCCAACCAGGCGCTGGAGGGGTTGGGCGAGGGCGAGTACGGCGCCGCAGTCCAGATCGAACAGGTGGCCGCCCGGCTGCGCCCCCTGTGCGACTATGATCCCGGGCTGAATGAGGCCCTGGAGCTGGTGGAGGGCGCCCGGATTCAGCTGGACGAGGCCTGCCACGCCTTGCGCCGCTACCGGGAGCGCCTCGACCTTGATCCCGGGCGGCTGCACGAAGTCGAGGCCCGCATCGACGCGGTGCAGGCGGCGGCGCGCAAGTACCGGGCGCTGCCCGAAGAGCTGCCCGAGCTCTTGGCGCGCTGGCGCGCGCGCCTGGAAGACTTGGAGACCCTTCAGGACGCGGGCGCCCTGGCCGAGCGCGAAGCGGCCTTGCACCAGGCCTACCTGGCCAGCGCCCGTGAGCTGAGCGCGGCGCGCTGCCAGACGGCCGAGCAGCTGTCCCGGGCCGTGACCCAGGCCATGCAGGAGCTGGCCATGCCCGGTGGGCGCTTTGAGGTCGCCCTCCATGGGCGCGAGGCGGGCGGCGCCCACGGCCTAGAAGACGTGGAGTACCGGGTGTCAGGCCACCCGGGTCAGCCCCTGGCGCCCCTGGCCAAAGTGGCCTCCGGTGGTGAGTTGTCGCGCCTCGGTTTGGCCATCCAGGTGATTACCGCCAGCGCCGCAGCCGTGCCCACCCTGGTGTTCGACGAGGTGGATGTGGGCATCGGCGGTGGCGTCGCCGAAGTGGTGGGGCGCCTGCTCAAGCAGCTCGGCCAGGTCCGCCAGGTCCTGTGCGTCACCCATCTTCCCCAGGTGGCGGCCCAGGCGGACTGGCAGTGGTCGATTTCCAAGGAAGGGCGCGATGGACAGATGGCGAGCCGCGTGACGCCGCTGGACGCCCAGGGGCGGGTGGAGGAGATCGCGCGCATGCTGGGCGGCGTCACCATCACCGAGACGACGCGCCGGCACGCGCGGGAAATGCTGGGATTGCCGCCCGGCACGAACGCCAAAGCCAAGGCGGCGCGCAGCCGCGTGCAATAGCCGCCGTCGGCCGGGGTTGGCCTCGCTACTTTTTGTTGGGGCAGTTGGGTCTGAGGCAGTCGGCGTAGATGTAGAGCGAATGCTCGTGCACGCTGAAGCCCCGATCCTTGGCGACCTTCGCCTGCCGGCGCTCGATCTCCGGGTCGTAGAACTCTTCCACCTTGCCGCATTGCAGGCACACCAGATGGTCGTGGTGATGCCCCTCGTTCAATTCGAAGATGGCCTTGCCCGATTCGAAATAGTGGCGCTCCAGCAGGCCGGCCTGCTCGAACTGGGTCAGCACGCGATAGACCGTAGCCAGGCCGATGTCCATACCCTCGGCCAGCAGATGACGATAGACGTCCTCTGCCGTCATGTGGCGCTGCTCGCTCTTCTGGAACAGGTCGAGTATCTTCAGGCGCGGAAAAGTTGCCTTGAGGCCGATGCTCTTGAGATCCTGTGAATTGCTCATGGGGCGGGGTGCAGGGAGGGCAGAGCGTTATGATATATTGTCGCGCGCTCAAAAAAAACCTTTCGTTTCCATGGCCATTCTGCGTCTCCTGCCTGTGCTTCTGCTTGCCGCCTGCGTCAGCCGGGGCGACGTGGCGTCCCTGGTGTCGCCCTATCGCATCGACATTCAGCAGGGGAACTACGTGAGCCAGGAAATGGTGGCCCAGTTGAAACCGGGCATGACCAAGGACCAGGTGCGCTTTGTCCTCGGGACGCCGCTGCTCACGGATGTATTCCATTCCGACCGCTGGGACTACATCTATCTCTTCCGGCCGGGCAACCGGGGCGAGCCCCAGAAGCGCCAGCTGACGGTGTTCTTCGAGGACGGCAAGCTGAGCCGCGTCGCCGGCGACGTGGTTGCCGCCGAGCCGGGGGAACTGGAGCGCGCCGGCGTCGCCCCCAGGAGCCAGGTGATCGACATCGGCGGCGACAAGAAGGACGAGGCCGTGGCGTCCAAGCCGGAGCAGGCGGGGGACGCGGCGGCCACCGCGCCGGAGCCGTCCGGCGGAGCGAAATGACCGGCGGCCCGCGCCGCCCCTTGCCCCACACCCAGGAATACGCTATGGACCCTATTCGAATCGCCGTCGCCGGCGCCAGCGGACGCATGGGCCGCATGCTGATCGAGGCGGTGCTCAAGGCCGGTGACATGCGCCTGGCGGCCGCCTTCGAGCAGCCGGGCAACCCGCTGCTCGGCAAGGACGCGGGCGAGCTGGTCGGCCAGTCCTGCGGCGTCACCGTGAGCGACGACTACCGTTCGGACCTGACGGGCGTCCACTGCCTGATCGACTTCACCCGGCCGGCGGGCACGCTCAACCATCTGGAGGCCTGCCGCAAGCTGGGCGTCGCCATGGTCATCGGCACCACGGGCTTCGACACGGACCAGAAGCTGCAGATCCAGGACGCTGCCCGCGACATCCCTGTCGTCTTTGCGCCCAATATGGCGGTGGGCGTGAACCTGGTGTTCAAGTTGCTCGACGTGGCGGCGCGGGTGCTCAACCAGGGCTACGACATCGAGATCATCGAAGCCCACCACCGACACAAGGTGGACGCTCCCTCCGGCACGGCGCTGCGCATGGGTGAGGTGGTGGCCGAGGCCCTAGGGCGCGACCTGGCCCAGTGTGCCGTCTATGGCCGCGAGGGGGTCACCGGTGAGCGCGACCCCAGTACCATCGGCTTCGCCACGGTGCGCGGCGGCGACATCGTCGGCGACCATACTGTCCTGTTCGCCGGCATCGGCGAGCGGGTGGAAATCACCCACAAGGCCGGCAGCCGCATGCCCTATGCCCTGGGCGCCCTGCGCGCCGCCCGTTTCCTCAAGGGCAAACAGCGCGGCCTGTTCGACATGCAGGACGTGCTGGGCCTGCGCTAGAGGCGCCTGTCATCGTTGCGGCCGCGGCAGTCGCTGCGATATAATTCAAAAGTTTATCCCGAGCGGGGTGGGCGAACGTCCGCCCCGTTTGTACATCTAATGCGGCGGGCCGCGCCCGGACCGCCCGCGCCGCAACGAGACAGCGTCAACACAGGAGTGCTACCGTGCCGAACTTTCCGCCTGCCATCCTAGCTCTCGCCGACGGGACGGTGTTCCGGGGAATCGGCATCGGCGCCACCGGCGCCAGCGTCGGTGAGGTGGTGTTCAACACCGCCATGTCCGGCTATCAGGAGATCCTGACCGACCCGTCCTACTGCCGCCAGATCGTAACCCTGACCTATCCCCATATCGGCAATACGGGCGTCAACCGGGAAGACTGCGAAGCCTCGCGCGTCCATGCTGCGGGCCTGGTGATCCGCGATCTGCCCCTGCTCGCCTCCAATTTCCGCATGGAGCGCACCCTCGACCAGTATCTCAGGGCGGAGAACGTGGTGGCCATCGCCGGCATCGATACGCGCAAGCTGACGCGTATCCTGCGCGAGAAGGGTGCCCAGGACGGCTGCCTGATGGCCGGCGACATCGACGAGGCTGCCGCCATCGCCAAGGCCAGGGAATTCCCTGGTCTGGCGGGCATGGACCTGGCGAAAGTGGTGAGCACCGACCGGGCCTATACCTGGCAGGACGGCGAATGGAAGCTGGGTCACGGCTATGTGCGCCAGGAGCATGTGCGCTTCCACGTGGTGGCCTATGATTACGGCGTCAAGCGCAACATCCTGCGCATGCTGGCGAGCCGCGGCTGCCGCCTGACCGTGGTGCCGGCCCAGACCTCGGCCAAGGAGGCGCTGGCGTTCAATCCGGACGGCATCTTCCTGTCCAACGGCCCCGGCGATCCGGAGCCCTGCGACTACGCCGTCGCCGCCATCCGCGAGTTCCTGGCGCGCGGCATCCCGACCTTCGGCATCTGCCTGGGCCATCAGCTGATGGGCCTGGCCTCGGGCGCCAGGACGCGCAAGATGAAGTTCGGGCACCACGGCGCCAACCATCCGGTCAAGGACCTGGACACCGGGCAGGTGCTGATCACCAGCCAGAACCACGGTTTCGCGGTGGATGCCGACACCCTGCCCGATACGGCCCGGGTGACCCATGTTTCGCTGTTCGACGGCACGCTGCAGGGCTTCACCCGCACCGACGTGCCGGCGTTCTGTTTCCAGGGGCATCCCGAGGCGAGCCCCGGACCCCACGATCTGGCCTACCTGTTCGATCGGTTCATCCGGCTGATGGCGGACGGCAAGGCGGAACCCCAGGTGAAAAAGGCACAAAATGCCTAAGCGTAGCGACATCCAAAGCGTATTGATCATCGGCGCCGGACCCATCATCATCGGCCAGGCGTGCGAATTCGACTATTCCGGCGCCCAGGCCTGCAAGGCCCTGCGCGACGAGGGCTACCGGGTCATCCTGGTCAATTCCAACCCGGCGACCATCATGACCGACCCGGAGATGGCCGATGTCACCTACATCGAACCCATCCACTGGCGCGTGCTGGAGAACATCATCGCCAAGGAGCGTCCCGACGCCCTGCTGCCCACCATGGGCGGGCAGACGGCGCTCAACTGCGCCCTGGACCTGGCCAGGCACGGCGTGCTGGAGAAATATGGCGTCGAGCTGATCGGCGCCTCGCGCGAAGCCATCGACAAGGCCGAGGACCGGGAGAAGTTCAAGGCGGCCATGACCAAGATCGGCCTGGGCTCGGCCCGCTCGGCCATCGCCCACAGCATGGAGGAGGCGCTCCAGGTCCAGGCGAGCATCGGCTTCCCCGCCATCATCCGCCCGTCCTTCACCCTGGGCGGCACCGGCGGCGGCATCGCCTACAACATGGAGGAATTCCAGGAGATCTGCAAGCGCGGGCTGGAGGCTTCACCTACCCACGAGCTGCTCATCGAGGAGTCCCTGATCGGCTGGAAGGAGTTCGAGATGGAGGTTGTCCGCGACAAGAAGGACAACTGCATCATCGTGTGCTCCATCGAGAACCTGGACCCCATGGGCGTGCATACCGGCGATTCCATCACCGTGGCGCCGTCCCAGACGCTCACGGACAAGGAATACCAGATCATGCGCGACGCCTCCATCGCCGTGCTGCGGGAGATCGGCGTCGACACGGGCGGCTCCAACGTCCAGTTCGCCATCAATCCCAAGGACGGGCGCATGATCGTCATCGAGATGAACCCGCGCGTGTCCCGCTCCTCCGCCCTGGCGTCCAAGGCCACCGGCTTTCCCATCGCCAAGGTGGCGGCCAAGCTGGCCGTGGGCTACACCCTGGACGAGTTGCAGAACGAAATCACCGGCGGCGCTACTCCGGCTTCCTTCGAGCCGTCCATCGACTACGTGGTCACCAAGGTGCCGCGCTTCGCCTTCGAGAAGTTCCCCACGGCCAACGACCGCCTCACCACCCAGATGAAATCCGTGGGCGAGGTGATGGCCATCGGCCGCACCCTGCAGGAGTCCCTGCAGAAGGCCCTGCGCGGCCTGGAGGTGGGCTCAGACGGCTTCGACGAGATCGAGGCGGACCGGGACACCATCGAGGCCGAGCTGGCCGACCCCGGTCCCCGCCGCCTGTGGTACGTGGCCCAGGCCTTGCGGGAGGGCATGAGCCTGGAGGAGGTGCACCAGCACACCCGCATCGATCCCTGGTTCCTGGCCCAGATCGAGGACATCGTGCGGGAGGAGCGTGGGCTTGCCGGCAGCACCTTGAAGGATCTGGACGCCCAGGCCATGCGCGCGCTCAAGCGCAAGGGCTTCTCCGACCGGCGCCTGGCCAAGCTGCTCAGGTCTTCGGAGACCGCGGTGCGCATGCACCGGCATGCGCTCAACGTGCGCCCCGTGTTCAAGCGGGTGGATACCTGCGCTGCCGAGTTCGCCACCGCCACCGCCTACATGTATTCCACCTACGAGGAGGAGTGCGAGGCCAATCCCAGCAAGCGCAAGAAGATCATGGTGCTGGGCGGCGGGCCCAACCGTATCGGCCAGGGCATCGAATTCGACTACTGCTGCGTCCACGCCGCCTTCGCCCTGCGCGAGGACGGCTACGAGACCATCATGGTCAACTGCAACCCGGAGACGGTATCCACCGACTACGACACCTCCGACCGCCTGTACTTTGAGCCGCTCACCCTGGAAGACGTGCTGGAGATCGTGGAAGTGGAGCGTCCGGACGGAGTCATCGTGCAGTTCGGCGGCCAGACGCCGCTCAAGCTGGCGCGCGACCTGGAAGCCAACGGCGTGCCCATCATCGGCACCAGCCCGGACATGATCGACTGCGCCGAGGACCGGGAGCGCTTCCAGAAGATGCTCAACGACCTGGGCCTCAAGCAGCCGCCCAACCGCACGGCGCGCACGCCCGAAGAGGCGATCCGCCACGCCGGCGAGATCGGCTATCCCCTGGTGGTGCGCCCCAGCTACGTGCTGGGCGGGCGCGCCATGGAGATCGTGCACGAGCAGAAGGACCTGGAGCGCTACATGCGCGAGGCGGTCAAGGTGTCCAACGATTCGCCCGTGCTGCTCGACCGCTTCCTCAACGATGCCACCGAGGTGGATGTGGATGCCCTGGCCGACGGCGAGCGGGTGGTGATCGGCGGCATCATGGAGCATATCGAGCAGGCCGGCGTCCATTCCGGCGATTCCGCCTGCTCGCTGCCGCCCTACACCCTGTCGGTGGCGCTGCAGGATGAGCTGCGGCGCCAGACCGAGCAGATGGCCAAGGCGCTCAATGTCGTGGGCCTGATGAACGTGCAGTTCGCCATCCAGAACGGCACCGTCTATGTGCTGGAAGTGAATCCGCGCGCCTCGCGCACCGTGCCCTTCGTCTCCAAGGCAACCGGCCTGCCGCTGGCCAAGATCGCTGCCCGCTGCATGGCCGGGCGCAAGCTGGTGGAGCAAGGCGTCGAGCGGGAAATCGTGCCGCCCTACTTCTCGGTGAAGGAAGCGGTATTCCCCTTTGTCAAGTTTCCCGGGGTCGACACCATCCTCGGGCCGGAGATGAAGTCCACCGGCGAAGTCATGGGGGTGGGGCGCAGCTTCGCCGAAGCCTTCGTCAAGTCGCAGCTCGCCGCCGGCGTCAAGCTGCCCGCCACGGGCAAGGCTTTCATCAGCGTCAAGCAGGGCGACAAGGACAAGGCGGTAGACGTGGCGCGCCAGCTGGCCGACCTGGGCTTCAGCCTGGTGGCCACCCGCGGCACGGCCGCGGCCATCGAGGCGGCGGGACTCAAGGTGACAGCGGTGAACAAGGTCACCGAGGGCCGCCCCCATATCGTGGACATGATCAAGAACAACGAGATCAGTCTGATCATCAACACCGTGGAGGAGAAGCGCCAGGCCATCGCCGATTCGCGCTCCATCCGCACCAGTGCGCTGGCGGCGCGGGTGACGGTCTATACCACCATCGAGGGCGCGCGCGCGGCCTGCGCCGGCATGCGCCACCTGGCGGGACTGGAAACCTACTCGCTGCAGGCGCTGCACGCTGAATTGGGCATGAGAAAACAATGAACAAGACTCCCCTGACCAAGGCCGGGGCGGAAATGCTGCGGGCCGAGCTGCATCGGCTGAAGACCGTGGACCGCCCCCGGGTGATCGATGCCATCGCCGAGGCGCGCTCTCACGGCGACCTTTCGGAGAACGCCGAGTACGATGCCGCCAAGGAGCGCCAGGGCTTCATCGAGGGGCGCATCAAGGAAATCGAGGGCAAGCTGGCCAGCGCCCAGATCATCGATCCCAAGCTGCTGGACGCCGACGGCCGCTGCGTGTTCGGCGCCACGGTGGATCTGGAGGATCTGGAAAGCGGCGAGACCGTCACTTACCAGATCGTCGGCGAGGACGAGGCCGATCTCAAGGATGGCAAGATCTCCATTTCCTCGCCCATCGCCCGCGCCCTGATCGGCAAGTACGCCGGCGATGTCGCCGAAGTGCAGGCGCCGGGCGGCGTGCGCGAGTACGAGATTCTCGACGTCCGCTACGTCTGAGCGTCGCGCCATGGCGAAACTGGCCGACAGCCTCTACCTGGTGGCCGTCACGCTCTGGGTGGGCGGCCTGTGGGCCATCGGCTACGGCGCGGCGCCCACCCTGTTCGCCACCCTGAGCGACCGCACCCTGGCCGGCGAACTGGCCGGGCGCCTGTTCGCCGTCATGGCTTGGATCGGCATCGGCTGTGCGGCTTACCTGTTGCTATTCCTGCTGCTACGGCGCAGCTGGGGCGCCCTGAAGTCGGGCGTGTTCTGGCTGGTGCTGGCGATGCTCGCCCTCACCCTGGCGGGACACTTCGGCATCCAGCCCATCCTGGCCCAGCTGAAGGCGGAGGCCTTTCCGCGCAGCGTGATGGAAAGCGTGTTACGCAACCGCTTCGCCGCCTGGCACGGCGTATCCAGTGGGCTGTACCTGATCCAGAGCCTGCTAGGGCTGCTGCTGGTGCTGGTGCAGGGCCGCGCGCTACGCTAACGCCGGCGGCGGCGTGGTGAGGGCGCCGCCTGGGGCGGGGGCTGCGAGGGGGTCTCGGCATGGGGGTTCTCGCGGTACACGACCAATATATTGCCGATGTGCTGGACGGGGACGGCCCCCAGCCGCCCGCAGATCTCGCCCAACAATTCCTCCCGGCGCGCGCGTTCCTCGCCGTACACCCGTACTTTGATGAGCTCGTGGGCCTTGAGGGAGCGGTCGATTTCGTTCAAGACGGCTTCCGACAATCCGTTCACGCTGACGCCAACGACCGGATCGAGGGAATGGGCGCGGGCGCGCAGGGCGCGGCGCAAGGCAGGACTGAGAGGTTCCATGGCGAATCGTCGCTTGAAGAAGCAAATTGTACAGTGATGAAGAAGCATAAGACCAGCAAGGCCTGGATGCACCAGCACGTCACCGACCATTGGGTGCAGCGCGCCAAGGCCGAGGGCTACCGCTCGCGGGCCGCCTTCAAACTCAAGGAGATAGACGCCAAAGACCACATTCTGAAGACGGGTATGGTGGTGGTCGATCTGGGCGCGGCGCCCGGCGGCTGGTCCCAGGTGGCGGTGAGCCGCGTGGGACGGAGCGGCCGCGTGATCGCCCTCGATCTGCTGGAACTGGCGCCGATTGCGGGCGTGGAATTCATCCAGGGCGATTTCCGCGAAGACCAGGTGCTGTGCGCCCTGGAACAACGCCTGGGCGGGGCGCCCGTCGACCTTGTGATATCCGACATGGCCCCCAATATATCGGGTGTGGCGGCCGTCGATCAGGCCCGCTCCTCCCTGTTGTGCGAGCTGGCCCTGGATTTCGCCCGGCGGCACTTGCGCCCCGGAGGCGATCTCCTGGTCAAGGCCTTCCATGGAGCCGGCTTCGAGGAGTTGCGCACGACCATGCGGGAAGTGTTCGCCCAGGTGCAGGTGCGCAAGCCGAAAGCCTCGCGCGACCGCAGCAGCGAGGTCTATCTGCTGGGGCGCGGCAAGAAGGGCTGAAGCACCCGGTATCCGGTTTGCTTCAAGGAACGATCGGACTTAGAATGAGTCTGTGATATTGGCCCCTGTCGGGCGATAGAGGAAGTAACTTTGAACAATCTTTTCAAGAATCTTGCGATCTGGCTCGTGATCGGCGTGGTGCTGATGACGGTGTTCAACCAGTTCAATTCGCGCCAGGTCGCCCAAAACTCGATGGAATATTCGCAGTTCCTCGAGGAAGTGAAGCAGGGTCGCATCGCCAAGGTGGTGATCCAGGGGCGCACCCTGGAGGCGACCACCAACGAGGGCAAGAAGATAGTCTCCTACGCCCCGCCGGACCTGTGGATGGTGAGCGACCTGCTCAAGAACAACGTCAAGGTGGTGGCCAAGCCCGAGGAAGAGCAGTCCTTCCTCATGAGCATATTCGTTTCCTGGTTCCCGATGCTGCTGCTGATTGGCGTGTGGATCTTCTTCATGCGCCAGATGCAGGGGGGTGGCCGCGGCGGCGCCTTTTCCTTCGGCAAGTCGCGTGCCCGCATGCTGGATGAATCGGCCAACACCGTCACCTTCGCCGACGTCGCCGGCTGCGACGAGGCCAAGGAGGAAGTGGGCGAGCTGGTGGACTTCCTGCGCGACCCGTCCAAGTTCCAGAAGCTGGGCGGCCGCATCCCGAAGGGTGTGCTGATGGTCGGCTCTCCCGGTACCGGCAAGACCCTGCTGGCCAAGGCCATTGCCGGCGAGGCCAAGGTGCCCTTCTTTTCCATCTCCGGTTCCGACTTCGTCGAGATGTTCGTGGGCGTGGGCGCGGCGCGCGTACGCGACATGTTCGAGCAGGCGAAGAAGCATGCGCCCTGCATCATCTTCATCGACGAGATCGATGCCGTCGGCCGCCAGCGCGGCGCTGGCCTGGGCGGGGGCAACGACGAGCGCGAGCAGACCCTGAACCAGCTCCTGGTGGAGATGGACGGCTTCGAGGGCACGGCCGGCGTCATCGTCATCGCCGCCACCAACCGGCCCGACGTGCTCGACCCGGCCCTGCTGCGTCCCGGCCGCTTTGACCGCCAGGTGGTGGTGCCCCTGCCGGACATCCGCGGCCGCGAGGAGATTCTCAGGGTGCACATGCGCAAGGTGCCCATCGCGCCCGACGTCAAGGCCGACATCCTGGCGCGCGGCACGCCCGGCTTTGCCGGCGCCGACCTGGCCAACCTGGTGAACGAGGCCGCCCTGTTCGCGGCACGCGCCAACAAGCGCCTGGTGGACATGGAGGACTTCGAGCAGGCCAAGGACAAGATCATCATGGGCGCGGCGCGCAAGTCCGTGGTCATGCCCGAGGAGGAGCGGCGCAATACCGCCTATCACGAGTCGGGCCATGCGGTGGTGGCCAAGCTCCTGCCCAAGACCGACCCGGTGCACAAGGTGACCATCATTCCGCGCGGCCGGGCCCTGGGCGTGACCATGCAACTGCCGGAGAACGACCGCTACAGCATGGACCAGGAGCGCCTGCTGGAGAACATCGCAGTGCTGTTCGGCGGCCGCATTGCCGAAGAGATTTTCATGCACCAGATGACGACGGGCGCCTCCAACGACTTCGAGCGGGCCACCGACATCGCCCGGCGCATGGTTACCCAGTGGGGCATGTCGGACAAGCTTGGTCCCATGGTCTATGGCGAGAACGAAGGGGAAGTGTTCCTCGGTCGCTCCATTACCACCCACAAGAACGTGTCCGAGGCGACGATGCAGCAGGTCGATGCCGAAATCCGCCGCATCATCGACCAGCAGTACAACCTGGCCCGGCGCCTGATCGAGGAGAACCGCGACAAGGTGGAGGCCATGGCCAAGGCGCTGCTGGAGTGGGAGACCCTGGACGCCGACCAGATCAACGACATCATGGCCGGCCGGCCGCCGCGCGAGCCCAAGCGTTCGGCGCCTCCCGCCAGCACACCGCTGGACAATTCGCCGGGCGCCGCTCCCAACGCCGCGGCTCCCGCCTAGGCTTCTCCGTTCATCAAAGGCCGGGCCTCGAAAAGGTCCGGCCTTGTTTTTTCCTACGACCATGATGTCTGTTCTTCACTGCGGCAGGTTCCGGCTGTCCCTCTCTCGCCCGCTGATCATGGGCGTGGTCAACGTGACGCCCGATTCGTTCTCGGACGGCGGGCGCTACCACGATCCCGGCGCGGCGATCGCCCACGGGCGCCGGCTGATCGACGAGGGCGCCGACATCCTGGACATAGGCGGCGAATCGTCGCGCCCCGGCGCCGACCCGGTCTCCGAGGAGGAGGAACTGCGCCGGGTGCTGCCCGTGCTCGAGGGGCTGGCCGACTCCGGCGTACCCCTGTCGGTCGATACGGTCAAGCCTGCTGTCATGGGCCGCGCCATCGCCGCAGGGGCGACGATGATCAACGACATCGCAGCTCTGCAGGCGCCCGGCGCGCTGGAGGCCGTGGCGGCGAGCGATGCCGCTGTGGTGCTGATGCATATGCAGGGCGAGCCCCGCACCATGCAGGCTGCGCCCACCTATGGGGACGTGGTGGCCGACGTGAAAGAGTTCCTGGCGCAGCGGGTGGCGGCGGCCCAGACTGCCGGGATAGCGCTCGAGCGCATCGTAGTGGATCCGGGTTTCGGTTTCGGCAAGCGGGTGGAGCACAACCTGGAGCTTCTGCGCCATCTGGACCGGCTGAGCGGGCTCGAATTGCCCGTCCTGGTGGGACTGTCGCGCAAGTCTACCCTGGGGGCGCTGACCGGGCGGCCGGTGGACCAGCGCATGTCGGCCAGCGTGGCGGCGGCCCTTATCGCCGCCGCGAAGGGCGCCAAGATCCTGCGTGTCCATGATGTGGCCGCCACGCGCGATGCCCTGGCCGTGTGGACGGCCGTCCAGGGTGGGGGGCAGGCGTCATGACGTTCCGGTGAAGGGTCGGGCGTCGCGTCGCCCTTCGCGTCTGGTTTTTCTCGAGGGATCCAATGGGAAGAAAGTACTTTGGAACGGACGGTGTGCGCGGGGAGGTCGGCAGCGCGCCCATTACCCCGGATTTCGTCATGCGCCTGGGTTATGCGGCCGGGATGGTGCTGGTGGAGCGCGAGCACCTGCCGGCGGGCGAACACCCGGCGGTGCTCATCGGCAAGGACACGCGCATTTCCGGCTACATGCTGGAAGCGGCGCTGGAGGCGGGTTTTGCCGCCGCCGGCGTGGATGTCCTGCTCGCCGGCCCGACGCCGACGCCGGCGGTCGCCTATCTCACCCGCGCCTTGCGCCTGCAGGCGGGCATCGTCATCTCCGCCTCCCATAACCCATATCCCGACAACGGCATCAAGTTCTTCTCGGCGAGCGGCAGCAAGCTGCCCGACGCCGTGGAAGAGGCCATCGAAGCGCGTGTGGATGATCCGATCCGCTGCGTGGCGCCCGCCAGGCTGGGCAAGGCGCGGCGCATCGGCGACGCACCCGGGCGTTACATCGAGTTCTGCAAGAGCACCTTCCCCACCGAGCTGGACCTGCGCGGACTCAAGATCGTGGTCGATTGCGCCCACGGCGCTGCCTATCACATTGCACCCAAGGTGTACCACGAGCTGGGCGCGGAGGTGGTGGCCATCGGCGCCGACCCCAACGGCCTGAACATCAACGACCAGGTGGGCGCAACCTCGACCCAGGCGCTGCGCGAAGCGGTGCTGACCCATGGCGCCGACATCGGCGTGGCCCTGGACGGCGACGGCGACCGGGTGATCATGGCCGACAAAACCGGCAGGCTCTACGACGGCGACCAGCTGCTCTATGTGATCGCCAAGCACCATCTGGCCCAGGGCAGGCTGAGCGGCGTCGTCGGCACCCTGATGAGCAACCTGGGCCTGGAGCATGCGCTGGCCAGGCTGGACGTGCCCTTCGCCCGCGCCAAGGTGGGCGACCGCTACGTTCTGGAAATGATGCAAGAGCGGGGCTGGCAACTGGGCGGGGAGAATTCCGGACACATCATTTGCCTCGACCGCCACACCACGGGCGACGGCATTATTTCCTCGCTTCAGGTGCTGGCCGCCCTGCAGCGGGCGGGTAGTACCCTGGCCGAAGCCTGCCGCGAGTTGACCCTCTATCCCCAGACCCTGGTCAATGTCCGTCTGCCCCAGGGCTTCGACTGGCGCAATCAGCCGGCAATCGACGCGGCGCGCGCCGCCGCTGAGCGGGAACTGGGTGACACCGGCCGGGTGCTGCTGCGTCCCTCCGGCACGGAACCGTTGCTGCGCGTCATGGTCGAGGGTAGAGAGGCGGCCCAGGTGAGCGCCCTGGCGAGGAGCATCGCCGAGGCAGTGCAGCGCGCCGCCGCCTGAATGCGACGGTTTTGTTACGGTTTTAACGAACCTGTAACAATCGGTCCCTAGACTCTCCGCAGCTCGCGTAGCGTATGTCCCACAGGAGAGACGGATGAAACTGCTCAAACTTGCTGCTGCCGTCCTGGCAGTCGGCGCCGCCGGTGCGGCCCATGCCAACGCCCTGGTCAAGCTTGACGGCTCCAGTACGGTCTACCCCGTGTCTGAGGCGGTGGCGGAGGAATTCCAGAAAGCCAAGCGCGGCACGGTGCGCGTCACGGTAGGCATCTCGGGCACCGGCGGCGGCTTCAAGAAATTCTGCCGCGGGGAGACCGACATCTCCAATGCCTCCCGGCCCATCCTCAAGAAGGAAATGGAGGAATGCGCCAAGGCCGGCGTCAAGTACATCGAGCTGCCAGTGGCCTACGACGCCTTGACCATCGTGGTCAATCCGAGGAACGACTGGCTCAAGAGCATCACCGTGGCCGAGCTCAGAAAGATCTGGGAACCGGCCGCCCAGGGCAAGATCACGCGCTGGAACCAGGTCAATCCCGCCTGGCCCGACCTGCCCCTCAAGCTATACGGTCCCGGCGCCGACTCGGGCACCTTCGACTATTTCACCGAAGCGGTCATGGGCAAGTCCAAGTCCAGCCGTGGCGATTTCACCGCCTCGGAGGACGACAACGTGCTGGTGCAGGGCGTGTCCCGGGACCGGGGCGCACTGGGCTATTTCGGCTTCTCCTACTATCTGGAGAACCAGGGCAAGCTGAAGGCGGTTCCGGTGGCGGCGCAGGCGGGCAAGCCAGCAGTCGCGCCCTCCTACCAGACCGTCGAGAACGGCAGCTACGTGCCATTTTCCCGCCCCATCTTCATCTACGTGAGCGTCAAGGCGGCGGAGCGGCCCGAGGTCAGGGAATTCGTGGAGTTCTACCTGAAGAACGCCCCCGCCCTGGTCAAGGAAGTGCAGTACGTCCCCTTGCCGGCCAAGGCTTACGAGCTGGCCACGGCCCATTTCCGGAACAAAAAGATCGGTACCGTATTCGGCGGCGAGCCGGACGTGGGACTGTCCATAGACGAGTTGCTCAAGCGCGAGGCGAAGCAGTAACGGATTGCGCCGGGGCCGGGGCTGCGCCCCCGGCCTGTCTGTGGTTGGCCGCTTTTTGAGATAATTCGCCACTTGCCGTGCCCATGTCCTCCCTGACCCAGGCCCAGAGTCCGCCCCTCATGACCGACGCGACCACCAGCGCGCGACTGAAGAAGCGCCGCACGCGCCACCTCAAGGAGCGTGCCGTCGAATCCGTGCTGTTCCTGGCGGCGTCTCTGTCGGTGTTCACGACCATTGCCATCGTGTACATCCTGGTCAAGGAGTCGGTGGTGTTCTTTCAGCACGTGCCGATCGCCGACTTTCTCACTGACAGCCAGTGGACTCCGCTGTTCGACAATGCCCATTTCGGCATCGTGGTGCTGCTCTCCGGCACCTTGGTCAGCTCGCTGGTGGCCCTGGCGGTGGCCATCCCCCTGGGGACGGTCATCGCCATCTATCTGTCGGAATTCGCTTCCTTCAAGGTGCGCGAGGTGGCCAAGCCCTTCCTGGAACTGCTGGGCGGCGTACCCACGATCATCTACGGTTATTTCGCCCTGGTGTTCGTGACGCCGCTGCTCCAGGCCATCTACCCGGACCTGCCGGGCTTCAATCTGTTGTCGGCGGGGCTGGTGATGGGCATCATGATCATTCCCTACGTCAGCTCCCTGTCGGAGGACGCCATGCGCGCCGTGCCCATGAGCCTGCGCGAAGGGTCCTATGCCATGGGCGCGACGCGGCTGCAGACCGCCTTGAAGGTTGTCATGCCCGCCGCCACCTCCGGCATCGCCTCGGCCTACATCCTGGGCATCTCACGCGCCGTGGGTGAGACCATGATCGTCGCCGTGGCCGCAGGCATGCAGCCCAACCTGACCTGGAACCCGGCGGAGCCGGCGGCGACCATCACCGCTTACATCGTGCAAGTGGCTCTGGGCGACCTGCCCCACGGCTCCATCGGCTATCAGACCATTTTCGCCGCCGGCCTGACCCTCATGCTCATGACCCTGACCCTCAATATCGTCGGCCATGTCATGCGCAAGAAATTCCGCGAGGTCTACTGATGGACGCCCGCGATCGCGAGCTGCTGCGCGTCATCATTGCCCGCCACAAGCGCTGGGACGTGATATTCGCGCTGCTCGGCCTGCTGGCCTTGATGGTCGGCGTGCTGACCTTCGTGGCGCTGTTCGTGGACATGACCATCCAGGGCGTGCCGCGCCTGAACTGGGAGTTCTTCACCAGCTTTCCGTCGCGCCGCGCCTCCCAGGCCGGCATCCTGTCCGCCTGGGTTGGCACCTCCCTGGTGATGCTGGTGACCGCGGTGGCCGCCGTTCCCCTGGGGGTGGCGGCGGGAGTCTACCTGGAAGAATACGCACCGAAGAACTGGATGACGGACATCATCGAGATCAACGTGACCAATCTCGCCGGCGTCCCGTCCATCGTCTACGGCCTGCTGGCGCTGGGCCTGTTCGTCTACCAGTTCGGCTTTGGCCAGAGCATCCTGTCCGCCGGGCTTACCCTGGCGCTGCTGATCCTGCCCATCGTGATCGTTGCCACGCGCGAGTCGATCCGCGCCATTCCCCAGATGATCCGCGAAGGATCCTACGCCCTGGGCGCCAGCACCTGGCAGACGGTGCGCGACCATATCCTGCCCTACTCCAGCGCCGGCATCCTCACCGGCGTGATCATCGGCATGGCCCGGGCCATCGGTGAAACGGCGCCCATCATCACCATCGGGGCGCTCACCTTCATTGCCTTTCTGCCGCCGTCGCCGTTGCAGGAGGGGTTCCCCTTCATCAACTTCGACTGGCTGGGGGCGCCCTTTACCGTCATGCCTATCCAGATGTTCAACTGGACCTCCCGGCCGGAGGCGGCGTTCCAGGCCAATGCGGCGGCCGCCGGCTTCGTGCTGGTGCTGATGACGCTTGGCATGAACGGCCTGGCCATCTACCTGCGCTATCGCCTGCGCCGCAACATCAAGTGGTAAGCCGGCGTAACGGAACAAGACCATGGACGCTACCCTGACCGCGGAAAAACTGGTGCCCAAGGCCGAAGTGCATGGCCTGAACTTCTACTACGGCGGCTTCCATGCCCTCAAGAACATCAGCATGACGGTGCATGAGAAGAAGGTGACGGCGCTGATCGGCCCCTCGGGCTGCGGCAAATCCACCTTCCTGCGCTGCTTCAACCGCATGCACGATCTGTATCCGGGTAACCGCTACGAAGGAGGCATCCGCCTGCACCCGGACAACACCGACCTGCTGGCTGCCGATGTGGACCCCATGGAAGTGCGCATGCGCATCGGCATGGTGTTCCAGAAGCCCAATCCCTTCCCGAAAACCATCTACGAGAACGTGGCCTATGGCTTGCGCGTGCGCGGCATCAAGAAGCGCGTGATTCTGGACGAGAAGGTGGAGCAGGCCTTGCGCGGCGCTGCCTTGTGGGACGAGGTGAAGGACCGCCTGGACGATCTCGCCTTCAACCTGTCCGGCGGCCAGCAGCAACGCCTGTGCATCGCCCGGGCGCTGGCCACCGAGCCGGAAATGATCCTGTTCGACGAGCCCACCTCGGCCCTCGATCCCATTGCCACTGCCAACATCGAGGAACTGATCACCGAGCTGAAGCAGAAGGTGACCATCCTCATCGTCACCCACAACATGCAGCAGGCGGCGCGCGTGTCCGACTTCACCGCCTACATGTACCTGGGCGAGCTGATCGAGTTCGGCGTCACCGACCAGATCTTCATCAAGCCCAAGAAAAAGCAGACCGAGGACTACATCACGGGGCGGTTCGGCTGAACCGCCCCGTGATGTAGCGGCGGAGGCTAACGCGGGCGCAGCCCGCGTTAAGGCGCGCAGCGCCGGCCGCAGCCACTACCTCACCGTTGAACCTGAAAACCGCACTTAACGCAAAGGCCGCGAAGCAACGCCAAGGACGCAAAGGAAAATCCTGAAGGATGGCCGACACCAAAAAGGTGAGGCTGCGGATCGTTCTTTGCGGCCTTTGCGTCTTTGCGTCGAAGGCGGTTCCAACTGCGGTTTCAAGGTTGAACCTACCACCCGTGACGGAAACCTTTCGCCGCGTCCCCCCAGGAGTCGCCGGAGGCCCTGTTTCATTGACCCGCGCTCGCGATACACGGTAGAATCGACGGGTTTTATCGGTACGAGATCCCATGCGTCGCAAACTGGTCGCAGGCAACTGGAAAATGCACGGCAGCCTGGCCGCAAATCAGGCCTTGCTGCGCGAGGTGATTCCTGCCGTGGCTGCACTGGACTGCGAGGTGGCCGTATGCGTGCCCTTCCCCTATCTGGCCCAGGCGCGCGCGATGCTGGAGGCCACGCCGATCGCCTGGGGTGCGCAGACCGTCAGCGAACACGGGCAGGGGGCCTACACGGGCGAAGTCAGTGCCGCCATGCTGCTCGACTTCGCCTGCCGCTACGTGATCGTGGGGCATTCCGAGCGGCGCAGCCTGTACGGCGAGAGCGACGCAGTGGTCGCGGCCAAGTTCGTGGCGGCGGTCAAGGCCGGCCTGACGCCGATTCTGTGCGTCGGCGAGACACTGGCCGAGCGCGAAGCGGGTGTGACGGAAGCCGTCGTCGCGCGCCAGTTGCAGGCGGTGATCGGCGCGGCGGGAGCGGCGGCCCTGGGGCGGGCGGTGGTGGCCTACGAGCCGGTGTGGGCCATAGGCACCGGGCGCACCGCAACCCCGCAGCAGGCGCA
>JBMOQT010000032.1:0-4739 GCA_049320945.1 Pseudomonadota bacterium
CGTGCCGTCCCGCCCCGTCACCAGCAGCGAGCGCACCTGGGGCACGCCGCTGATGCGCGCGCGCAGCAGGGTATGGATAGACTGATCGTCCATCAGGAAGCCGCTCGCCTGGCCTTGCTTCAGGCGATCGGCGGCGTCCCTGAGCACCAGATCGACCCCCTGGACGGCGCGGGCCGTCTGTTCGGCGAGGATATGGCTGAGATTGTCCACCTCGCGCTCGACCCGCTTCAGCTCCCGGGCACGCAGATTCACCAGGATGGCGATGGTGGCGACTATGACCACGGCAACGGTCAGCACCCCGAAGGCCGCCAGGGCGGTGGGCGCACTGATCTTGCGGATATCCATGCCCAGGCGGCCCAGTCGTCCGGCTTCCTGCGGATTTGCGAGCGGCTTCTTCATCCAGTACGCAGCAAAAATTCCCGCCGGCCCGCGGCGCGGTCCGACCTCATTCCCACATTATTCATGTGGCTATTTTTCCGGCCTTTTTGCGTCTTGCCGGATGATCCGAAATTAGCAAAGGCCCAACGGGCCGCCTACGCGCATGCCTACTTACGTAGCACTACGTAGCCCCATGCCAAGAGCATCAAGCGTCGCCGGCAGCGGAAGGGGGCGCCGCGCGATTGTACCCTTGAACCAGGGCCGCCAGCTCCAGCACGCTGCGCACGCCCAGCTTGCGCATGAGATGCAGGCGATGCAGCTCCACGGTCCTGTGGCTGATGCCTAGGCGCCGGCCGATTTCCTTGCTGGAATACCCATGGGCCACCAGGGGCATGATCTCCCGCTCGCGCGGCGTGAGCTGCGCCAATCGGGCCTGGGCGGCCTGGTTGGCCCGGTGCCGGCGCCGCTGCTCGGCGGCAAGCCGCAGCGCGGCGCGCACCCGCTCCACCAGCACCGCGGGATCCGGCGGCTTTTCCAGGAAATCGAAGGCGCCGGCCTTGAGCGCGCGCACCGAGGTGGACACGTCGCCGTGACCGGTGAGGAAGATGACGGGCAGCCTGATGTCCTGTCGCGCCAGCGTCTCCTGCAGCTCGGGGCCGCTGGCGCCAGGCAGGCGCACGTCCAGGATCAGGCAGCCGCCCTGTCCCGGCCGGGCACGGACGAGGAATTCCTCGGCGCTGGCAAAGGCCTTCACCCGCAGCCCCTTGCCCTCCAGCAGTCGCGCGAGGGCGCCGCGCACCGCGTCGTCGTCATCCACGAGGTAAACCGTTCCGTTCATTGTTCCAGCGGCAGCTCGAAGTGGAATAGCGCGCCAACCGCGGCCGGCTCGGCCCATAGCCGGCCGCCGTGGGCTTCCACCACCGAGCGGCTGATGCACAGGCCCATGCCCAGCCCCTGGGGCTTGGTGGTATGGAAAGGCTGAAAGGCTTTTTCCAGCGCCTCGCCCTGCAATCCCGGGCCATTGTCCTGAACGCTGACGCGCACCTTGTCGCGCCCTTGCCGTGCCGTGCGCACGACGATGCGCCCCTGGGCCATGCCGGCATCGCGGATGGCTTCGATGGAATTCTGGAGCAGATTGACCAGCACGTGCTCCAGGGGCACCGGCTGCGCCATGAGCGCGGGCAGCCCCGGCTTCAGACTCAGCTCCAGGTGAATATGCAGCGCCCGCATCTCCGGCGCCAGCAGCTTGCCGGTTGCTTCCACCAGGCCGTTGATGTCCACCGGCTGCTTGCGCAGGTCGTCCTTGGAGACGAAGGCGCGCAACTGGCGCAGCGACTTGCCCGCCCGCTGGGCCTGCAGCGCGATGCGCTCCAGGTTGTCGATCAGTTGATCCTTGTCGAAGCGCGGGCGGCGCAGCTCCTCCAGGCTCGCTTCGCTGTAGCTGGCGATGGCGGTGAGGGGCTGGTTGAGCTCGTGGGCCAGAACGGCCGCCAGCTCGCCCGCGGTGTACAGGCGGTGCATGTGGGCCACTTCCGCCTGGCGCTGGCGCGCCTCCTCTTCGGCCCGGCGCTGCTCGGTGACGTCGATGCCGGTGGCGATCACATACTCCACCCGCCCGCCTTCGCCGCGCAGCACGCTGTTGGACCAGGCGATGAGGCGGCGCGAGCCGTCGCGGCGCAGCCAGTGGTTCTCCCATTGCACCTGGGCTTCGCCCCCGCGCAGCCGGGCGCACACGCGCCCCACGTCCTGCGCTTCCTCGGGACAGATAAGGAAATCCAGCAGGCGCTTGCCCCGCACTTCCTCGAAGCGGTAGCCGCTGGCCTCCTCGCAGGCTCCGTTGAAGCGCACGATGCGGCCGTCGGCGTCGAGCACCACTACCAGCGCCCTCATGGTGGCCAGGACGGCGGAGACGAAGTTGCGCTCCTCGCGCAACTGCGCCTCGGCGCGGCGCCGCTCGCGGCTTTCCGCCTGCAGGTTGCGGGTCAGTGCGGCGCTGCCGGCGCGCGCCGGTTGCTGCACGCGCGCGCGGGGACGAAAGGGCATTTTCTTGCGTGTGCTCGGGCTGTCGCTCATGAAGCCGACCGGTAACAGGTACCGTCCGGCAGAATAACGCCAAACGGCGGCGACACCAAGCCCGCCAGGCTCACTCTCCCCCACGAAGTGGGGAGAGGGAATCGTGCCCTGGACAGCTTATGCCGCCATCTTGTGCTCGCGGTACAGCGCGGTGATCTGTTCCTCGAACTGCTGTTGCAATACCGGCCGCTTCAGCTTCAGGGTGGGGGTGATGAGTCCGTTCTCCACGGTCCAGGGCTCCAGGGTGGCCCACAGGGCCCGGGGCACGGCGTAGCGGGGGAAGGCGCGCAGCGCGTCCTGCACCCGCGTCGACAGGAAGGCCCTGGCTTCCGCCGTGGCCAGGGCCGCCGGGTCGTCGGGCGCCAGATGCAGCGATTCGGCCGCTTCGCGCCACGCCGCCGGGTTGAGCACCAGCAGGGCGCCGACGAAGGGCCTGCCCTCCCCCACCACCATGGCCTGGTCGAACAGGGGATCGGCGGTGATGGCCATTTCCAGATCCACCGGCGCGATTTTCTCGCCTGTGGAAGTAACCATGACTTCCTTGAGCCGGCCCAGGATGTAGATGTGGCCGTCCTCTATGCGCGCCTGGTCGCCGGTATGCAGCCAGCCTTCCCCGTCGATGGCCTTGCGCGTATCCTCCGGCCGTTGCCAGTAGCCCAGCATTACGTTCGGTCCACGCACCAGCAGCTCATCCTGCTCGCCGATCTTCACTTCGACGCCGGCCAGCGGAATGCCGACCGATTCGGGTACGTTGTCGGCCAGCCTGTTGGCGGAGACCACCGGCGCCGCCTCGGTCAGGCCGTAACCCTGCAGCAGCGGCAGCCCCATCGCCAGAAAGCAATGGGAGATCTTGGGATTGAGCGCCGCGCCGCCCGCCACCGCCACGCGCAGCCGCCCGCCCAGGCGCGCCAGGAGCTTGTCGGCGACCAGATGCTCCAGGGCAGGCCACAACATCCTTTCCAGCAGCTCCAGTTCGCGCTCGCCCTTTTGGCCGTGGACGAAGCGGCGCCAGCCGATCTCCTCGGCCCAGCGGAACAGCGCTCTGGCCAGGGGCCCCTTCTCCTCCAGCTGCTCCTGCAGCCGGGCATAGACGCGCTCGTAGATGCGCGGCACGGACACCAGTACCGTCGGGCGGATGGTCAGCAGATCCTGGGGCAGGTCGGCCACCGAGCGGGCATAGGCGACGCTGCTGCCGGAAGCGATGGGCAGGTAGTAGCCGGCGGTGCGCTCGAAGGCATGGGACAGGGGCAGGAACGACAGAAGCACGTCCTCGGCGTAGGCAGGGACGTGGCGCAGCACCGCCTCGATGTTCGACAGGATGTTGCGGTGGGACAGCATCACTCCCTTGGGGCGGCCGGTGGTGCCCGAGGTGTACACAATGGTCGCCAGGGCGTCGGGATCGCCGGGCAGGCCGCCACGATCCACCGCGCCGGCGGCGCCTGCCGCCAGCCAATCGTCCACCCCCCGGGCGGGCGGCTCTGGCGCAACGGCGGTGTCGGCCTGCCCGCGCAGGTACAACACTTTGTTCAGTGCGGGGAAACGGCCGCGCAAGGGCGCCAGCTTGTTCCACGCCTCCGCGTCGCCCACCAGCAGGAGCGAGGCTCCCGAGTCGCCCAGGATGTAGGCAATGTTCTCCGGGTTGTCGGTGACATAGAGGGGAACGGTCACCAGGCCCAGCGCCAGGGCCGCCTGGTCCATGCATACCCATTCGAGGCCGTTTTCCAGCAGGATGGCCACACGGCTGCCCGCCGCCAGCCCCTCGCCTGCCAGGGCGCGGCGCCACAGTTCCACCTTTTCCCCCGTCTGAGCCCAGGTGTAGCCGATCCAGCGTTCGGTCTTGCGATCATACTGCCGGTAAGCCTCCCGCTCGGGCGAGCGTTCCACCCGCCGCCGAAACAGCCGGGGCAAAGTCTGCGCCTCGGCCGTACCGATGGCGTCGATGGTCTTGGTTTCCATGCGTCCCTCCCCCCTCCAGGCGGCGCATGCCGGGCGCCTGCGCCCCTCCCGCCTATCCGCGGGCGTCAGGTTTACTGGGCCGAATGCACGATCATGCGCACCAGGTGCCGATCCGCCGGTCGCACGACATTCAGACAAAGATGGGTCGGGAACTCGGAACCGTCCCGGCGCACCGCCCGGAAAGCACCGCCGCAGCGGCACCGGTAGGCCAGCCGGGAGTCGATGCTGGCGCTCCCCTGCCCCACCAGCTGTTTCCCGTCGAGATCCGGCAACAGCCCGCCCACCGGAACTCCCTCCAGCTCGTGGGACTGATAGCCGAACATGCGCTCCGC
>JBMOQT010000032.1:4839-20332 GCA_049320945.1 Pseudomonadota bacterium
AAATATAGAGAGGCCCATCAGCAAAAACAATCGGCGAATGCTTACATTGCCTATAGGAATACAGGAGGCCCAGTAGGAATATTCCTATCATGGAACTGCGCGTCGAATGCTACGCCGGCCATCGCGGCGAGGAAGAGCCACGGGCCTTCTACCTGGGCGAGCGGCGAATCAACATCATGCATATTGCAGACCGCTGGCTCGCCCCGGATCATCGCTATTTCAAAGTCCAAGGCTACGACGGAACGACCTACATCCTACGCCACGACGAACGCTCCGGCGTGTGGGAGCTGACTTTTTTCAGCGCGGGACCGATCTAGTTTTTTTGCCCCAACTTTTCCGCGCCAGCGGCTAATATGAAATCAGACTGCGGCTAACCCGTTCGCTTGCGTGCGCGCACGCCGGCGCCGGCTGGGGATGCGCCAGTCGGCATCAAGTTGTCGGTGTGCTTTCGGCGAAGTTTTTGCGTCCACCATGAAGGCCGTCCACCTGCGCACGCTGGGTAAGTTGCTTGCGTTGGGCTTGATGCTGAGCGGGGCGTATTTCGCCTACCAGGTCGTCAATGAGGAACTGACGTCGTCGCGCCTGCAGGCGCGCGTTTTCGCACAGCTCGCCCGGGAGCTCGAGTTCCGGGTCGCTCCCGGACCGAGTCCCTCGATCAGCTTCCCCCACTCCGGTCCCTATGATCAGCGGCTCGGCCACAGCCACATGACCCGCTTCGTGGAGCGGCTCACCGCCCAGGACTACGTGATCACCGAGCAGGCCCGGTCCTCGCGGCGGCTGCTGGAACTGATCGATTGGGGCCTGTTTCCCGCCTACCGGGAGAAGACCCAGGCGGGCCTGCAGCTGCTCGACTGCAACGGCCGACCGCTTTATACCGTGCGCCTGCCGCAACGGGTGTACGACAGCTTCGACGCCGTCCCGCCGCTGCTGGTGGACACGCTGCTGTTCATCGAAAACCGCCACCTGCTGGATGAGCGCTATCCGACGCGCAACCCCGCGGTGGAATGGGGACGTCTCACCAGGGCCGCCCTCGACCAGGCCTGGCACTGGGTCAGCCCCGGCCACGAGACCCCCGGCGGCAGCACCCTTGCCACCCAGATCGAGAAATACCGCCACTCGCCCGGCGGCCGCACCGCGTCGCTGGGGGAGAAGCTGCGCCAGATGGTGTCGGCATCGCTGCGAGCCTACCGCGACGGGGAGAACACCCTGGCGGCCCAGCGCCAGATCGTGGTGGACTACCTCAACACCGTGCCCCTCTCGGCGCGCTCCGGCTACGGCGAAATAAGCGGTCTCGGCGACGGCTTGTGGGCCTGGTACGGGCGCAATCCCGAGGAGGCGAACCAGCTCCTGCGGCAGGAGGGCGCCGGCCGTCGCAAGGCGGAAGCCTACAAGCAGGTGCTCTCCCTGATGATCGCCCAGCGCCGCCCGTCCGCCTATCTCAGGGAAGGGCAGGAAGAGGCCCTGGGACGGCTCACCGACAGCTACCTGCGGCTGCTGGCGGCGGCTGAGGTGATCCCGCCGGCGCTGCGCGATGCGGCCCTGCCGCTCAGGCTCAAGCTGCGTCAGGATGCGCCCGGGAAAGCACCGGTTTCCTTCGTCGCGCGCAAGGACGTGACCGCCATCCGCACCGCCCTGTCCGGCCTGCTGGAGGTGCCGCGGCTCTACGACCTGGACCGGCTCGACCTCACCGCCGCCGCCACCCTCAACGGCAACACCCAGCGCGCGGTGACGCAGGTGCTGCAAAGCCTCAAGGATCCCGCCGCGGCCAGAGCCCGGGGTCTGTACGGCTTCCACATGCTGCGGGAGGGCGACGACCCGGGCAAGCTGGTCTTCAGCGTCACGCTCTTCGAGCGGGGCGAAGAAGCCAACCTGCTGCGGGTACAGACCGACAACTTCGACCAGCCCTTCGACATCAACGAAGGCACGCGGCTCGATCTCGGCTCCACCGCCAAGCTGCGCACACTGGTCACCTACCTGGAGATCATCGCGGAGCTGCACCGCCGCTACGCGGCCATGGACGCCCAGGCGCTCGCCCGCGTCGAGACGGACCCGATGGACGCGCTCTCCATCTGGGCCCTCGCCTATCTCGCCGGCGCCGAGGACAAGAGCCTGCAGGCAATGCTGGAGGCGGCGCTGGAGCGACGCTATTCCGCCAGCCCGGAGGAAGCCTTCTTCACCGGCGGCGACCTGCATACCTTCGAGAACTTCGAGCCCGAACACAACGGAAGAGTGATGTCGGTGCGCGAAGCCTTCCAGCACTCGGTCAATCTGGTGTTCATCCGCCTGATGCGCGACGTGGTGCAGCACCACATGTTCAGGACGCCGGGCTCCAGCGCCCTGCTCGCGGGAGGCGGCGCCGAGTCGAGCCGCCAGCTGTATCTGTCCAGCTTCGCGGACATGGAAGGGCGCGAATACCTGCAGCGCTTCTACCGGAAGTACCGCGGCAAGACGCCGGAGCAGGTGGAGGCCGCGTTGCTGGAAGGCGTCGGCGCGTCCCCGAAGCGGCTCGCCGCCGTATTCCGCGGCATCGAGCCCACAGCCGGCCCGGACCGGTTCCGCGCCTTCATGCACAAACGCCTGCCGGCTGGGCGGCTCTCCGAGCGTGAGCTGCACCGGCTGTACGAGGCCTATGGACCCAGGCTCTCCCTGGCCGACCGGGGCTATGTGGCCCGCATCCATCCGCTGGAGATCTGGCTGGCAGGCTTCCTGAAACACAATCCGGCGGCGACCCTGTCCCAGGCCGTGGCAGCGAGCCGCGCCGAGCGCCAGGCGGCCTACGCCTGGCTCTTCAAGAGCCGCGACCGGCAGGCCCAGGACACGCGCATCGCGCGCATGATGGAGATCGAGGCTTTCCGCGAAATCCATCGCGGCTGGCGGCGGCTCGGCTATCCCTTCGACTCCCTCACGGCCTCCTACGCCACCGCCATCGGCGCCTCGGGCGACCGGCCGGCGGCACTGGCGGAGCTGGTGGGCATCATCCTGGCCGACGGCGTGCGGCGGCCCATCGCCAAGATCGACGCCCTGCACTTCGCGGCTGCCACGCCTTACGAGACCCGTCTGGCCTATCGCCCGACGCCGGCCGTGCGGGTCCTGCCCCGGGAGGTGGCCGACGCCGTGCGGGGCACCCTCCTCTCCGTGGTGGCGGAAGGGACCGGGAGGCGGATCAAGGGCGCCTTCGTGCAGCGCGACGGCAGCGCGATCGAGGTGGGAGGCAAGACCGGCACAGGAGACCACCGCTTCCAGGTGTACGCCCGCGGCGGGCGCTTCGTCTCCTCCCGGGTGGTGAGCCGCTCCGCCACCTTCGTCTTCTTCATCGGCGACCGCTTCTTCGGCACCGTCAGCACCCATGTCCGCGGACCGGACGCCGCCCGATACGAATTCACCAGCGCACTCTCGGTGCAGCTGCTGAAAGCCCTGGCGCCCACGGTGATGCCGCTGCTGGAAGACGGCGCGGGAGGCGGCGAGAGCGCCTGCCGGCGTCGACTCGATTTCGCCGCGGCCCACCACGCGGCCCCCCTGCCCCAACCATGACCCACGAACCCGTTGCCATGAACGCAACACCGGAGGAGTGACGCATATGGACTGCCTTCCCAACGAGGAGACCTTGTTCGAGTCCGCGTCGAAGAGGTTCACCCTGACGACCCACAGGGTTCACATTCACACCAGGAAACTCGGCGCGGAACGAAGCGCCAGCCTGTGGCTGGAGCACCTGGCGTCATGCGAGCTCATTCGCAAACCCCATCCCTCGCTGATCGTCGTCGGCACGGTCAGCGCCGCCCTGGCGTTCTACCTGGGCCGCGGCGCGGACTCCGCCTGGATCGTTGCGGCCGGCATCCTGGTGCTGGCCCTGCTGGCCTATCTGGCAACGGCCCGCCGGATGCTGATCCTCACATCCTGCGGCCGCTCGATCAGCGTGGACGTGGACGAGCTCGATGGCATGAAGACCGCCCGGTCGCTGGCGGACAAGATCGAGGCGGCCCGGGAGGCCAGGCTGGCCCTGGTCCACGCCGGCCCGGTGCCGGAATACGAACCTGCCCGCGGCAGCCCGGCGGTCACGCGCGAGCTGCCCACCGGGCAGGCGACGAAGACCGACGCCCAACCTGCCCAATCCAATATCGAGATGCTGCCCTTGCACCCGGTCGTGGACAACGCGCACGAGCAGTTCTCCGGCGAGCTGGAGCGTTTCTCCGCCGAGTTGAAGCAATTCCAGGCCGCGGCCCAGCTGGCTCGCGAGCGCTTCCGCGCCTCGGAGGAACGGGCCCTGCTCGAGATCGATCGGGAACGCAAGCTGCACCAGGAGCTGGATCACGTGCGCCGTGCCGCCGAGGAAGCCACGCAACGGCATCGCGCCGAGGCGGCCCAGCTCCAGCACGAGCTGGCCAAGGCGAGACAGGCCCTGGGCATCGTCAGGCGCCTGGCGGGCAAAGACATCAAGCAGGAGGAGTCACGGGGACCCATTGGCCGCACGACCTGACATCAGGCAGCCAACCGGGATGCGGCCATGTCCCCGCTTCCGACCTGTTCCGTGACAAAAATCAATACGCTGCGGGCGGGGACGGCGACAATGTGATTGTGCCCAACCTCTTCCGACGCAAAGGGCGCAAAGACCAAAGGTCGCAAAGGAAGATCTTGAATATCCTTTTCTTTGCGTACTTTGCGCCTTTGCGTTCTTTGCGTTGAGAGCGGTTTCCGTGAGTTGAAAGAGGTTTTCAACCGAGGTTCTTTGGTTCAACCGAGTTTTTCAGGATGAGCGCCCTCGACTCGCCCGCCAAGCCTCCGGTCAACCGGACGTCCTCCGCGACGCCCCATCCGCGCAGCGCGCACGCCATCGAAGTGCTGCACATCGTGGACCAGCTGTGCAACGAGACCCGCACCGGCAAGACCGGGGCGCGGCTCGACAGCTCCCTGGAACGGGAACTGGGGCTGGACAGCCTGGCACGGGTCGAACTGCTGGCCCGGGTGGAGCGCAGCTTCGACGTGCGCCTGCCGGCGGACACCCTGGCCAGAATGGAGACGCCGGCGGATCTGTTGCGCGCCCTGCGCGCCGCGCTCGCGGCTGCTGCGCCGGAGCGGATCATCGCGCCCGAGGCCGAGCCGCAGGCGCTGGAAGGTGCGGCGGCGCCGGACCAAGCGGCGACGCTGCTGGACGTACTCGAATGGCATGTCACGGCCCATGCCGACCGCCCCCATATTCTCTTCTATCGCACGCCCGGCGAAACGGAGATCCTGACCTACGGCGAGCTGTGGAGCGCCGCCCGGGCGGTCGCCGCCGGGCTGGTGCGCGACGGCCTGAGCCGGGGCCAGGCGGTGGCAATCATGCTGCCTACCAGCCTGGAGTTCTTCCATGCCTTCTACGGGGTGCTGCTGGCCGGCGGGGTGCCGGTGCCCCTTTATCCTCCGGCGCGCCTGTCCCAGATCGAGGACCATCTGCGGCGCCAGGCGGGCATCATCGCCGGCTGCCTCGCTCCCGTCCTGATCACCGTCGATGAAGCGAAGCTCCTGGCGCGGCTGCTCAAGTCCCAGGTGGACTCGCTGCACAGCGTGAAGACGGTGGCGGATCTGCGCACCACGGCCGAGCCGCCGGCGCTCGCCTCCGGTGCCGGCGACACCGCCCTGATCCAGTACACGTCGGGCAGCACGGGCAATCCCAAGGGCGTGGTGCTCACCCATGCCAACCTGCTGGCCAACATCCGCGCCTGGAGCGAGGCCACGCGCCTGACGTCCGCCGATGTCTGCGTCAGCTGGTTGCCCCTCTACCACGACATGGGCCTGATCGGCGCCTGGCTCGGCAGCCTCTACAACGCCTGCCTCCTGGTGCTCATGTCGCCTCTCGACTTCCTCGCCCGCCCCGAGAGCTGGCTGTGGGCCGTCCATCGCCATCGCGGCACGGTCACGGCGGCGCCGAATTTTGCCTTCGAACTGTGCCTGCGGCGGCTGCGGGACGAAGACCTGGCCGGCCTGGACCTGTCCAGCTGGCGCATGGCGGCGAACGGCGCCGAGCCGGTCAGCCCCGACACCGTGGAGCGCTTCTGTGAGCGTTTCGCGCGCTACGGCCTGCGCCGCGAGGCCATGACGCCGGTCTACGGCCTGGCGGAATGCTCGGTCGGCCTGGCGGTGCCGCCCATGGGGCGCGGCCCGCGCATAGACCGGGTGGCGCGCACGCCCCTGGTGCGCTCGGGGCGTGCCGAGCCCGCCGCGCCGGGAGACGCGCAGGCCCTGCGTTTCGTGGGCTGCGGCCGGGCGCTGCCCGGCCATGAAATGCGCATCGTGGACGAAGCCGACCGGGAGCTGCCGGAGCGTACCGTGGGACACCTCCAGTTCCGGGGACCGTCAGCCACCAGCGGCTACTTCCGCAACCCGGACGAAACCCGGCGCCTGTTCCACGGCCCGTGGCTCGATACCGGCGACATCGCCTACCTGGCCGACGGCGAGGTATTCATCACCAGCCGCGCCAAGGACATGATCATACGGGGCGGCCACAACATCTATCCCTACGAGCTCGAGGAAGCCATCGGCAATCTGCCCGGCGTGCGCAAGGGATGCGTCGCCATCTTCGGCGCCCGCGACCTGGCCGCGGGCACCGAAAGACTGGTGGCGGTGGTGGAAACGCGCGAGCGCGACGACGAGCCGCGTGTGCGCCTGCGGCGGCTGATCAACGATCTCGCCGTGGACCTGCTGGGCGTGCCGCTCGATGACATCGTGCTGGCGCCGGCCCACAGCGTGCTGAAGACCTCCAGCGGCAAGATCCGCCGCGCCGCCACGCGGGAGCTCTACGAGTCGGGCCGGCTCGGCGCGCGCGGCAGGAGCGTGGCGCTGCAGGTGGCCCGGCTCGTGGCCACCGGTGCCGCCGCCCAGCTGCGGCGCGGCGCGGCACGCCTCGGCGCCTGGCTGTATGGGGCCTATGCATGGATCCTGTTCGCCGCATTCGCTCCCGCCGTATGGCTGTCGGTGGCCGCCCTGCGCCGGCCGGCATGGGGCTGGGCCGTGGCCCGCGCCGGCGTCCGGGCCTTCCTGCGCCTGGCGGCGCTGCCCGTGCGCGTGGAAGGCAGGGAGAACCTGCCGCGCGCCACGCCCTTCGTCGCGGTCGCCAATCATGCCAGCTACCTGGATGGCCTGACGCTGGTGGCGGCGCTGCCGCGGCCGATGGCCTTCGTCGCCAAGCGGGAACTGGCACAGGGGCTCATCCCCGCCACCTTCCTGCGCGGGCTGGGCGCCGAGTTCGTGGAGCGCTTCGATGTGCAGCGCAGCGCGCAGGACGCGCAACGCCTGGCGGACAGGGCCCGGGCCGGGGCCCCGTTGTTGTTCTTCGCGGAAGGCACCTTCACCCGCGCGCCGGGCCTGCGGCCCTTTCACATGGGCGCGTTTCTCGCCGCCGCCCAAGGAACGCTGCCGGTGGTACCGCTCGCCATTCGCGGCACCCGCGCCATCTTCCCGGATGAAAGCAGGATGCCGCGCCGGGGCAGCGTGACCATCACCATCGGCAGCCCCATCATGCCCGCCGGCTCCGACTGGAATGCTGCGCTGGCCGTGCGCGACGCCGCTCGCGCCCACATCCTGCGCCATTGCGGCGAATCCGACCTGGCGGAAACAGTGGGGAGATAATCATGCTGTCCCTCGAAGACTGTCTCGCCCTGTCCGAGCTCACCGAGGACGAAATCCTGGCCATTGCCGAGCACGAGCACATTCCGGAAATGGCGGCGCTGGCAATGGGCAACTACCTGGTGCAGACGCCGGACGGACAGATGCGCATCAGGGCAATGATCGCCGAGGACATCGACGACGCCCGCCGGCGCGGCGACGTCAAGCACGCCGCCGCGCTGAAGCTGGTGCTGCGCAACTATCTCGCCCACCATGCCCCTGGCACCGGCAATGGGGACTGCGCGGAAGCGGCCATCGCGCCGGCGC
This sequence comes from Pseudomonadota bacterium, assembly GCA_049320945.1. GTDB lineage: Bacteria > Pseudomonadota > Gammaproteobacteria > Burkholderiales > Rhodocyclaceae > DYIB01. The sequence goes on from JBMOQT010000032.1 coordinate 12,745, forward strand.
GCACCTCCCGCGCCAACCAGCGGGCCCTGGAGCGGCTCAGCCCTTTCGAGCTGAAGGACCGGCTGATCGCCCTGGCCGCAAACGGCGCGCGCCGAGGGGCGGCGCAAATGCTGAACGCCGGCCGGGGCAATCCCAACTGGCTGGCTGCCACGCCGCGCGACGCCTTCTTCACCCTGGGCCGGTTCGCCCTGGATGAGTCGCGCCGCACCTGGCAGGATGGCGATCTCGGCGGCATGCCGGACAAGAAGGGCGTGGCGCAGCGTCTCGGCGCCTTTCTCGAAAACCTGCCCGGACCGGGCGCCGACTTGCTGCGCGGCGCACTGGACTACGGCGTGGCCAGACACGGCTTCGAGGCGGACGACTGGGCATACGAACTGGTCGATGGAGTGCTGGGCGACCAGTATCCCTACCCGGTGCGGATGCTCCCCGGCGTCGAGGCGGTGGTGCATGACTACCTCGCCCGGGAGTTGTGCGGCGGCGCGTCTCCCGCCGGCCGATACGATCTGTTCGCCACGGAAGGCGCTACGGCCGCGGTAGGCTACGTGTTTGATTCCCTGGTCAACAATTCGCTGCTCAAACGCGGTGACCGGGTGGCACTGGCGGTGCCGATCTTTTGCCCCTACCTCGAGATCCCCCGGCTCGGCCGATACGGTTTCGAGGTGGTGGAAATCCGCGCCAGCGAAAGGCGCGCGGACGGCACCCATGCCTGGCAGTACCCCGATGGAGAGATCGCCCGGCTGGCGGATCGCTCCGTCAAGGCGCTGTTCATCGTCAACCCGAGCAACCCTCCCTCGGTGGCGATGCGGCCGGCGAGCATGGACCGCCTGGCCGAAGTGGTGAACAACGGCAACCCGGACTTGATGATCGTCACCGACGACGTATATGCCACCTTCGTGGCCGGGTTTCGCTCCCTGGCGGCGGCGCTGCCCCGCAACACCATCGGCGTCTACTCCTTCTCCAAGCACTTCGGCTGCACCGGCTGGCGCCTGGGTGTGATCGCCCTGCACCAGGACAATGTGTTCGACCGGCTGCTGGCGGCGCTTCCCGCCGAGGCACGCCAGGAAGCCGACGCCCGCTACGGCAAGCTCACGGTGGCGCCCCGGCGCATGAAGTTCATCGACCGCATGGTGGCCGACAGCCGCCAGGTGGCCCTGAACCACACCGCCGGCCTGTCCACGCCGCAACAGGTCCAGATGGCGCTGTTCGCCCTGTTCGCGCTGCTGGACCGGGACGACCGCTACCGCAGCCTGACGCGCGCCATCGTGCGCCGGCGCCTGGAGGCCTTGTGGGCCGGCCTGGGGCTCGCCCTGCCGGAGGACGACAACCGCGCCAGCTATTATTGCGACCTGGACCTGATGGTGTGGGCGGAGACAAACTACGGGGCGGCGTTTGCCAGGTTTCTCAAGGAAAACTATGAACCCGTCGACTTGGTTTTTCGCTTAGCGGAACACTCGTCCATCGTGCTGCTGCCCGGCAGCGGTTTCGGCGGACCCGAATGGTCTCTGCGGGTGTCCCTCGCCAATCTGCCCGAGGAGGCCTACGGCCAGATCGGCGAGAATTTGCGGCGGGCTGCCCAGTCCTATTATGAGGAGTGGGCCGCCTCCCAGGCGCGGTCCGCGACAGTTAACGAAAGCAGGAGGAATCCATGAGCGCCATGTTTGCCAACCCTCCGTCCCCGGAGCAGCGCCACCGCATGATCGAGCTTGCCGCCTACTATCGCGCGCAGCGGCGCAATTTCTCGCCCGGCGGCGAACTGGGCGACTGGCTCGAAGCCGAGGCGGAGATCGACCAGATGCTGGCAGCCGCCGAGGCGCAGCCGGCCGAGGAATACGCGGCGGTGACGGAAATGGAAGCGCGACAAATCCAGGAAGGCGAGCCGCGCAGCATCGCCCGGCAGGAAGCGCTCAAGCGCCTGGTCAAGCAGCACCCGCAGCGGGACGTGCCACGCGTGGACAGCGTCGATAGCGAAGATTTGCGCGGCCGCTGAGGGCGCGGCAGCTCGGCGCCACCCCTCCCGCATGCGCGGAGAGGGTCAGCCTGAGAGAACCGGCTGGTGCGCGTGGAGAAACCAGCGGTCCAGCACCACGTGGCGGGTGAACCAGCCGTTGCCGAGCAGCGCGCGGGCCAGGGCGCTGCGTAGCCCCTCGGGCAGGAGATCAGGGCCGGCGCCCCGGCCATTGCCGAAGCGGGCGGACAAGCGGCGGCGGTAGGCCTCGAGCCGCTTCTGCCGGTAGTCGCCCGCGGCTTCCAGCACCGTTTCCGCCGCCATCAGTCCCGACTCCACCGCCGGGCGGATCCCTTCGCCGCTCTGGGGATAGGCCAGCCCCGCCGCGTCGCCCACCAGCAGCACGCCGTCCCCGACCACTTGCCGCGTGCCGTGGCCATGCAGGATGTAGGCGTGGCCGCGAAACCGCTGCGGGATGTCGGCCGGAATGCGGCCGCGGCGCCGCAGGAAATCGCAGAAGGCTTCCAGGTGTTCGGCGAGACGGTGGTTGTCCTCCCGGCCCAGGCCGATGTTGAGATAGTCCCCCTTGCGGAAACACCAGCCGTAGCCCTTGAGATCCTGGCAGAAGTAGAGCTCCGGCGCCTCGGGCCGCACCCGGCAGGCGCCCAGTTGCTCCGGCGCCATTCGGAACTCCACCTCCTTCGCCGCCACCACCGGCTCGTCGGCGCCCAGCCGGGCGCCCAGGGAGCGGGCCACGGGACAGAAATGGCCGCCGGCGCCGATGACCATGGGCGCGCGGATCGTGCCGTTGACGATCCACTCCCCGTCGCGGCGCTCCAGGCCTTGCAGGGGTTCGCCCAGCCGCAGGCGCGCGCCGGAGCGGCGCAGCAGGTGGTCGTCGAACTCGCAGCGCCGGATGCCGTAGCTCACCGTGGTGCGATAGACGGTGTCCACTTCGGCTCCGTCGATCATGCCGGTGCGGAAGGCGCTGATGGGCTGCAATATATATTGTCGGGCGTAGGCATCGGTGTCCAGCTGCAGGGCCCGCGCCACGGCAGGCGTGATCCAGCCGGCGCATACCTTGTCCCGGGGGAACTGGGCCTTGTCCATCAGCACCACGTCCATCCCGTGCTGCCGCAGTTTCCAGGCGCAGGACGACCCCGCCGGACCGCCCCCCACAATGAGTACGTCGCAGGTTTCCATGGCTAGCGGTACAGGTAGTGGCGGGTCCGGGGGACGGCGTTGTTGCCGCTGCGGGTGAACACCACCTGGAACAGCTGCAGCGACCCGGTGGTGAACGCGGCGATCGACCCGGCCAGGTACAGGCGCCAGGCGCGCACGAAAGCGGCGTCGAACATGCGCTCCACCCGGTCGGCGGCGCTCTCGTAGCGCTGCAGCCAATGCTCGAGGGTCTTGGCGTAATGCAGGCGCAGGTTTTCCACGTCCAGCACCGAGAAGCCGAAGGGCTCGAACAGCTGTGTCATTTGCGACAGGCTCGGCGGGCAGGCGCCGGGGAAGATGTGCCGTTCGATCCAGGCGTTCATCGGGCCGGGACGGTCGCGCCCGATGGAATGGATCAGCCCGCGCCCGCCGGGCGCCAGGCAGCGTTCCATGGTGGCGCCCAGCTGGTGGAAGTTCTCCGGCCCCACATGCTCCAGCATGCCCACGGACACGAAGGCGTCGAAGCGGCCCCGGATGTTGCGGTAGTCGTCCTCGACGAACTCGACGCGCCCGTCCAGTCCCTCCGCTCTTGCCCTGTCCCGCGCGTAGGCGAGCTGCTCCTTGGAGATGTTGTAGGCCGTCACCCGGGCGCCGTAGTGGCGCGCCATGTGCAGCGCCAGGGCACCCCAGCCGCAGCCCGCCTCCACCACCGTGTCGCCCGGCTGCAGGCGCAGCTTGCGGCAGACGTAGTCCATCTTGCCGACCTGCGCCTCCTCCAGGCTCTGGGCTTCGTCCTCGAAGTAGGCGCAGGTGTAGACCATACGGCTATCGAGCCAGAGCTGGTAGAACTCGTTGCCGATGTCATAGTGGTGATGGATGTTGCGGCGCGCTTCGGGCACGTTGTTGCGCCGCCGCTGAAACAGGCCGGTCAGCCGATTTGGCGACGCCGTGGCCGCCGAGGCAGCGGCCATGCTGCGGTAGACCGTTTCCAGGAAGCGCACCAGGTCGCCGTGCACCTCTATGCGTCCCGCTGTATACAACTCGCCGAATCTCAGCTCCGGGTCCGACATCAATCCGAGCAGGGCCGCCCGGTCGCGGATCTCCACCCGTGCCGCGGCGGGCGCTGTGCCGCCGGACACCTCCTGGCCGTCCCATAACGACACCTGCAGCGGCGGGTCGCCCAGGGATCTCATCAGGCGCGCCAACAGTCTTTTCTCCGCGCTGCGCACCATGTCGCCGAGAGTGCCGCCGCCGAATCCTGCGGCCCGATAGCGGATGCGCCCATCGGACATGTCGCCAGATTGCTCCTGCCTCATGGTTTGGCCTCCGAATCGCCGGTTGTAGATGGGAAATGCCCGGGCTGGAAGATCGCCCCGAAAATCAGATCTTACACCGGCGCGCAGCGCTTGCCGAAAACACGAGAGCCTATTCGCTCATGATCCCTTGCGCACCACGGAAAACGCCGCGCCTTCGGCAACCGGCAGGGCGCCGGACTCGGCGACGAACCGCTCCCTCTCCTCCGGGCGTTCGAAATCGACGATCACGTTCCCCTTGAGCGCGCTCTGCCTGGCGTCGATCGCCAGCTTCATGCGCTTGACCGGACCATAGGGCGCGCACTTCGCCCTGACCGCCGCTTCCACTTGGGCGATGAAATCCACCACCCCGTTTCCCCTGACCTCCAGCTGCATGCTCATTGTTCTCTCCAACGTTTGCTCGTCCGACATCGCCGCACTTTACGGCGGGGCAGCGCCGGCGAAAATCGGAGCATCCTTAAATTCCCTGTAGGAAGGGCGGTCGCCCACTAGGACAATTCCTAAATCACCATGCTGTTGTCACTCGATTTGTGTAGGACGAGTCCTAACACAGTACAGGCCTTCCGACAGGTTAATTAAGCGCAATCCGATTCCGCTTCCGGGTTTACCGTCCTAATATAAAAGTTCGGTACAGGCGCCTGGAGCATCGGCAACGGCGAAGAACAAGGGCAAAGAACGGACTCATGCACAACGACGCGCACCAGCCGGGAATCGGCCGACTTGCCGGCACGACCGACAAGACCGTGCTCGTCATCTCCACGGGCGTCGATCCGCGGGAGGTGGTGGGTACGCTGGCCGGTGCCGGCTGGCAGGTGATTTACGAGTCCGACCTGAGGTCCGCCGGCGACAGAATCGAGCACCAGGGCATCCTGGTCGGCCTGCTGCTTCTGGGGGAGACCGACGCGGCGCAGCTCCTGTCCCTGTCGGATATGATGGCGGCCCATCGCAACACTGAATGGATCGCGCTGGTCGCACCCGACAGCTTTGCCTCGGAGGCGGTTCGCTCCTTTGTTGTCGATTGGTGCTACGACTTCCACACGATGCCGCTGGACGGTCCGCGCCTGCTTCACGCCCTCGGCCATGCCCATGGCAAGGCCTTGCTCAAAGCGTCCCAGGAAGGTGGCGAGGGCGACCAGCCCGGCTCATCCTATGCCGGCCTGGTCGGCGACGGTTCTGCCATGCAGGCCCTGCGCCGTCGCCTGGCCCTCATCGCGGCAACCGATGCTTCCGTGCTGATCCTGGGCGAAAGCGGTTGCGGCAAGGAGCTCGCCGCCCGCGCCATCCATTTCGAGTCCCCACGCAAGGACGCCCGCTTCGTGGCCGTGAATTGCGCCGCGCTGCCGCCGACCCTGGTGCAGTCGGAACTGTTCGGCTACGAGAAGGGCGCGTTCACCGGGGCGTCCCAGATGCGCAAGGGCCTGCTCGAAACCGCGGCGGGCGGCACCATCTTCCTGGACGAGATCGGCGATCTGCCCCTGGAGCAGCAGGCCAATCTCCTGCGCTTCCTGGAAACGAGGACCATCGTTCGGCTCGGCTCCACGGAGGCCATACCCGTGGATGTGCGGGTGGTGGCGGCCACCCACGTGGACCTGCAGCAGGCGATCGCCGCCCGGCGCTTCCGCCAGGATCTGTACTACCGCCTCAATGTCGTCTCTCTTTACATTCCGCCCTTGCGGGAGCGGCGCGACGACATCCGCGCCCTCGCCGAGCACTTTTTCCGCAAGTACATGGCGGAGCGTCCCCGCAGCCGCGCCCGCGGCTTCAGCAGGCAGGCGATGCGCGCCATGCTGCGCTACGACTGGCCGGGCAACGTGCGCGAGCTGATGAACCGGGTGCATAGCGCCGTCATCCTGAGCGAGGGCCTGCTGATCTCCGCCCAGGACCTGGGCCTGGCGCAACCCGCCGACGGCCGGCCGCCTGCCAACCTGGAACAGGCGCGCGAGGCGGCCGAACGGGACGCCATCCAGGCCAGCCTGCTGCGCAACGGCAACAACATCAGCCATGCCGCGCGCGAGCTGGGCATCTCACGCATCACCCTGTACCGCCTCCTGAGCAAGCACGGCATCCCCCTGCCGAAACCGGGCTCGAGCACTTCCCGTCAGTGACGCACCGCTCCGCCGCCCCTCCCGGGTAACCGTCAGGTTTTTTGGCAGCGCGGCATGATCCGCACGCGGCGACCGGGACCGCTGTTTCACGGGCGGTACACTTCCAAACGGATTCCCCCGCCGGCTGACGCCCAAAAGGCTTTTGTCTCCGTTTAGCAAACCTGATTGCACCACGAAAACAAACGATTGCAATCACTGGTATCGGTCTTGCTCCGGTGCTCTTCGGCGCTTGCGCCAACTGTTTTTTGGACAGGCCACTCAACTAACAGGAGCGAACATGAAACTGAAAACACTCACAGCGGCTCTCGCCATGGCGTTCGGCGTCAGTACCGCAGTCTGGGGGAACCCGACCAACACCAACAATGCGGAAACGGACGGGGGCAATACCCAGAACGCCACCGCGAACTCGACCCAGGGCGGTAATGGGAGCCCGCAAGCGAACGAGTTCTCGACCGCTACACAGGACAACAATTCCAAGGCCAAGGCCCAAGACCAGGCCGCGGCCGCAAACAACGGGGGATCGGCCACTTCCAACAACTCCGACCAGGAAAACAACAAGAGCGCCAGGGCGCAGGATCAGGCTGCCGCTGCCAACAACGGCGGATCGGCCACTTCCAACAACTCCGATCAGGAGAACGACAAGAGCAGCATGAAGAAGGGCAAGGCCGACGCTGAAGGCTACGGCACCGCCGCAGCCAACAACCAGTCGACCGCCACCGCCACCTTCACCAACTCCTTCAACACCAACAAGGTGATTGCCCTCAGCAAGCTGGAAGGCGAAGTGACCAATATCCGCATCCACCACATCGGCAACAGCGCCTGGAACAGCGGGAACGCCAACGGCGCGGAAGGCGGTGACGGCGGCAAGGGTGGCAAGGGATATGGCGGCACGGGTAACGGCGGTAACGGCGGTAACGGTGGCAATGCCACGGGCGGTGTGGCCGGCCACGGCGGCAACGGTGGCAGCGGCGGTAACGCCAGCAACGGCAGCGCCACCAACGGCAGCGCCACCAACGGCGGTCAGACCGTGGGCGACGCCGGCGAGGGCGGTGACGCCAGGCGCG
>JBMOQT010000033.1:0-15167 GCA_049320945.1 Pseudomonadota bacterium
TAGTGTCCTCGTGAGAATCCAGGCTAGACCTGATGCCGTTCGGGAATCGCCTGCTTTGGAAAGCCCGCCGCCGTATATCCCACCTGCTCCAGACCTCGGGCACGCTTCTCCAGCCACCAACCCGCAGACTTATGCCACTTTTCAAATCGTGGGTCGGCGCCAAGCTCCTGGGCCGCGTGGTGCGCCCAGAAAGGGTCGTATAGCGCCTGCCGTCCGAGGGCGATCAGGTCGGCGTCCCCGGCTTCCAGTATCGCTTCGGCTTGCCGGGCGTCGAGAATCAAGCCTACGGCTGCGGTCATGACGGATGCGTTTTTTCGAACGGCCGACGAATAGGGCACCTGATAACCCGGATGGCGCAGCGTGTTCTCCAGCGCCGTGGATTGGCGCAGACCTCCGGAGGAACAGTCGATCACATCGACGCCCCGCTTCTTCAATTCCCGTGCCAGCACGATCGAGTCGTTGATGTTCCACCCCTGCGGATGGCCGTCGACACTCGAGATGCGATAGAACAGCGGCTTTTCGGCGGGCCAGTGCGCGCGCACCCGCTCCGCGACTTGCAGAGCAAAGCGCATTCGCCCGGCCAGGTCTCCCCCATACTCGTCTTCGCGAGTGTTGATGCGAGGCGAAAGAAAACTGGCGATGAGGTAGCCGTGGCCGCCATGAATCTCCACCACATCGAATCCGGCGGCATGAGCGCGTTCCGCCGCCTTGGCGAAGCTCTCCGCTACCGCCTCCAGGTCAGCGACAGTGGCCTTCCGCGGCACCACGTGCCCGGGCCCCAATGGTTCGTCCGTGGGGCTGAGCAACGGCCAGGGCACCTCGCCATTTCTGGCGTCCGCTTCATTGAGCGGGCCGAAGCCCTGCCAGGGCCGCTGCGAGGAGCCCTTGCGTCCGCAGTGGTTCAGCTGGATCCCCGCCGCCGCGCCGTGGTCATGGATGAACTTGCACACGCGGGCCAGACCCGGGACATGGTCATCCGACCAGATTCCCAGGTCACCGGGGGCGATTCGTGCATCCCGTTCAATGGCTGTCGCCTCGGTCATGACGAGGCCGAAGCCGCCCAATGCAAACTTGCCGAGATGCACCAACAGATAGTCATCGGCAAATCCCTCTCTTGAAACATGCTGATTCATAGGCGCCAGCATGATCCGGTTCGGGATAGTCACCCCTCTGATCGTCAGGGGAGCAAACAGTCTCGGTTGCATCACGTCTCCTCTACCGGCGGCCATTGGCGAGGCGCAGGGCATCGGCTTCCTGGCGCAGGCGCCACATGGCCATCACGCCGAGAAAGGGGCCGATGGCGAGAACTGTAAACGCATACTTCCAGGTCAGAAGGCCGATCACCATCGGCATCAGCTGGATGGCGACGAAGGTGAGCAGAAATCCCAGGCAGGTCTGAATGGTCAGCATGGTGCCCACCAGCCTGGGCTCGGACAGCTCGGCGATGGCGGCCGAGAACTGGGCCGAGTCGGCGATGACGGTCACCCCCCACACCACGGCGACGAACACCAGGAAGAACGGACCGGCGTCCACCGCCAGCCCTATGGTCGCGGCGCATGCGCCGCTGGCGGCCATGGCGCCGATGGTGATGGTGGTGCGCCCGAAGCGATCGGCCAGTGCCCCTGCCAGCAGGCAGCCGATGGCGCCGCTCGCCACCACGATGAAGGTCATCAGGGCCGCATCGCCGACCACGGGAAAGGCGCTGGCACCCGAGGCGCGCAGCCCCCAGCTCAGGAAGGCGCCGATCCATGCCCACATGGCGTACAACTCCCACATGTGGCCAAGGTAGCCGGCGTTCGCCAGGAGGATGGCGCGCCGGCGCAGGGCGGACACGGCATCGATGGGCAGGAAACGCACCGTGCCCTGGTGGCGCGGGCCAAGTTTGACGAAGCGTATGCCCGCCGCCGCCAGCAATGCACACAGCGAGGCCGTGCCCAGGGTGATGCGCCAGTTCAGGTCGCTGAGGGAAGTGAACAAGTGGGGCAGCGCGGAACCCATGGTCAGGGCGCCCACCAGGGCGCCGATCATGAGGCCCATGTTGCGCTCCGCCCATCCCGCCGCCATCTTCATGCCCACCGGGTAGATCCCGGCCATGATCATTCCCGTGACGAAGCGCAGCACCACCGTCGCCGGATGGTCGAATCCGGTGACCAGAATTGCGGCATTGGCGCTGCTGCCCAGCACCGCCGACAGGGCGAACAGCCGGCGCGGATCGAGCTTGTCGGCGAGACCCAGGAAGGCGCTGAGCAGCGTGCCGGCGACGAACCCCAGCTGCACCGCACCGGTGAGGAGCGACCCCTGCTGGCCGGTGATGTGCCCCGAGGCGATCAGGTTGGGCACCGCCGCCGAGGCCGAGAACCACAGCGTCATGGCCGCGACCTGGCAGACGATGATGAACGAAATCGATCGCGTCTTTTCCTTCATCATCGTCCCGCCACGGCAATGGGCCCTTGCTGCGCGCGGCTCCGGCTTAGAGCCCCTTGCATCCGGTCTGCGCCAGATCCACCTTGACCGCATCCCAAGGCAGCTCTTCGATCACTTTCCAGCCCACCTTGGCGCCATATTTCGGCTGCGGCAGCCGGACCGCCTCGGCCAGATAGGTACTCACCATTCCCTGGTGGTCCTGCTTGCGCACCGCCAGGCGGCCGATCACGGTATCGACCGAAGCATTCTCCAGCGCCTCGATGATGTCGCCGGTGCTGAGGGATTGCGCGCTTTCCAGCGCGGCCAGGGTCAGACGCATGCCGGCGTAGGCCTGGATGGCCTGGGGCCCGGGCACGATGCCGTAGGTGGCGTGGTAGTCCTTCACGAAACGCGCCATCTCGGGGTTCCGGTCTTCCAGCATCCACGAACCGAACAGGCCGCCGGTGGTAAGACCCACGGCATGATCGCCCAGCGCCTGCAGCATCGAATCAGGCATGCCCAGGGGCGGCAGCATGACCTGCTTCAGGCCGAAGCTGCGCGCCTGGCGGATGAACGCCGGCATGTCGTCGCCCACCGCAAGAGCCAGGTAGATGGCGTCGGCGCCGCTCGCCTGGATCTGGGAGATGGCGCTGGACCAGTCGGCCGTGCCCATGGGCCGGCCGGCCTCGCCGACGATCTTGATGCCCGGGATCTTCTCGAATTCCTTCTTGTTGCTCTGGCCCCACACGAAGTCGTGGTAGACGACGAACCATTTCTTCTGCAGCAGCTCCGGCATCTTCTTCATCAGCAGCGCGTTGCCGTTGGCCTGCATGGCATCGTTGGGGTTGGTGCGGAACAGGTACTTGCTGCACTGCTCGCCGGTGGTCTGCACCGCCTGGGAATTGGTGGTTACGATGGGCACGTTCAAGCGCGTCGCCTGGGCGTTGATGCCCAGCACGACGGCGCTGCTGGCGCCGCCGATGAGCACCTTGGCGCGATCCTGGAGCACCAGTTTCTGGGCCTTCTTCAGGCCCGTGGCGGCGTTGGCCTGGGTGTCCTCGACCACGAGCCTGACCGGCTGCCCCTTCACCTTGGGCACGTGCTTCACGGCCAGTTCGTAGCCGTTCTTCATATCAACGCCGAGGGGCGCAAGCGCACCGGTGGTGGGGACATACACGCCGATCACCAGGTCCTCCGCGTGGGCCAGGGCACCAGCGCCCAGCGCGAGGGATGCCGCAACGGCGCAGGCCATGCGCCTCCAGGCGGGTTTGCTACCGATATTTGACGAAGCCATTTGCTCTCCTCCTAAGAATGAAAGTGAATGTCGTTCTTGTTGTCGGACTCAACACAGCGATTTGATGCTCACCTGCTCCAGTGCCTTCCACCTCCTTGCCAAAAAACCGCTACGCATGCGCCACGCGCCTGGTCTCGGACCGGCCCGCCTCCTCGGCCTCCATCACCTCCAGCGCGGCCCGATGCACCGTCCTCACCAGCATCCGCGCGGCCTCCTCGGCGCTTTCGGGATCCCGCTTGCGAATGGCCTTGGCGACAGCCTTCCAGTTGGCAACCCAGAGACGGCGGTTCTCCTCGATCATCATCACCCTGCGCGTCAGAGACAGGGTCTGGCGCCCGAGGGAGAAGAGGATGTTGCGCGTATATTCATTGCCGGCGGCATCCGCCAGGTACATGCTCAGCCGGTACAGCAGCGCCAGGAACTGGTCCACATTCCCCTCGTCGAGGGCGTGGGACAGGACCTCGGTGCCGTTGTCCAGCAGCGCCAGGATCTCGGGGGAGTTCTGCCGCGCCAGCGCCGCCGCCGCCGTGCCGTAGAGGGCCGCCCGCACCTCGAAGATGTCATTCACGTTCTTCCGGGTCAGACTGGTGACGGTGGTGCCGCGCCTGGCCTGGATCTTCACCAGGCCTTCGCGCTCGAGAATGCGCAGGGCGTCCCGTACCGGTCCCCGGCTCACGCCGAAGGTCTCGGCGAGAAGCGTCTCCTGCAGATGCTGCCCGGGGGCATAGACGCCGCGAATGATTCCTTCCGCCAGCTTGTTGGCGATCTGTTCGGGGAGTGTCCAGGTCACCTTGGACGGGTCCTCGAACGAGGCGAGCAGCCATCTCGCCTCCTCGGCTCCGATTTGATATGGCATAGCGCTATCTCCCTTTCACACTGCCCTGCGCGACAGGGTCCACAACTTCGCGTGGGCACGCACCGCCCGCGCCGTGGAGGCGAACACGGCAATGCCGTGCTCCAGCAACCGTACCCGCTGATCGCGCACGAAATCGTCCTGCACCTTGTCCCCGGTGCTGCGCAGCGCCAGCGAGACCTTGGGGCCCTCGCGGGAGGCTGTCATGACCGAGTCGCAGATCCCTTCCAGTTCGCGCAGCCCGTCCTGCTCCGTATCGGCGAAGTCCATGATGGATCCCATCTCCACGTAGACGACCACGCTGTCGATGTTGGCGTCGCGCTTCAGCAGGTCGATGATTTCCCCGACGATGAAACGGTCGCCGTCGCGCAGCCCCCACACCGGGATGTCGATGGGGTTGGCGACGCTGGTCCCGGGCACGCCGAAGCGCTGCAGCGCCCGACCGGTGTCCGCCTGCAGCGGCGGAACCACCATCCCCGCGCGCGCCGCGGCGTCGGCAGAGGTGACGCTGACGCCCCCGCCCGAGCCGAAAATGCCCAGCCGGTTGCCCTTGAGCGTCCCGTGGGCGCTGTGAATCAGGAGGGCATCCATCAGTTCGTCGATGTTGTCCACCTGGAGGATGCCCGCCTGGCGCAGGGCGGCGTTCCACAGGGTCCGATCGGTGGCCAGCGCTGCCGTGTGGCTGCTGGCGGCCGTGAGGCCCTGCTCCGTGGTGCCGCCCTTGAGGATGACGACGGGCTTTCTGGCGCGTTCTGCGGCACGGAAGAAGAGCCCCGGATCCCGCAGGGACTCGATGTAGAAGGCGGTGAGCGTCGTTGCCGGATCGTCCTCGCAGAACAGCAGATAATCGACCAGATCGAGATCGGAGCAGTTGCCGCAGGACAGCACCTGCCCGACGGGGACGTTGAGCACCTGGGCCCGGCGCACCACGTCCCCCGCGAAAGTGCCGCTCTGGGAAATGAACGTGATGCCACCCGGCTCGCTGGGGCAGTAGCGGGGCGCGCCCATGGCGATGCGGCTGGCGGCCGAGAAGGTGCCGATGCAATTGGGACCCACCATGCGCATGTCGGTCCCCGCCAGCACCTTCTTGATCTCGCCTTCCAGCGCGCCGCCGTTCCGCCCCTCGCCGCCCGACCACTCGGAGAACCCGGCCGTCAGCACCTGCGCCACTTTCACCCCCTTCCTGGCGCAATCGGCCAGGACCTCCGGCACCTGCGCCGCGGCCACGGCCACGTAAGCCCGGTCCACCGGCTCCGGCACTTCGAGGATGGACTTGTAGGCGGGCAGCCCGCAAATCTCCGGCGCGCTGGGATGAATCGGATAAATCGAGCCGCGGAAGCCGAAGTCGAGAAGGTTCCTGATGCTGCGGTAGCCCAGCTTGTTGCGGGCGGTCGACGCGCCGACGAAGGCAATGGAACCGGGCGAGAACAGGGCGCCCAGTCCATGAAGACGGGCCCGGCGCCGGGCGACCGCCTGTTCGATCTGTCCGTCGCCCGGCACGCGTTCCGCTCCCTCGGCAGGGAGCTCTTCGGCCACGGCGTCCACCGCGAGGCAGGAGGCCCCGTCCACAATGATCGGGTTGATGTCGAGCTCGCCGAGCCGCTCGCGCAGCAGCATCCCGTCGGCGCCGGCCACGGCCATCAGATAGGCCTTGAGCGTCTGCCGCGCCGAAGGGGACAGCCGCTTCGCCAGCTCGCCGCCCAGGGCCGAGCCCACCAGCTCCTCGGCCAGCGTTTCGGTGAGCGGCGCCAGCGCCACCGCCGGCGGCGGTCCCTGCTCGACGTTGGCGCCGCCCAGGCCGAACATCACCACCGCGCCGTATTCCCGATCGACCCGCGCGCCGATGAAGACTTCCAGATTGCCGCCCGCCATCTTCTCCAGCAGGACGCCTTCCAGCCGGGCCTCCGGCCGCGCCTTGCGGCAGGCGGCCATGATTTCCTCGAACACCCGGGCGGCATCCTCGCTCCCGACGTTCAGGCGTACGCCCCCCACCGCCGCCTTGTGCACGATGTCGGACGACACGATCTTCATGGCCATCGGCGCCTCCACACTCCGCGCCAGCTCGGCCGCCTCGCGCGCGTTCCGGGCCAGCACCGGCTCGCTCGTGGCGATGCCGTAACGTTTCAACAGATTCTTCGATTCGATTTCCGTTTTCATTGACTCTCCAACTCGTCCTTGATTTCTGTGCCCAGTCCTTTACGCGAAGCGCGGCGACCGCTTCTCCAGGAAAGCCTTCATGCCCTCTTCCGCGTCGTATTCGCCTTGAAGCTTCTTGCCCACCTGCCATTCGAAGGCGGCGGCGGCCGCCGCTCCCTGGTGGGCAAAGGTCTCCAGCCCCCGCTTGATCTCCCGCACCACGGCTGCCGAGTTGCGGGCCAGCTGCGCCGCGATCTCCAGCGCAGCCTCGAGAGCGCCTCCTCGCGGCACCACCCGGTTGGCGAAGCCGATGCGCGCCGCCTCGTCGGCCTTCATCTCGCGACAGGTGGTCAGCATCTCGTAGGCGATCGCCCGCGGCATGAGCATGGGCAGCCTGCTCAGCTGGCCGCCGATGGGCAGCAGCCCGATGCGCGCCCCCGGCGCGGCAAAAGACGCGTTCTCGGCGCACACGCGCATGTCGCAGGACAGAGCCAGGATGAATCCCGCGGCAAAGGCGTAGCCGTTGACCGCGGCGATGGTCGGCGTCGTCATCTTCGCCGGCAGCAGGAATGCCCCGTTAAGCTCCGGGTCCGAGGCGTGATCCCGGTCTGCCAGCATCTCCTGCAGATCGTGGCCGCTGGAAAAGGCCACATCCCCGGCCCCGGTCAGGATCACGCATTTCACGCTCCGGTCCGCCTCGGCCGCCCGCAGCCGCTCGCCCAGCGCAGCGGTCATGGCGTGGCTGAAGGCGTTGCGCTTGGCCTCGTTCGCTATGGTGAGAACCACGACCGCGCCGTCGCGCGCTTCCTCGATGCGAGCCATTCCCTACTCCACCGTGAGCTTCTTCTCGAATGCCACCGTGTCCGCCAACACCTCGTCGCGCGAGCCGGAGTACACGATGTGCCCGTTCTCCATGACGTGGAAGGTGTCGCCCACGGCCAGCGCCAGGGGCAGGCTTTGTTCGACCAGCACGACGCCGATGTTGCGCTCGCGCGCCGCCACGATCGATTCCTTGATGGCCTCGACGTAGTTGGGCGCCAGGCCCTCCGTCGGCTCGTCGAGCAGCATGTAGTCGGGGTTGGCCAGCATGGCCCGCGCCACCACCAGCATCTGCTGCTCGCCGCCGCTGAGGGTGCCGGCCTTCTGCCCGAGCCGCTCCTGCAGGCGCGGAAAGAGCCGGGTGGCATCCTGCACGGTGAAGTCAGTGCTCTTGCCGCTTCTGCGCTCCGCGACTTCCATGTTTTCCTGCACCGTCAGGTTGGCAAACACCTTGCGGTCTTCGGGGACCAGGGTCACGCCCATGCGCGCCCGCTGGCAGGTCGTCCCCTCCAGTTCCCTGCCGTTGAGCAGCAGCCGGCCCTCGATGCGGTCCACCAGCCCCATGACGGTGCGCAGGGTGGTAGTCTTGCCCATTCCGTTCAGCCCTAGCAGGCAGGCGACCGTTCCCTGCTCGACCGTGAGAGTCAGCGAATGGAGGATCTGGCTGCTGCCGTAGAACGCCGACACGTTGTCCAGTTGAAGAGCGCGGCTCATGCGGCGAAGCTCCCGTGCAGGTATGCCCTCTTCACATCGGGGTTCTCGCGGATGGCATCCGGAGGCCCTTCGGCTATGACGCGTCCGTTCTGCATCACCGTAATGACATCGGACAGGCGCATGACCATGCCGATATCGTGCTCGACGACGACGAGGGTCAGTCCTAGTTCCTCACGCAGTTTGAGTACCAGGTCGGCGATGCCCTGCCGGTCGCCGCGCGACATGCCCGCGAGCGGCTCGTCCATCAATACCAGCTTGGGACGCAGCGCCAGGCCGATGGCGATGTCGAGCGCCCGCTGGTAACCATGGGCGAGGTTGCCGCCGGTGACGTTCTCCCGGTCGCGCAGGCCCACTTGGCGCAGGAGCGCGGCCGCCTCGTCGCGGATCTCCTGCTCCTCGCCCCGCGACATGCGGATCGCGTAGTTCAGCTTGCGGCGCGAGCGTATCGCCAGGGCGACGTTTTCGATCGCCGTGAGACGGCGGAAGATGCTGGTACGCTGGAAGGTGCGCACCAGCCCGACCTCCGCCAGCCGGTTGGGCAGCCAGTGGGTGACGTCTTGGTCCAGGAATTTCACCGTACCAGATGCCGGCTTGATGGAGCCGGTGATCAGGTTGAACAGCGTCGTCTTGCCCGCGCCGTTGGGCCCGATCACCGAGTGCACGGTCCGCTCGCGCACCGTCAGCGACACGCCCGCGACAGCCTGGAGGCCGCCGAAGTTCTTGGACAAACCAGCGGTCTGGAGCATCATGCGGCACCCCTCTCCGACCGTCCAGTGCAGCGTGCCCACACGGGGCGCAGCAGCCCGAAGATGCCACCCGGCGCAACGATGACGGTGACCACGAACAGCGCGCCGAAATAGATGAGCCAGGCGTCGGTGAAGCTGCTGACGTAGTGCTCTGCGAAGGTGAATACCGCAGCGCCGATGGCGGGGCCGACTATGGTTCCGACTCCGCCCAGCACGACGTACATCAGGATCTTGCCCGACTCGAACCAGTGCAGCGTCTCGGGCGTGGTGGCGCCGTTGACCAGGACGAACAGGGCGCCGGCGAACGCAGCCAGGGACGCTGAAATGACGTAGGCCAGCAGCTTCAGCCGAAACACATCCAGCCCGATGAATTGAGCGCGCTCGGCGTTTTCGCGTATCCCCAGCCACGCCTTGCCCAGGGGCGAGCGACGCAGCCACAGGGCCAGGCACAGTACCGCCACCAGGGTTCCGTAGAGCACCCAGTACCAGACCTCCGGGCGGGCGATCTGGAGTCCCAGCACCGTCGCCACCGGAATGCCCTGCAGGCCGTCCTCGCCGCCCGTAACGCCCGACGCGATGAACACCATGGCGTAGAGCACCTGACTGAACGCCAGCGTCAGGATGGCGAAGGCCTTGCCCAGCTGCCGGACCAGAATGCTGCCCACGGCAAGCGCCAGAAGCGCCGTCGCGAGCACCGTGAGCAAGACGAGGGCCAGTATTTCCGTCGTGAGCAGCTGCGCCGACAGCCCTGCCACATAGGACCCGAAGCCGTACCAGCCGGCGTGCCCGAAGGACAGCAGCCCGGTATTGCCGGTCAGCATATCGAGGCTCACCGCCACCAGCGCCGCGATGATGGCGTGGGACGCGAGGATCAGCACAAACGGCATGTCCTGTGTCCACAGGGGCGTGGCGGCGCCGATCAGCACCACCAGCGCGGCGGCAGTCAGAAACGAGCTTCTGCGCGTGGCAGGCGCCCCGATGTTGTGCGCGTTCAAGGTGGCAGGCTCCGCTTTCATTCCGTCCTCCCCTCTCCGAAAAATCCCCGCGGCCAGTAGATCAGCATGGCCATCACCAGGATGAACAGCAGCATCAGCGCCGCCTGGCCGCCGGCATAGGCTTCGCCGAAGACGATGACCAGGCCCACCACATAAGCGGCGACCACGGCGCCTCTGAGGCTGCCCAGGCCGCCGAGAATCACGGTCATGAAAGCCAGAATCAGGATCTTGTCGCCCACCGTGGCGAAGGCGGTGAAGATCGGGGCCGCGGCGACGCCCGAGATCGCCACCAGGGCGGCGCTGACGCCGACCACGGAATGCATCAGGGTTTCCCGGTTGATGCCTAGGCAGGCCGCCATTTCTGCGTCATCGTTCGCGGCGCGCACGCGCAACCCCCACTTTGAGTTCTTGAGAAACAGCAGCAGCGCCACCATCAGGCCGACGGACAGGACCGAGATGAACACCCGGTAGGCCGGCAGGGGGACACCCAGCACATTGAGTGTGCCGGCGAGCGCGTCCGGCGGGATGAGCAACTGGACGTTCCTGCCGCCAAGCTCGTACAGCACGCCGGTGACCAGCAAGGCGATGCCGAATGTCAGCAGCAGGCTGTCGACCATGGGCCGGTCGCGAATGCGGGACAGCACCGTCCAATCCAGCGCGACGCCTATGGCACCGACCACCAATGGCGCAAGCACCAGGGACACCCAGAAAGGCAGACCGGAATTGACCAGCCACACCCCCGACATCGCCCCCAGGCTGAAGAGCGCGCCGTGGGCGAAGTTCACGATGCGGCCGACTCCGTAAATCAGCGTCAGTCCGAGACTGGACAGGAGCAGTATGGAACCCAGGACCACGCCGTTCAGAACGAGCGAAAGGATGAACATCTGTCTCTCCTCCTTCGTGCAGCTCTAGTTGTTTTTGTTGGTTCAAGTGTGAGTCGGCCAACTGTCAATTGTCAACAATAAACTTTTTAATAGTTCACGATTTTCATTTTATCGACGGCTCCGGCCATCCCGTCGCAATCCCATTGGGATACCCTGCATCAACCATCTGCGACGGCTGTGGGAAGCCGGCATAATTGGCCCAAACCACCGACCCGTTTTGCTCAAGGAGCAGACACCCCATGTCCCCCACCATCGCCGTGATCGGCGCCGGCATCGCCGGGGCTTCGGCCGCCTACTGGATCTCCCGGCAGGCGCCGGTGATCGTGCTGGAGCGGGAGAGCCAGCCGGGCTATCACGCCACCGGGCGCTCGGCCGCCATGTATGTCGCCACCTACGGGCCGCCCACGGTGCGCGCCCTGACCGCGGCCAGCCGCGCCTTCTACCAGGCGCCGCCGCCGGGATTCTGCGACTACCCGCTGCTGACGCCCCGCGGCGTGCTGCACATCGGCCGCGCCGGGCACGCGGCGCGGCTCGCCGCCACGCTGGCGGCGGCGCGGGAGCTGGGCGCCGCCGCGGAACCCATGGCGCGCGAGACGGCGAGAGAGCGGGTGCCGGTGCTGCGCGACGAATGGCTGGAGGCTGAACCGGTGTACGAGCCCGGCGCCGAGGACATGGACGTGCATGCCCTGCACCAGGGCTACCTGAAGGGCATCAGGCGCCACGGCGGCAGCGTGCGCTGCGATGCCGAAGTGGTCGGACTGCAGCAGGCCGGGCGCGGCTGGCGCATCGTCCTGGGCAGCGGCGAGACCCTCGCCGCCGACATCGTGGTGAACGCCGCCGGCGCCTGGTGCGACCGGCTGGCGCGCCTGGCGGGCGTGGCACCACTCGGGCTGGTGCCCAAGCGGCGCAGCGTCCTGGTATTCGCGCCGCCGCCGCACCTGGCCCAGCATCTCCACACCTGGCCCGCGGTCATCGCCGCCGACGAGAGCTTCTACTTCAAGCCCGACGCCGGCATGATCCTGGCATCACCGGCCAACGCCGACGCCACCGGGCCCCAGGACGTGCAGCCGGAGGAGCTGGACATCGCACTCGCCATCCAGCGCATCGAGGAGGCGACCACCCTCACCATCCGCCGCCCGGCGCGCACCTGGGCCGGGCTGCGCTCCTTCGTTGCCGACGGCGAGCCGGTCATCGGTTTCGACCCCGACGCCCCCGGCTTCTTCTGGCTGGCGGGCCAGGGCGGTTACGGCATCCAGAGCGCCGACGGCGCGGCGCGGGCGGCGGCCGCCCTGGTGCTGGGCCAGGCCCTGCCGGACGACCTGGTGCAGCGGGGCGTGACGCCGCAAAGGCTGTCGCCCGCCCGGCTGCGCGGCTGAGGGCCTAAGGCAGCCCGTCCCAGGTGTCCAGATAAATGCGCAGTTTCGCCAGGACCGGATGATCCGGCTCCAGGGGCAGGGGCGCGTAGGGCACGCCGAAGGCGCGGGCCACGATCACCGCGTGCAGGCTGCTGGCCCACACTTCCGAGGCGCCGGCGATGAGGGCGCAGATGTCCCAGATGTCCAGGGACTGGAAGATGGCGGCGGGCATGGGCAGGCGCGCTACCAGCCGCCGGTAGGGCTCCAGCTGGTCGTGCCAGGGGGCGGCGCCGGCGCGGAACAGCACCACGGGCTGGGAACCGGCCCGGGCGAGCGCCCCGGCCAGGCGCGCCAGGGTGGCATCGTCACTGATGGCGGCGGCGAACTGCAGCGCCCGGTAGCCGCCGGCAAAGCGCTGGCGCAGGGCGGTCAGCTCGGCGCCGTCGCGGCGCGCCCGGATGCGGTCGCGGAACAGGACCGCCACCCGCTCCGCGGGATCGGGCACCAGGGGCACGTGGAGGCCGGCGCGGGCGAGCACGGCTTGGGTCACCCGGTCGCGCACGCTCACGGTATCGGCGGCCCGCAGATGCTCGATCACCTCCCGGCGCAGGGCGGCGTCCCGCTGCTCCAGGTCCACCCCGCCCACGGCGTTGAACACCACCCGGCCGGGCCGGGCGAACAGGGATCGGGGCAGCACGTAGGGGGCACGCTGGCGCAGGCCCAGCTGCTTCTGCCCCCAGGCGATGCGGTCCGGCTTGCCGTCGTGGGCGGCGATGGCGGCGGCGGCCTCCTCCGGCTCCAGGAGCATCACGGCGGCTTCAAAGGCGTCGCAGGTGAGCAGCTCGCCGCCCACGTGCAGCACGTCGCAGGGTCCCGGCCACTGGGCCGCCACCCGGGCCACCGCCTCCACCCGGTGGCCGCCCCAGGGCCGCAGGTCGCGGCTCGCCAGGCCGGCGAAGATCAGCTCGCGCCCGCCCGCCTCGGCGGCGGCGACATGGGCGAACAGCATGTCGCCCAGGTTGTGGCGGTCGAAGGCGCCGAACAGCACCAGCGGCGCTTCCTGGCCATTGCCGTTGCGATCCATATGGGGAAAGCCTCTTGCGCAGTGCGGCAAAGCCCATCATAATCCCGTCACGAACTTTTCGGCCACAAGACCGTACAACGATGCTTCGCTCCCTCGACCACGTGTTCTCCGCCGCCGGCCTGCCGGGCCTGGTAGTAGTACGCGTAGTCGTAGTACGGGCAGTCGCGCCGTAGCGGACGAATCCAGGTCGAGACCGAATTCCAAACCCCCGCCGGCGCACAAACCGGCGGGGGTTTTGTTTTTCAGCCCGCCGGTGCGATGCAAAGGCACTTGCACAAGGAGCGAGCAGGCCATGAAACTCACCGGTGCGCAGATCATCGTCCGTCTGCTGGAGCGACAGGGCGTCCGCACGATCGCCGGCATTCCCGGCGGCGCCATTCTTCCCCTCTACGACGCCCTGTCCCAGAGCCATGAAATCCGCCATGTGCTGGCGCGCCACGAGCAGGGCGCCGGCTTCATCGCCCAGGGCATGGCGCGGGCCACGGGCCGGCCGGGCGTGTGCTTCGCCTCTTCCGGCCCCGGGGCGACCAACCTGCTGACGGCCATCGCCGACGCCAAGCTGGATTCCATCCCCCTGGTGTGCATCACCGGCCAGGTGCCCCAGGCCATGATCGGCACCGATGCCTTCCAGGAGGTGGACACCTACGGGCTCACCATTCCCATCACCAAGCACAACTACCTGGTGCGCTCCGCCGCCGAGCTGCTGGAGGTGATCCCGGACGCCTTCCGCGTCGCCATGTCGGGCCGGCCCGGGCCGGTGCTGGTGGACGTGCCCAAGGACGTGCAGAACCAGGTGCACGAGTTCGACGCCTTTCCCGACCCGGTATTTGCGGAAAGGCCCATCGCCAACAACGCTGCGGCCATCCGCGAAGCGGCGCAGCTCATCAACAGCGCCGAGCGGCCGGTGCTCTACCTGGGCGGCGGCATCATCCACGCCGACGCCGCGGCGCTGGCCACCGCCCTGGCGGAGAAGGCGGCGCTGCCCACCACCATGACCCTCATGGCGCTGGGGGCGCTGCCCGCCGACCACCCCCTGTCCCTGGGCATGCTGGGCATGCACGGGGCGCGCTACACCAACCTGGTGCTGGAGGAATGCGACCTGTTGATCGCCCTGGGCGCGCGCTTCGACGACCGGGCCACGGGCAAGGTGAAGGACTTCTGCCCCAAGGCCCGCATCGTGCACGTGGACGTGGATGCCAGCGAGCTGGACAAGATCAAGAGCGCCCACGTGGGCATTCCCGGCGACGTGCGCGAAGTGCTGGAGGCGCTGCTGCCCCTGGTGGACACCAGGCCGCGCATGCACTGGCTCGCGCGCGTGGCCGAGCTGAAGCGCAGCCATCCTTTGCGCATGCCCAACGCCGACGATGCGCGCAGCCACTACGGCCTGGTGCTGGCGGTGGCCCAATGCCTGGACGACGACGCCCTCGTCGCCACCGACGTGGGCCAGCATCAGATGTGGGTGGCCCAGGCCTATCCCCTGCGCCGTCCGCGCCGCTGGCTCACTTCCGGCGGCCTGGGCACCATGGGTTTCGGCCTGCCGGCGGCCATCGGCGCGGCCCTGGCCGAGCCCGAGCGCACCGTGGTGTGCTTCACCGGCGACGGCAGCCTGAAAATGAACATCCAGGAGCTGGCCACCGCCGCCGAGGAGCGGGTCAACGTCAAGATCGTGCTCATGAACAACAACTCCCTGGGCCTGGTGCACCAGCAGCAGGAACTGTTCTACGGCAGGCGCTTCTACGCCTCCAAGTTCCACAACAAGGTGGACTTCGTGAAGATCGCCGAAGGCTTCGGCGTGCGCGCGGTGGACCTGGACCAGGAAGCCGACCCGCGCGCCGCCCTGGCGCGGGAGATGTCGACACCGGGCCCCTGCCTGATCCACGCCAC
>JBMOQT010000033.1:15267-19752 GCA_049320945.1 Pseudomonadota bacterium
GCCGACCACGAGGTGTTCGTGCGGCTGGAGGAGTTCTTCCGCTGACGGCGAGGCGCCGCCGCCCGGCAGCGCCTTCATGGCATGGCCCGAGCCCGAAGTCTCCCGGGCGAAGGTTTATAATTGAATCATTGGGGTATGGGCAATGCCATGAACCCTTCCCACGACCAGACGCGCCTGCGCGCCGCACGCCGCTCCCGCCAGCCCGCCACTGCCCGGCTGGAACGGGTAAACCGTGTTCTGAAGACCCTGAGCGCCGGCAACCGCACCCTGCTGCGCGCGGGCGACGAGCAGGAACTGCTCGCCGCCATGTGCCGGGTCATCGTCGAGGAAGGCGGCTACCGCTGCGCCTTGGTGGGCTACGCCGAGCACGACGAGGCCAAGAGCGTGCGCATCATGGCCTGTGCCGGCATCGAGCAGAGCTTTTTCGAAGCGCACCGGCCCAGTTGGGCCGACACGGAATGGGGCGATCGGGCCGTGGGCATCGCCATCCGCACCGGCCAGCCTTCCATCGGCCGCCGCATCCTCACCGACCCCGCCTATGCCGCCGTCCGCGAAGACGCCCTGAGGGCAGGCTATGCCGCGGCTTCGGCCTTTCCCCTGCGGGTCAACGGCGACGTCATCGGCGCCCTGAGCATTCTGGCGGCGGAGGCGGAGGCCTTCGACGAGACCGAGGTGCGGCTGCTGGAGGAGCTGGCCGACGACCTCGCCTACGGCATCGCCACGCTGCGCACCCGCGCCGCGCGCAAGCGGGCGGAAGCGGAGCTGGCCCGGGTCAACCGGGCCCTGCGCACCCTGAGCGCCGGCAACCGCATCCTGCTGCGTGCCGCCGACGAGCAGGAATTGCTGAGCGAAATGTGCCGAGTCATCGTGGAACAGGGCGGCTACCGCATGGCCTGGGTGGGCTACGCCCAGCACGACGAGCAGAAGACCATCCGCCCCATGGCGGTCGCCGGATTCGACGAGGGATTCTTCGAGGCGGCCCACTTCACCTGGGCCGATGCGGGGCTTGGCCTGGGCCCGACCGGCACCGCCGTGCGCACGGGTGAGCCGGTCATCGGACGCAACCTCCTCACCGATCCGACCGTGGCGCCGTGGCGCGAGGAAGCCATGAAGCGCGGCTACGCCTCGGCCAGCGCCTTTCCGCTGCGCATCGAGGGCGAGGTGATCGGCAATCTGAGCATTTGCGCCACCGAACCGGACGCCTTCGACGAGGCTGAAGCGCGGCTCCTGGGCGAACTGGCCGATGACCTCGCCTACGGCATCGCCAATTTGCGCGTGCGCATCAAGCACCAGGAGGCGGAAAAGACCATCGAGCGCATGGCCTACTACGACGCCTTGACCGGCCTGCCCAACCGGGCGCTACTGCACCGGGAACTGGAGCACGCCATCATGGGAGCGCGCCTGGCGCGCCGGCCCCTGGCCCTGCTGCTGCTCAAGGTGGACCAGTTCCGCGAGATCAGTGACACCCTGGGCCACCGGGAAGGAGACGTGCTGCTGCGCGAAATCGCGGCCCGCCTGACCGGGTTCGCCAAGGGCAACGAAACCGTGGCACGGCTCGGCGACGACGAGTTCGCCGTGCTGCTGCCGGGGGCCGGCGCCGAGTATGCCGTCCGCGCCGCCCACCGGCTGGTGCGGGCGCTGTACGAGCCGGTCGAATTGGCGGGCCTGACGGTGGATGCCCACGGCAGCATCGGCATCGCCCTGTTCCCCGGCCACGGCACGGATCCGGAGGCCCTGATGCGCCGCGCCACCATGGCGGCCTTCCAGGCGAAGCGCTCGGCCGCAGGCTTCGCCCTCTACACCGGCAGTGCCGACCAGGAATGCACCCGGCGCCTGGCGCTGATGGGGGACCTGCACCGCGCCATCGAACACAACGAGCTGCTGCTGTACTGCCAGCCGAAGGTGAACCTGCGGTCGGGCCAGGTATGCGGCGCGGAAGCCCTGGTGCGCTGGCAGCATCCCCAGCACGGCATGCTGCCCACGGGGGAATTCATCAAGCTGGCGGAACACGCCGGGTTGATCACGCCCCTCACCCATTGGGTGCTGGATGCCGCCTTCGCCCAGAGCTACGCCTGGCATGAGGCGGGCCTGCACCGCCCCCTGTCGGTCAACCTGTCGGCCCACGATCTGCGCGATCCACGCCTGTTCGAGCGCATCAAGGGGCTGTTCGCCACCTGGGGAATCCGGCCGGAGCTGATCCAGTTCGAGCTCACCGAGAGCGCGCTGATGGACGATCCGGCGGGTGCCATGGAAACCCTCACGCGCCTGAAGGGCCTGGGCGTGGAACTGTTCATCGACGACTTCGGCAGCGGCTACTCCAGCCTCAGCTACCTGCAGAAGCTGCCGGTGGACTCGATCAAGATCGACCAGTCCTTTGTCAGCAACATGCTGGCGAGCGCCGATTCGGCGGTCATCGTGCGCTCCACCATCGACCTGGGGCACAACCTGGAGCTGGAGGTCGTAGCCGAAGGCGTGGACAGCTCCGGGGTGTGGGAGCGGCTGTCCGCCCTGGGGTGCGACACGGCCCAGGGCTATTACATCAGCATGCCGATCCCGGCGGACCAGTTCAAGGAGTGGGAAGAGCGCTCCCGCTGGCATGCCTGAAACCGGCCTCGGCGGCGCGCCGATGACGCCCGCCCCCATTCAGCCCTGAAACAACCGCCTTCAACGCAAAGATCGCAAAGACGCAGAGGCCGCAAAGAACGATCCACAGCCTCACCCTTTGGGTGTCGGCCATCCTTCAGGATTTCCTTTGCGCCCTTTGCGTTGCTTCGCGTCCTTTGCGTTAAGTGCGGTTTTTGGGTTCAGTTCTCACCGAGAAAAAGTTACAGCACGCTGTAAGAGTTACAGCGCGCGGAACCGTCTTCGTCGCGGGAACCGGCGCCGCGCGCGCGGTCAAAGGGCTCGGAATCGCAGGCACTGCCCATGCTTGGCGTTCCGTGAAGCAGCGGCAGTTGCCGTGCGTCACGACAGGAACCAAACCATGGCAAGTTTTTTCTGCAACGCGGACGGACCGTCGGAGCCGCTGGAGCATTACTGGGAGAACGTGGTCGGCGGCGGCCACGCCAGCCTCGCCTTGCGCGCCGACTGGCAGCAGCAGCTGCTGCGGGTGCGCCAGGAGTTGGGCTTCCGCCACTTGCGGGTGCGCGGCATTCTCGACGACGTGCTGGGCACCCTGGTGTCGCGGCGCAGCGAACTGGTCCGATCCTTTTTCAACAGCGACCGCATTGTCGACTTCGTCCTGGGCGCCGGCATGCGCCCCTTCGTGGAACTGGGCTTCATGCCCTCTGCTCTGGCGTCAGGGGAGCGCACCGCCTTCTCCCACCGCGCCAACGTCACACCGCCCGCCGACTCGGACGAATGGCGCCGTCTGGTGGATGCCCTGGTGCGCCACTGGATCGATCGCCACGGCCGGGAGGAAGTGCGCCAGTGGTATTTCGAAGTGTGGCACCATCCCAACCGGCAGGCGTTCTGGACCGGCACCAAGGAGGATTACTTCACCTTCTACCGCATCACCGCCGAGACCCTGAAGGCCATCGATGCCGGCCTGCGCGTGGGGGGGCCGGCCACCGCCGAGGGCGAATGGCTGGTGGAGTTTCGCGAGTACTGCGAGCGCAACCGCGTGCCCTGTGATTTCATCAGCACCCAGCCGCCGATGTCGGCGAGCGGCGCGCAACTGCGCCAGGAGACCGAAAGGCTACGCGAGGAGGCACGCGGGGGGCTGCCCCTGTACTACTGCGAGTGGAGCGCGCCGGGCCAGGCGCGCGATCCCCTGCGCGACGAACCCTACGGCGCCGCTTTCGTGCTGAGCGCCCTGCTCGCCCTGCACGGCCTGGTGGCGGGCTGCGCCCTGCGCAGCTTCACCGACCTGGGCGACGAGGACCACCCGCCCTCGGTGCCCTACCACGGCGGCGCCGGACTGCTCAACCTCTACGGCATCGCCAAGCCCGCCTATCACGCCTATGCCCTGCTGCACCGGGCGGGCGAACGCATCCTGCCGGTGGAGGGCCGGCATGACACGGTGCAGGCCTGGGTCACAGACGGCAGCGGAGGGTTGATGGTGCTGCTGGTCAATTCAGCCCCGCCCGGCCTGCCCATCGCCACCGAGCCCGTGGACTTCACTCTGCGCCTGCCCGCGACCGCCCTGTCGGCCACGGTGGAACGCATCGACCCGTACCACGCCAACCCCAAGCGTCTGTGGCGCCAGATAGGCCGCCCCGAATACCTCCAGGCCGCCGAGGTGCAGCAGTTGCGGCAGGCGGCGGCGCTCGCGGCCGAGGCGCTGGCGCTGCGCCGCGAAGGCGACCTGGCCGCCTTCGACCTGGCGCTGCCGCCCCACGGCGTCGCGGCGGTCACCCTCCAACTGGAGCGGGGCTGAGCACTACAATATCGCCTCGCGCAGCCGCCCGCCCCGGGCGCCCGGCGCCCCTTTCCCAACATCCAAGAGGTACCCCATGACTTTGGACGCCGCCGTCATCGACGCGC
>JBMOQT010000034.1:0-19451 GCA_049320945.1 Pseudomonadota bacterium
CCGCACCCGCTGGGTGCGGCCGGACTTGGCTCGCTGTTGGGTTCGCGTTCATGAGGTTTCATTGTTCACAGGAGGGAGTTCATGTCAGCTGGCTTGATATTTGCGCTCGCCTGCGCCGTAGTGGCAATTCTCTACGGCGCCTGGCAGAGCAGTTGGATCCTCTCGCAGCCTGCGGGTAACGACCGCATGCGGGAGATCGCCGGAGCGGTGCAGGAGGGGGCCAAGGCCTACCTGAACCGCCAGTACACCACCATCGGCATTGTCGGCGTGGTGCTGGCGATCATCATCGGGGTGTTCCTCGATACCGCCACCGCCGCCGGTTTTGTCATCGGCGCGGTCCTGTCCGGCGCCGCCGGCTACATCGGCATGAACGTATCGGTGCGCGCCAACGTGCGCACCGCGGAAGCCGCCCGCCAGGGCATCAACCCGGCCCTCAACGTCGCCTTCAAGGGCGGCGCCATCACCGGCATGCTGGTGGTGGGCCTGGGCCTGCTGGGTGTGGCCGGCTACTACGCGATATTGAAAGGCTCGGCTCCCGCCGGCGCCGCCATCGACCAGATCATCCATCCGCTGGTCGGCCTTGGCTTCGGCTCCTCCCTGATCTCCATCTTCGCCCGTCTCGGCGGCGGCATCTTCACCAAGGGTGCCGACGTGGGCGCCGACCTGGTGGGCAAGGTCGAGGCCGGCATTCCGGAGGACGATCCGCGCAACCCGGCGGTGATCGCCGACAACGTGGGCGACAACGTGGGCGACTGCGCCGGCATGGCCGCCGACCTGTTCGAGACCTACGCAGTGACCACGGTGGCGACCATGCTGCTGGGCGCGCTGATGCTCAAGGCCAACGCCGAAGCCGCGGTGATTTATCCCCTGGCCCTGGGCGGCTTCTCCATCATCGCCTCGATCATCGGCGCCTTCTTCGTCAAGGCGCGCGACGGCGGCAAGATCATGAACGCCCTGTACCGTGGCCTGATCGTGGCCGGCGTGCTGGCGCTGATCGCCTACTACCCGATCACCATGTGGATGATGCCCGACAACGCGCTCGATGCCGTGCTGGGCATCAACGGTGGCGCCCAGTGGCGGCTCTACGCTTCCGCCGTGCTGGGCCTGGTGCTGACGGGCGCCATGGTGATGATCACCGAGTACTACACGGGCACCGAATACGCCCCGGTGCGCCACGTTGCCTCCGCATCCCAGACCGGCCATGCCACCAACATCATCGCCGGCCTCGGCGTGTCGATGAAGGCGTGCGCCTGGCCGGTGATCGCCGTGTGCCTCGCCATCTGGGGCGCTTACGCCCTGGGCGGCCTGTACGGCATCGCCATCGCCGCCACCTCCATGCTGTCCATGGCCGGCATCATCGTCGCCCTGGACGCCTACGGCCCCATCACCGACAATGCCGGCGGCATCGCCGAGATGTCGGAGCTGCCCAAGGACGTGCGCAACGTCACCGACCCGCTGGACGCCGTGGGCAACACCACCAAGGCCGTGACCAAGGGCTACGCCATCGGCTCCGCCGCCCTGGCCGCCCTGGTGCTGTTCGCCGACTACACCCATGCCCTGGAGTCGGCCGGCAAGGTGCTGACCTTCGACTTGTCCAACCACCTGGTGATCATCGGCCTGTTCATCGGCGGCCTGATTCCCTACCTCTTCGGCGCCATGGCCATGGAAGCGGTCGGCCGCTCCGCCGGCGCGGTGGTGCTGGAAGTGCGCCGCCAGTTCAAGGAAATCGTCGGCATCATGGAAGGCAAGGCCAAGCCCGACTATTCCCGGGCGGTGGACATGCTGACCAAGGCCGCCATCAAGGAGATGATGATCCCGTCGCTCCTGCCGGTGCTGGTGCCGGTGCTGGTGGGCGTGCTGCTGGGTCCGCAGGCCCTGGGCGGAGTGCTGGTGGGCACCATCGTCACCGGCCTGTTCGTGGCCATCTCCATGACCACGGGCGGCGGCGCCTGGGACAACGCCAAGAAGTACATCGAGGACGGCAATTTCGGCGGCAAGGGCTCCGAAGCCCACAAGGCGGCCGTCACGGGCGACACAGTGGGTGATCCCTACAAGGACACTGCCGGCCCGGCGGTGAACCCGCTCATCAAGATCATCAACATCGTGGCGCTGCTCATAGTCCCGCTGGTGGCGTAGGCGAACCGTTTCGCTGCACAATGACGGGCGACTGAAAGGTCGCCCGTTTTTTTTTATGGGGAGACAAGCATGACGCGCATGAGCTGGCGGTTGTTGTGGCTGGCGACCCTGTGCCTGGCGGGGATCGGCGCCACCGAGGCCGACGCGCCCCAGCAGCCGGAAGCGGCCAGCGGCTACACCCACAAGGAGGCCGTCAGCGCCCGGCGCTTCATGGTGGCGAGCGCCCATCCCCTTGCCACCGATGCGGGCTACGAAATGCTCAAGCGCGGCGGCAGCGCGGTGGACGCGGCCATTGCCGCGCAAATGGTGTTGAACCTGGTCGAACCCCAGTCTTCGGGCATTGGCGGCGGCGCGTTCCTGGTCCATTACTCGGGCCGCACGCGTCGCCTCATCACCTACGACGGCCGCGAAACGGCGCCGGCGGCGGCGCGGCCCGAGCGTTTCCTCGGCGCCGACGGCAAACCGGTGAAGTTCTACGATGCCGTGGTGGGCGGCAAGTCGGTCGGCGTGCCCGGGCTGTTGCGGGCGCTGGAGCTGGCCCACCGCCGGCACGGGCGCCTGCCCTGGGCGCAGGTGTTCCAGCCCGCCATCCGCATGGCGGAGGAGGGCTTCACCGTCGGCCCGCGCCTGGCGACCCTGCTGGCGAAGGAGCAGTATCTGCAGCGCCAGGAGGCGGCGCGCCGCTACTTCCATCCGGACGGCTCGCCCCTGCAGGCGGGGCAACGCCTGCGCAACCCGGAGTTCGCCGCCACCCTGCGCGCCATCGCGACGGGCGGAGCCGATGCCTTCTACCGGGGCGACATCGCCCGGGACATGGTCGCGGCGGTCGTGGAGGCCCCGGACAACCCGGGCGATCTGACCCTGGAGGATCTCGCCGCCTACCGCGCCGTAGAGCGCGCACCGGTGTGCGGCGGCTACCGCAGCTACCGGGTGTGCGGCATGGGGCCGCCCAGCTCGGGCGCCGTCGCGGTGCTGCAGATCCTGGGCATGCTGGAGCAGTTCTCCCTCAGGTCCGCGCCTCCCGTATCCCTCATGGCCGCCCACTTGTTTGCGGAAGCGGGCAAGCTGGCCTATGCCGATCGGGGCCTTTATCTCGCCGACCCGGACTTCGTCGATGTGCCGGTGCGGGGCCTGCTTGCCCGCGACTACCTGGCGCAGCGAGCGTCCCTCATCCGCCACGGCAGCGCCATGGCCAAGGCCCAGCCAGGGGTGCCGGACATGAAGACGACGGCGCGCCTGGGGCGGGATGAACCGCTGGAGCTGCCCGCCACCAGCCACATCTCGGTGGTCGACGGCTACGGCAATGCCCTGGCCATGACCACCACCATCGAGGATGCCTTCGGCAGCCGCCTCATGGTGCGCGGCTTCCTGCTCAACAACCAACTGACCGATTTCTCCTTTGCCCCCGAGGAGAACGGCAGGCCGGTAGCCAACCGCATCGAGGCACGCAAGCGGCCGCGCAGCTCCATGGCCCCGACCATCGTGTTCGACTCCAAGGGCAGGCTGTACGCCGTGCTCGGCTCGCCCGGCGGCAGCCAGATCATCAATTACGTCGCCCAGGCCGTGGCGGGATTGATCGACTGGCAGCTGGATCCGGCCCGGGCCGCGGCGCTGCCCCATTACGGCAGCCGCAACGGGCCGACCGAGCTGGAACAGGGAACGTCCGCAGCGGCGCTGGCCGATTCCCTGAAACTGCTGGGCCATGACGTACGCATCATGGAAATGACCAGCGGCACCCAGATCATCCACCGCCAGGACGACAAATGGTGGGGCGGCGCCGACCCCCGGCGCGAGGGTACGGCGCGCGGCCAATGACTGGCTGACTAGATGTTGACCTGCGGGTTGAGGGTGTAGAGGCCGGTGATGCTGGCCTGGCCGAGCACGTGGCCGCGTATCGCCTGCAGCACCTGCTGGGCGGTGAACCGGCCTTCCACCGGGCAGCGCTCCACATCCAGCGCGTAGAGCGTGAATACGTAGCGGTGCGGGATTTCGTCGTTCCACGGCGGGCAGGGGCCGTCGTAGCCGTAGTAGTCGCCGTTCATGTCGCGGTCATTGGCGAACCAGCCGGTATAGTCGTTGATGCCCTGACGCGTACCGCGCGGGCCCAGGGGGCCGCCCTTGCCGCGGGGCGTCACACCCTTGGAGAACTCGCCCTCGGCGATCTCGGCCGGTTCGGGCGCAAGATCGACCAGCACCCAATGGTAGAAATCCACCCGCGGCAGGGATGCGGGAACCGTGCGGCCTTCCTGATTGACGTCGTCACCGCGGCTGGGCACGTCCGGATCCACGCAGATCAGCGCCAGGGACCGGGTGCCGGCGGGCAGGCCGCTCCAGGCAAGATGCGGGTTCTTGTTGTCGCTGAGGGTGATGTGGGTGCGCTCATGGGGCACGGCGAAAGCGCACGTGCCGGGAATGGGTTGGTTGTCGCTGAAGCTGCGGCTGGTCAGTTCCATGGATTCCTCCTGTGATTCAGCGGTGCTCCAATTCTACCCCTTCGCTTCCGTCACGCCGCGCCGCGCTTGGCGAAATCCCGCAAGCGAAAGCCGAGCAGCGCCAGCGTGGCGAAGTAGGCGGCGGCGCCGGCACCGACCACGGCGGCCAGGCGCACGGCGCGCTGGCCGGCGGGCACGCCCAGCCACTGGTCGTGGCTGCCCATGCCGAACCACAGCGTGACGCCGAGCACGGCAAGGGCTGCGGCCAACTTGAGCGAGAATTTTCCCCACCCCGGCCGGGGCCGATATACCCGGCGCCGGCGCAGGCCACGGTACAGCAGTGCGGCGTTGAGGCAGGAGGCCAGGCCGATGGCCAGGGCCAGTCCCGCATGTTGGAGCGGAATGATGAAGGCCAGGTTCATCAACTGGGTGGCGGCCAGGGTGATGAGGCCGATCTTGACCGGGGTGCGAATGTCCTGGCGCGCATAGAAGCCGGGCGCCAGCACCTTCACCAGGATCAGCCCGGCCAGTCCGACCGAGTAGGCCATCAGGGCCTCACGTGTACGCAGCACGTCTTCAGCGCCGAACGCGCCGTAATTGAACAGGGTGGCCAGCAGCGGCACCGCCAGCATGGCCAGCGCCAGGGCCGCCGGCAAGGTCAGGAGCAGCGTGAGCCGCAGCCCCCAGTCCAGCAGGGCGCTGAATTCCTCGCTGTTGGCCTCGGCATGGTGCTTCGACAGGCTGGGCAGCAGGATGGTCCCCAGGGCGGCTCCCAGCAGGCCGGCCGGGAATTCCATCAGGCGGTCGGCGTAGTAGAGCCAGGAGACGCTGCCGGTGGGCAGGAAGGAGGCGAAGATGGTATTGATGAGCAGCGAGATCTGGTTGATGGACACCCCGATCAATGCCGGCAGCATGAGCTTGAGGATGCGGTTGACGCCCGGATCGCGGAGGGAGAAGGCAAAGCGCGGCAGCATGCCGATGCGGCCGAGATAGGGCAGCTGCAGCGCCAGCTGCAGCATGCCACCGGCCAGCACGGCCCAGGCGAGCGCCGTGATCGGCGGATCGAAATGAGGTGCGGCGAACAGGGCGAAGGCGATGAAGCTCAGGTTGAGCAGCACGGGCGTGAATGCGGGAATGGCAAAGCGGCTCCAGGTGTTGAGGACGCCGCCGGCCAGGGCCACCAGGGACATGAACAGGATGTAGGGAAAGGTGACGCGGGTCAGCGCCACGGTCAGCGCGAACTTCTCCTGGTCGGCGGCGAAACCCGGCGCCGACACATAGATCAGGATGGGGGCGACGGCGATGCCCAAAGCCGTCACCGCCAGCAGCGCCAGGAACAGCAGCGTGGCGACGTGGTCCACCAGCACCTTGGTTTCCTGCTCGCCGCGCCGGTTCTTGTACTCGGCGAGGATGGGGACGAAGGCCTGGGAAAAGGCGCCTTCGGCGAACAGGCGCCGCAACAGGTTGGGCAGGCGGAAGGCGACAAAGAAGGCGTCGGTGGCAGCGCCGGCGCCGAAGGTGCGGGCGATCACGAAGTCGCGCACGAAGCCCAGGATGCGGGAAAGCAGGGTCATGCCGCTGACGGTCGCGAGGGCCTTCAGGAGGTTCATTGGGGTCAGGAAAAGAGGAACAAGACGCGCATGTTATCGGCTTTGGCTGTGACCCCATACCCTTGCTTCCTGGAGGAAAAAGGCCTAAAATGCGCCGCTTTTCCTAGCCAGCATTACAAGATTACCCATGGCCAATACTGCACAAGCCCGCAAGCGTGCCCGTCAGGCGATCAAGCGCCGCGCGCATAATTTCAGCCTGCGTTCGTCCTTGCGTACGGCGATCAAGCGCGTCAAGAAGGCGATCGCAGCCGGCGACAAGGCGGCGGCGCAGCAAGTATTCTCCGAGTCCGCCAGCATCATCGACCGGATTGCCGACAAGAACGTCATCCACAAGAACAAGGCGGCGCGCCACAAGAGCCGCCTGTCCGCCGCCATCAAGGCGCTTCAGTAATTCCCCGCGGCGGCCGGTTCCCGGCCGCCTCTGTAACCTCTCCTGGATTTCACCCGGCGCGCGGGTGTCAGTGGCCCGGGGCGGGCGCTTCCTGCTGGATCACCTGAAGCTCGTTGTCGTTGGCGAAGTTCACCATGAACTTGTACGCCATCGGCTCGATGTCGTGCAGGCGGGCGTCCACAAACACGCATTTCTCACCCTGGTAGTTTCCCGGACGGACATAGGGCGAATAGGTCATGCGATTGTCGGCACCGAAGGCCGACATGACGCCGCACAGGCGCTCGGCCCAGTCGCTCGGTCGAAATTTCCTGCCGCTGCGGGTGACACCGACAATGATGAAGTTGTGGGCGCGTCTATTGGACATGGAAGCACCGGGCGCCGCCCGGCGAAGGCGATCTGGTGGTGGCGCGGGCGAAGCGAAGGCGCGATTCTACCAGAACCCACCCTACGCCTAGCTTACAAACGACCGCCGACGCCGGATGGTATTTTGTGCAGTAGCACAAAATACCTTAATAATTAAATAACTACATTGCCTTTCTATAATTTCTCGAATATACTGCCGTAATCCCTCTGACCAAATTGGGGTTTTCCATGCAACCGCCTGTGCTTCTGAAGTACGGCTTCCGCATCCGCACTCGTGCGGGCTTGATTGTGGACAACCTCAAGATAGCCGGGCGTGATTCCACCGAAGCGGAGCGGAAGCTGCGGCAGATCTATCGCGACTGCGAGATCCTCGAGCGTGTTTGCATGCCGGCGGGCAGCCGCAAGGTTCCTTATTTGCGGCAGGAAGAAGTCGTGGCCCTCTTGGCTGCCGGCTCCGCCAAGTAAGCGCTCCGTGCCGGGCAATGCCAAGCGGCCTGAGGCCGCAGCCGGTATACACATTCAAGCGTTTTTCACTTAAGATGCACGCTTCGGCAAGGCGGCGCAAGCCGCCTTGTGCTTTTAAGGCTTCTATCTCCAGCGGGCCGTTCCAATGCCGCATCTAATGAACACTTACTCGCGTCTGCCAGTGGCGTTCGTCCGGGGCGAAGGTGCTTGGGTCTTTGATGAGACGGGCAAGCGCTATCTCGACGCCCTGGCCGGCATCGCAGTGAACACCCTGGGCCACGCCCATCCGCGCCTGGTCAAGGCTGTCACCGATCAGGCGGCGCGCGTCATGCACACTTCCAACATTTATCGCATTCCCGAGCAGGAGCGCCTGTCCGACCGCCTGGCGGAGATTTCCGGCATGGACGAGGTGTTCTTCTGCAACTCGGGATGCGAAGCCAACGAGGCGGCCATCAAGCTGGCGCGCCTGTTCGGCCATGGGCAGGGCATCGAGGCACCTGCCATCGTGGTGATGGAGAAGGCCTTCCACGGCCGCACCATGGCCACCCTTTCGGCCACGGGCAATCGCAAGGTCCAGGCTGGTTTCGAACCCCTGGTGAGCGGCTTCGTGCGCGTGCCGTTCGGCGATCTGGCGGCAGTGCAGACGGCGGCGGAAAACAACCGCAACGTGGTCGCCGTACTGATGGAGCCGATCCAGGGCGAGGGCGGCATCAACGTCGCCAACCTGGAGTATCTGCGCGGCTTGCGCCGCCTGTGTGACCAGCGCAACTGGCTGCTAATGCTGGACGAAGTGCAGTGCGGTGTGGGTCGCACCGGCAAGTGGTTCGCCCACCAGCATGCGGGCATCAAGCCGGACGTGATGGCGCTGGCCAAGGGACTGGGCTCGGGCGTGCCGATCGGCGCCTGCCTTGCGGCCGGCAAGGCAGTGGGACTGTTCAAGCCCGGCAACCACGGCTCCACTTTCGGCGGCAATCCCCTCGCCTGCGCCGCGGCCCTCGCCACCCTGGAGGTCATCGAGCAGGATGGTTTGATGGCGCGGGCGGCATCCCTGGGCGAGGCCATCCGCGAAGGTTTTGCCCAGGCCCTGGCGGGGGTCGCCGGAGTGGTGGCCATTCGCGGCGACGGCCTGATGATAGGCATCGAGCTCTCCAAGCCCTGCGGTGAACTGGTGGCCAGGGCGCTGGAGGCGGGGCTCCTGATCAACGTCACGGCGGATACGGTGGTGCGCCTGCTGCCGCCGCTGGTGTTCGACGACGAGCACGCCAAGCAGCTGGTGGACGTCCTCTCGCGCCTCATCCGCGACTTCCTGGCCGCCTGAAGGCGGAGGTGGGTATGAGTGCACCCAAGCATTTTCTCCAGTTCAAGGATTTCAGCCGCGAGGAGTTTGAATACCTGTTCGAGCGCTCGCGCTGGATCAAGGCCCAGTTCAAGGCCTACAAGCCCTATCACCCGCTGTTCGACCGCACCCTGGTGATGATTTTCGAGAAAGCCAGCACGCGCACGCGCCTGTCCTTCGAGGCGGGCATGCAGCAGCTGGGTGGCCTGGCCATCTACCTGAACACGCGCGACTCCCAGCTCGGCCGGGGCGAACCGGTGGAGGACGCAGCCCAGGTGATTTCGCGCATGAGCGACCTGGTGATGATCCGCACCTTCGAGCAGGAGATCATCGAGCGCTTCGCCCAGCATTCCCGCGTCCCGGTGATCAACGGCCTGACCAACGAATACCATCCCTGCCAGATCCTGGCCGACATCTTCACCTACATCGAGCATCGCGGCTCCATCCAGGGCAAGACCGTGGCCTGGATCGGCGACTCCAACAATGTCTGCAACACCTGGCTGCAGGCGGCCGAGATCCTCGACTTCAACGTGCACGTGTCCACGCCTCCGGGCTATGAAGTGGAACCGGAGCGCGCCGGCGTCTACAGCGCCGATCACTACGAGCAGTTCGCCGACCCCATGGAGGCGGTCAAGGGTGCCGACCTGGTGACCACGGACGTGTGGACCAGCATGGGCTTCGAGGCGGAGGACGAGGAACGCAAGCGCGCCTTCGAGGACTGGATGGTGGATGCCGACATGATGCGGGCCGCCAAGCCCGATGCCCTGTTCATGCACTGCCTGCCCGCCCACCGGGGCGAGGAGGTGGCGGCCGAGGTCATCGACGGCCCCCAGAGCGTGGTATGGGACGAGGCTGAAAACAGGCTGCACACCCAGAAGGCTTTGATGGAATACCTGTTACTGGGGCGGGTGGAAGTTTGAGGTGGCACGATGTGCAGCCTGTTTCGGCGAAGGCTAACTTCGCTTGCGAAGTTAAGCCGCGGAGCGGCAGCCGTAGCCAAAACAGGCTGCACACCCAGAAGGCTTTGATGGAGTACCTGCTGCTGGGCCGGGTGAGCAGCTGAAGCAGCCGGGTAGTGGGATCTGATCATAACGTTGCGGGTAATACCATGAGTCAAGTGAAGAAGGTGGTGCTGGCCTACTCCGGCGGCCTGGATACCTCGGTCATCCTCAAGTGGCTGCAGGACACGTACAAGTGCGAGGTGGTGACGTTCACCGCCGATCTGGGGCAGGGCGAGGAACTGGAGCCGGCGCGTAAGAAGGCGTTGATGTTCGGCATCAAGCCGGAGCACATCTTCATCGACGATCTGCGCGAGGAGTTCGTGCGCGACTTCGTGTTCCCCATGTTCCGCTGCAACACGATTTACGAAGGGGAGTACCTGCTGGGCACCTCCATCGCCCGGCCGCTGATCGCCAAGCGCCTGATCGAGATCGCCGGGCAGGTGGGGGCCGACG
This sequence comes from Pseudomonadota bacterium, assembly GCA_049320945.1. Lineage (GTDB taxonomy): Bacteria > Pseudomonadota > Gammaproteobacteria > Burkholderiales > Rhodocyclaceae > DYIB01. The sequence goes on from JBMOQT010000034.1 coordinate 10,188, forward strand.
CCGTATCCCACGGCGCCACCGGCAAGGGCAACGACCAGGTGCGCTTCGAACTGGGCGCATACGCCCTGAACCCGGACATCAAGATCATCGCGCCGTGGCGCGAGTGGGACCTGCTGTCGCGGGAGAAGCTGCTGGCCTACGCGGAGAAACATGGCATTCCCATCGAGATGAAGCACAAGCAGGGGGGCAGTCCCTATTCCATGGACGCCAACCTGCTGCACATCTCCTATGAAGGGCGCCACCTGGAGAATCCCGCGGCGGAGGCCGAGGAGAGCATGTGGCGCTGGACCGTGTCGCCGGAGAAGGCGCCGGACGCCGCGGAATACCTGGACCTGGAGTTCGAGCGCGGCGACCTGGTGGCCATCAACGGGCAGCGCCTGAAGGCCCACGAGCTGCTGGCCAAGCTCAACGAGCTTGGCGGCAAGCACGGCATCGGGCGCCTGGACCTGGTGGAGAACCGCTACGTGGGCATGAAGTCCCGCGGCTGCTACGAGACGCCAGGAGGCACGATACTGCTCAAGGCCCACCGGGCCATCGAATCCATCACCCTGGACCGGGAAGTGGCGCACCTGAAGGACGACCTGATGCCGCGCTACGCCAGCCTGATCTACAACGGCTACTGGTGGTCGCCGGAGCGCAAGGCGCTGCAGGTGCTCATCGATCACACCCAGGAGCACGTCAACGGCTGGGTGCGGGTCAAGCTCTACAAGGGCAACGTCATCGTGGTGGGCCGGGATTCGAAGACCGACTCCCTGTTCGACCCCACCGTCGCCACCTTCGAGGACGATGCCGGGGCCTACAACCAGGCGGATGCGGCCGGTTTCATCAAGCTCAACGCCTTGCGCATGCGCATCGCCGCCAAGCTGAGCAAGCGGCGCTGACTGTCGCCGCAACAGAAGGCCGGTTCCCCCGGCCTTCTTTTTGTTTGTGAATTGTGCGATGCAGCATAAGGGGCTACAATGGCGCCCTTTGTGCATCCTGCCGGTTCCTTCCCATGTTTGGCCTGTCGCTTCCCGAGCTCGAAGAAATCGCCCTGCAGGTCGGCCTGTCCGGGCTGATCCTGTACATGATGTTCATCATCTACAACCTGGCCAGGGAATCGAAGGCGGGCAGGTTTGGCACCCTGGTGCTGTTCTTCACCCTGGGGATGGGCATGTTCGGTTTCGCCGCCAAGCAGGTGATCGCCAAGGCGATCGGCATCGAGTAGGGCGGCACGCTATAATTCCCGCCCAAATTCAACACGAGGGAGCGCCATGTCCCAGTTCGACAATGTCAGTGTCCTCAAGAAGGCCAATGTCTATTTCGACGGCAAATGCGTCAGCCATACCGTCCTGTTTCCCGACGGCAGCAGGAAGACGCTCGGCGTGATCCTGCCCTCGTCCCTCACCTTCACCACCGGCGCGCCGGAGATCATGGAAATCAACGGCGGCAAGTGCCGGGTGCGGCTGAAGGGCGAAGCCGAGTGGAAGACCTACGGCGCCGGCGACCAATTCCATGTGCCGGGCAATTCCAGCTTCGACATCGAGACGGTCGAAACCCTGGACTACGTCTGCCACTTCGGCTGAGCAGGCCCGTTCCGAAGCGTCCACTTCCGGGGAGAAAGTGCCATGCCTTCGTTCGATGTGGTTTCCGAAGTCAACCAGGTGGAGCTGCGCAACGCCGTCGATCAGGCCAACAAGGAGATCGGCACGCGCTTCGATTTCAAGGGCTCCGACGCGCGGGTGGAGCAGGGGGAGAAGCTGCTCACCCTGTTCGCCGACGATGACTTCAAGCTGGAGCAGGTCTATGACATCCTCGCCGCCAAGCTGGGCAAGCGCGGCGTGGACGTGCGCTGCCTCGACCGGGGCCGGATAGAAAAGATCTCCGGCAACAAGGTAAAGCAGGAAATCAAGGTCAAGGTGGGCATCGACTCCGACACCGCCAAGAAGATCGTCAAGCTGCTCAAGGATTCCAGGCTCAAGGTCCAGGCCAGCATCCAGGGCGACGCGGTGCGCGTGTCCGGCGCCAAGAAGGACGTCCTGCAGGAAGCCATCGCCCTGGTGCGCAAGTCCATCACCGACATTCCTGTTCAGTTCGGCAACTTCCGCGACTGAAGCACCCGTCCGTTTAGCGCACCAGCCCCCGGATCCAGCGGCTATAGAGCCGTTCGGCCACGGCGTTGAGCGCCGCCACTTTCGCCGCCAGGTCTGCCTGGATTGCCTCCGCCGGCTGCACCGCCGGGCCGGGGCTGGCGGCAATCTCGTCCGCGCCCTGCGCGCACCAGGTGCGCACCATGTCCTCGGTCATTTCCACATGGCATTGCAGGCCCAGGTGCTTGCCCGCGGCGTAGGCCTGGTTGGCGCACCAGGGGCTTTCCAGAATGCGCGTGGCGCCGGGCGGGAGGGCGAACGTCTCGCCGTGCCAATGAAAGCCGAGGAAGCGGTGCACGTCGCCGAACCAGTGGCGCGCCGCGCCGTTGTCGAGCACCGTCACCTCGCCCCAACCGATTTCCTTCGAGGGAGCGCGCGTAACCGTTGCGCCCAGGGCCTTGGCCATGAGCTGACCGCCAAGGCAATGGCCCAGCACCGGCACGTCCTGCGCGACGGCGCTGCGGATCAGGGCCAGTTCCCTCCAGATCCATGGCAGGCTGTCGTTAACACTCATGGGCCCGCCCATGAACACCAGCCCGCTGAAGGCGCGCGCGTCCCGGGGTACTTCCTCTCCCTCGTCGAGGCGAAACAGGCGGCAGGGGAGAGAATGGCGCTCGGCGAATGTGGCAAAATAGCCGGGACCCTCGGTGCCGGCATGGCGGAAAATGGCAATGGGATTCACTGTGTTGTGCGACGCAACAAGACTTCGGAATTGTAGTTCGATGGCGCTGCTGTGCCTACTCGGCGGCGCTTCCGCCTACGCCGCCGATGTGAGTGTGGTGGGCTTGTTCCCGGGCAAGGCGGTGCTGGTGGTCGATGGCGGCAATCCGCGCACCGTCGCCGTGGGAAAGGCCATCGGCGGCATCAGGCTGGTGGGTGTCGAGGAGGACCGCGCCGTGGTCGAAATCGACGGCAAGCGCCACAAGCTGCGCATCGGCGAGCAAGCTTATTCCGGGGGTGGCGCCTCCGGCCCGCAGATGATCACCCTGACGGCGGACGCCAGCGGGCATTTCGTCACCATTGGCACGGTGAACGGGGCGACGGTGCGCTTCCTGGTGGATACCGGCGCGACATCCATTGCTTTGGGCGCCTCGGATGCGCGGCGCGCCAATATCGATCTGAAAAATGCCAAGCCCGGCGTCACCCTGACGGCCAACGGCACAGCCCAGGTGTGGCGCGTGAAGCTGAACGCGGTGCGCGTGGGCGACGTGGTGCTGAACGATGTGGATGCGACAGTGATGGGCCACGACATGCCGATGGCACTGCTGGGCATGAGCTTCCTCAACCGCATGGAAATGCAGCGCGATGGTGTCACCCTTACCTTGCGCAAGCGCTATTGAGGCAAGCGTGAGCCAATACACCGCCGACTGGCTGCGCCGCCGCTACGCCGAGGTGCGGCTGCCGCCGCCCGCGGCGCAATCGGGGCTGCCTCCACCCCTGATTCCCGCCGCGGTTCTGGTCCCGGTCATCGACCGGCGGCCCCATGCCACCGTGCTGTTTACCCAGCGCACGGCGCACTTGCACGATCATGCGGGACAGGTGAGCTTCCCGGGCGGCCGCTGCGAGACCGAGGACGAGTCGCCGGTGGCCACGGCCCTGCGCGAAGCGCAGGAAGAGATCGGCCTGGCACCCGAGCGCGTGGAAGTGCTGGGCACCCTGCCCGAGTATCGCACCAGCACCGGTTTCCGCGTGACGCCCGTGCTGGGCATTGTGCAGCCGCCGCTGGAACTGCAGCTTGACAGTTTCGAAGTGGCCGAGGTGTTCGAGACTCCCTTGAGCTTTCTGCTCGATCCCGCCAACCATCAACGCCACAGCGTGGACATCGCCGGCACGCGGCGCCATTACTACGCCATGCCCTATTCGGGCTACTACATCTGGGGCGCCACCGCCGGCATGGTGGTCGAGCTCTATCGCCTGTTGTCGGGCGGGCTTGGTGGCAGTGACACGTGACGGGCGGCGCCGTGCCTTCGTCACCCGTCACTCGTCACCCGTCACTGACTTCCTACGGCAGGCGCGCCATCGCGCCGTTCCAGAACTCTTCGGCCTTGCGTTTGCCCACGCCGTCCCGGAGCATGTCGCGGTATTTTTCCAGAATCGCCAGCAGTTCGTTGCGTTCGCGGCAGGCCTCTATGCTACCGGTCATGGTGTCGGCGTAGGGACCCAGGGCCTTGACCAGGTAGGTGCAGGCGAAGTCCTTGGTTTCCGCCAGCGAGCGCGATACCGTCGCCGACGCCGCGGCTGGCGTGGCCGCTGGTGCCTGGGGAGCCGGCTGGGTGCCGGCGACCGGCTCGATGAAGCCGCCGCGCACCAGGGCTTCGAAGAACTGCTCGGCGTCGCCGAAATGCTTGGCTTTGGCAATGATGTCCCGGGCCGTGCTTTTGCCGTCCACCAGGATCAGCACCGAGCGCTCGCGCGCCGGCAGCTTGTAGGCGCGCGACGCCATTTCCTCCTGCCCCTTGGGGGTCTTGTGATAGATCGCCGTCAGGTCCATGTCGTTTCCGCCTCCATGGCTACCATGTCTGTTCTCCTGGGTTATGACCTTGTCTGGGTGAAGATATTTATAGCATGCAAATCTCAAGGAAAATAATCAACTAGGTCATAGTTTAAATGATTCGTCTTAAAACAATAACGTCTAAGTGCCGGTGTTGGATCCGGTCATGCTGCAGTGCAACCAGGCAGCGCTTATTGTGGTATCTTCGTCGTCTCGATAACCCGATGCCGCCGCCTCCGTCGATTCGAGCGCCATGGCCATCCTTTCCCTGATCGCGGTTTTGTTGCTGGAACAGGTCAAGCCGCTTGCCGAGCGGCAGGTCATCGCGCGACTCCTCGCCTCCTATTCCCTGTTCTTCGAGAACCATTTCAACGACGGCCAGAGGCGGCACGGCATGATCGCCTGGCTGCTGGCGGTGCTGCCGCCGGTAGTGGCCGTCGCCGCCATCTATTACGCCCTCTATACCGTCAATCCGCTGTTGGCTTTGCTGTGGAATATCGCGGTGCTATACCTCACCATGGGGTTTCGTCAGTTCAGCCATTTCTTCACCGACATCCACCTGGCCCTGCGCATGGGGGAAGTGGATCGGGCGCGCCAGCTCCTCGGGGAGTGGCGCGGGCGTTCGGCCGAGCACCTCGCCCCGGGAGACATCGCCCGGGTGACCATCGAAGACGCCATCGTGGCGTCCCATCGCCATGTATTCGCCGTGATCATCGCCTTCGTGTTGCTGCCGGGGCCGTCCGGGGCCCTGCTGTACCGGCTGGCCGAGTACTTCCAGCGCCATTGGGGCCAGCGGCGCGAAGGGGAGTGGGGCGCGTTCGGCGATTTCGCGCGCAAGGCCTTCCACATCATCGACTGGCTGCCCAAGCGCATCACGGCCATCGCCTTTGCCATCGTCGGTGATTTCGAGGATGCCATCTACTGCTGGCGTACCCAGGCGGCGCGCTGGCCCGAAGCGGGCGAGGGCATCCTGCTGGCGAGCGCGGCCGGCGCCCTGGGTGTGCGCCTGGGCATGCCCATCGTGGAATACGGTGAAGTGGTGGACCGCCCGGAACTGGGCCTGGGCGACGAAGCCGATGTGGATTTCATGCAGAGCGGGATTGGGCTGGTGTGGCGCACTCTCGTGCTGTGTCTCTTGCTGCTGACGCTGCTTGCCATCGCGAGCTGGGTCGGCGGCTGATTTGTTCGTCACGGAGGAAGCAAACATGAGCGGCAACAGGGAAGTAGTGGTAGCGAGCGGCGTGCGGACCGCGATCGGCGCCTTCGGCGGCTCTCTCAAGGATCTGGCCCCCACGGAACTCGCGGCCCGCGTAGTGCGCGAGGCGATCGCCCGCGCCAAGGTCGACCCGGCCCAGGTCGGGCACCTCGTGCTGGGCAATGTCATCCACACGGAAGCCAAGGACATGTACATCTCCCGGGTGGCCGCGATCAACGCCGGCCTGTCCAAGGAATCGGGCGCCCTCACGGTAAACCGCCTGTGCGGCAGCGGCTTCCAGGCGATCGTGTCGGCTGCCCAGCTGATCATGCTGGGCGATGTAGACTTCGCCGTCGGCGCTGGCGCCGAATCCATGAGCCGCGGCGGCTATCTGCTGCCCACCGGCCGCTGGGGCGCGCGCATGGGCGATAACAAGATCATCGACATGATGGTGGGAGCGCTCACCGATCCCTTCGACACGGTGCACATGGGCATCACCGCCGAGAACGTGGCGACCAAATGGGGCCTGACGCGCGAGATGCAGGACGCCTTTGCCCTGGAGAGCAACCGGCGCGCGGCGGCGGCCACCGCCGAGGGCCGCTTCAAGTCCCAGATCCTGCCCATCGAACTGCAGGGCAGGAAAGGCGTCACCGTGTTCGACACGGACGAGCATTTCAAGGCCGATGCCAGCATGGAAGGCCTGGCCAAGCTCAAGCCGGTGTTCAAGAAGGACGGCACGGTCACCGCCGGCAATGCCTCCGGCATCAACGACGGCGCCGCCGCCGTGGTGCTGGCGGAGGCCAAGGCGGCCGAACGCGCGGGGCTGAAGCCCCTGGCGCGGCTGGTGTCCTACGCCCACGCCGGCGTCGATCCCGCCTACATGGGTGAAGGTCCGATCCCCGCGGTGAAGAAGGCCCTGGAGCGCGCCGGCCTCAAGGCCTCCGACCTGGATGTCATCGAGTCCAACGAGGCCTTCGCCGCCCAGGCGCTGGCGGTGTCGAAGGGCCTGGAGTTCGACCCGGCCAAGGTGAACCCCAACGGTGGTGCCGTGGCGCTGGGCCATCCCATCGGCGCCACCGGCGTCATCCTGACCGTCAAGGCCATCTATGAGCTGCAGCGCACCAACAAGCGTTATGCGCTGGTGACCATGTGCATTGGCGGCGGCCAGGGCATCGCAGGGGTGTTCGAGCGCCTGTAAGCATTCTTGCTTCGCCAAGCGAAAGGCCCGCACTGCGGGCCTTTTTGCTATTCGCTTCTCTACCAGTAGGTCTCCACGGTGATCTGGCCGGGCTCGCGCCTGCGGTGCTTCTTGAGGCCGCGGGCGACGAGAGCCTCGGTCGTATCACGCACCATCTCCGGGTTGCCGCACAGCATGAGGTGGCTGTCCGTGCCTATGGCCACGCCGGCGCGCGCTTCCAGGCGGCCGTCGGCGATGGCGGCGGGGATGCGGCCAGCGAGGGCGAAGTCAGTGGCTTCGCGGCTGACGAAGGGGACGAAGACAAACTGCTCCGGGTGCCGTTGGCCGAAGCCGGCGATGAGATCGGCATAGCTCAGCTCGCGCGCCAGGCGCACCGCGTGCACCAGCACGATGCGGCGAAAGCGCTGCCAGGGCTCTTCGGTCTTGAGGATCGAGAGAAACGGCCCGATACCGGTGCCGGTGGCCACCAGCCATAGGTGGTCCGCCTGGGGGATCTCCTCCATGACCATGAAACCCGAAGCGCGCGGCGCGACGAAAATGGTGTCGCCCGGCGCGAGCGCCGCCAGGCGCGGCGACAGCGGCCCGTTGGGGACCACGTTGAAATAGAACTCGAGGGGGCGTTCGTCTGGCGCGTTCACCAGGGAGTAGGGGCGCGCGACGATCTCGCCGTCCAGCTTCAGCCCGATCTTGGTGAACTGTCCGGCCCGAAACGGCTCGATGTCCGCGCCTGCTTGCAGCGAGTAGAGGCCGCCCGTCCAGTGTTTGAGTGCCGCGACCTTGCCTTCAACCCAGCTTGCCATCCTGTTCCCCTCCCTTGCGCCAGGCGCCCGCGAACCAGGGCTGCTGCTCCCGCGGCAGCCCCGCGGGGCGGTAATAGGTTTCCAGCTCGACGAAACCGCATTGTTCCAGTATGCGCCGCCAGCTGTCCTCATGCCACCACACGCCGAAGCGCTCCCCGCTCCAGCCCTCTTCGTCCCGTCCGCGCGGATTGGAGGAGAACAGCACGCCGGCCGGCCTGAGGCTGGCGCGCAGCTCGCCCAGCACGCGGCGGATTTCGCTCTTGGGCACATGGAACAGGGAGGCGTTGGCGAAGATGCCGTCGAAGAATTGCGCCGGCAGCTCGAGGCGCAGGAAGTCTTGCTGCCAGACCTCGCAGCCTGAGTACTGGCGCGCCATGGCCACGAACGCCGGGCAGGCCTCCAGGCCTATGGGATCGTGGCCCAGTTGACGCAGGGTCTCGAGGTCACGCCCGGGGCCGCAGCCCAGGTCGAGGATGCGGCAGGGCGCGGCGCCGGGCAGGTGGCGCAGCAGGGTGGCGATGTTCTGGGAGACGTCGTGGTCGCGCGTGCCTTCCCAGAAAGACGCGGCGTTGCGTTCGTAGTGGGCGACGGTGCGCTCGGAGATCTCTGCCAGCGCGGCCGGCGCCGGGCACATGGCGCGCGCCCCGCTCAGCCCTTGGGCAGGCCGCCGAGCAGGGCGGCGACCTGCCGCTGCGGCCGCCGCGGGCGCCGGCTTTCCTCTTCCGGCTTCACTGCCGTCTCAGTGCCCACCTTGGGCTCATAGGGCTTGGTGAAATCGAAGTCCAGCTTGGCGGCGGGCTGAGGCAGCGGCCGCGCCGGCGCCCTTGTCGGGCGCGGTGCATGGTGCCTGCGTTCGCGCTCGGCCTGGTGGCCGTGGCCCTTGGCACGACGGCTGCGGTCGAGGGGCTCGGAGTATTCCGGCTCGGGCTCGAAGCCCGGGATGACCACCTGCTCGATCTGGCGCTTGATGAGCTTTTCGATCTCCGCCAGGCGCCCGCGCTCCTCGGCGCAGACCAGCGAAGTGGCGTCGCCGCTCTTGCCGGCGCGGCCGGTGCGGCCGATGCGGTGCACATAGTCCTCCGGTACGTGGGGCAGCTCGAAGTTGATCACGTGAGGCAGGTCGTCGATGTCCAGGCCGCGCGCCGCCACATCGGTGGCCACCAGCACGCGCACCCGGCCGTCCTTGAAGGCTTCCAGCGCCTCGGTGCGCTGTTGCTGGCTCTTGTCGCCGTGGATGGCGGTGGCGTTGATGCCCTGGCGCTCCAGATAGTGGGCCAGGCGGCTGGCGCCGAACTTGGTGCCGACGAACACCAGCACCTGGCTCACGCTGCTGGACTTGAGAAGGTAGGCAAGCAGGGCGCGCTTGGCGTCGTGGGCCACAGGGTGCACCCGGTGGGTGACGGTCTCGGTGACGCTGCTGCGCCGCGCCACCTCGATCAGCACCGGCTGGC
>JBMOQT010000035.1:0-19096 GCA_049320945.1 Pseudomonadota bacterium
GTGGTGGCGAGCGCAGAAGGCGGCGATCCCTTCCGGCCCCTGGTGCTCGACGGCGGGCGCCTCTACCTGTATCGCTACTGGCGCTACGAACAGGCGCTGGCGCAGCGGCTGGCAGCCCTCAACAGCGCCCTGCCGGAGGCCGACAACGTGCGGCTGGGCCAGCTTCTCGATCGTTACTTCCCGCCGACCGAAGTGCAGCCCGACTGGCAGAAGGTCGCCGCGGCCACGGCGCTCAAGCGGCGCCTGGCAGTCATCTCCGGCGGGCCGGGCACGGGCAAGACCACCACCGTGGTCAAACTGCTGGCCATCCTCCTGTCCCTGGCGCCAGGAGCGCGGGTGGCGCTGGCCGCGCCCACCGGCAAGGCGGCGGCGCGCATGCAGGAGGCGGTGCGCAGCCAGTGCCAGCGCCTGGAGCTGGAGGAGGCCCTGCGCCGCCGCTTTCCCGAGGCCGCCTTCACCCTCCATCGCCTGCTGGGCGCCATCCCCGGCCGCGTGCGCTTCCGCCACGATCGCGAGCATCCCCTGCCCTATGACGTAGTGATCGTGGACGAGGCTTCCATGCTTGACCTGGCACTGGCCGCCAAGCTCGCGCAGGCACTGCCGCCCCGGGCCCGCCTGATCCTGCTCGGCGACAAGGACCAACTGGCGTCGGTGGAGACGGGCGCCGTGTTCGCCAGCCTGAGCGCCGCGCGCGACGGCGCCTTGCGCGACGCCGTGGTATGGCTGGAGCACAGCTACCGCTTCGGCGCCGCCTCCGGCATCGGCCGCCTGGCGCGCCTGGTGAACGCCGGCGACGCGCCGGGCGCCGCGGCCCTGCTCTCGAGCGGCGCCTGGGACGATCTGGCCTGGCAGCCCCTGGCGCCCGGCGCCGGCGCCGAGGACATCGCCCGGCGGCTGTTCCCGGGTTACGGCGAGTACCTGGCCACTGTCGCCGGCGGTGCCGAGCCGGCCCAGGTCCTGCGCGCCTTCGAGCGCTACCGGGTGCTGTGCGCCCTGCGCGACGGCCGCCGCGGTACGGTGCCCATCAACGAGGCCCTGGCCGGGCAGTGGCGCGCCGCCCTGGGGCTGGCCGGGGAGGCGGCCTGGTACGCCGGCCGCCCGGTGCTGGTGACGCGCAACGATTACGTGCTGAGGGTGTTCAACGGCGACATCGGCATCACGCTGCCCGATGGGGCCGGTAACCTGTTGGTGTACTTCCCCACGGCCGAGGGCGGCGTGCGCGCCCTGGCGCCGGGGCGCCTGCCCGCCTGCGACACGGCGTTCGCCATGACGGTGCACAAGGCCCAGGGCTCGGAGTTCGAGCGCATCGACCTGGTCCTCCCGGAGGGCGACAGCCGCGTGCTGACGCGCGAGCTGATCTATACGGCCCTCACCCGGGCGCGCTTGAGCGTGGGCGTGTGGGGTGATGCCACTGTGCTGGCCACCGCCGTCACGCGCCAGACCCGGCGCGTCTCCGGCCTGGGGCAGCGTTTGTCACAGTCGGCCGATTGAAGCAGGCGCTGACGCTACGGCGTGCCGCCGTTGCGCTCGATGCGGGGCCGGCGGCCGATGGTGACGTCCACCTCGTAGTCCTTGCCGGCGCGCCACAGGCGGAACCTGGCCGCCTGGCCGGGGGTGAGGGCGGCGATGGATTCGAGCATGACTTGGGGGTCGGCCACCTGGCGGCCGTTGACCGCCACCAGGATGTCGCCCGGGCGGATGCCCGCCTTGTCGGCCGGGCTGCCGCGCATCACGCCGGCGATGAGGGCGCCCTCGCTGGCGGGCAGGTTGAAGGACTGGGCCAACTCGGCGGTAATCTCCTGCACCTCCACGCCGATCCAGCCGCGGGTGACGGAGCCGGTCTGGATGATCTGCTCCATGACGTTGCGGGCCAGGGATATGGGTATGGCGAAGCCTATCCCTAAGGAGCCGCCGGTGCGCGAATAGATGGCGGTGTTGATGCCCACCAGGTGGCCGTTGGTGTCCACCAGGGCGCCGCCCGAGTTGCCGGGATTGATGGCGGCGTCGGTCTGGATGAAGTTCTCGAAGGTGTTGATGCCCAGGTGGCTACGGCCCAGGGCGCTGACGATGCCCATGGTTACCGTCTGGCCGACGCCGAAGGGGTTGCCGATGGCCAGCACCACATCGCCCACGCGCACCGACTCGGGCGGCGACAGGACGATGGCCGGCAGCTTGCCGCCGGCATTGATGCGCAGCACCGCCAGGTCGGTGTCCGGGTCGCTGCCCACCACCTTGGCCTTGAACTTGCGGCCGTCGTTGAGGGCCACCTCGATGTCGTCCATGCCCTCGATGACGTGGTTGTTGGTGAGGATGAAGCCCTGGTCGCTCACCACCACGCCGCTGCCCAGCCCCACGCTGCGCTGGGTTTCGGTGCCGAAACGATCGCCGAAGAAGTGGCGGAACACCGGGTCGTCGAACAGGGGGTGGCGCGGCACGCGCACTTCCTTGCTGGTGTAGATGTGCACCACCGAGGGCAGAGCCTTGCGCGCCGCGTCGGAGTAGGAGACGATGCGGTGCTGTTCGTCCGCCACCACGGGTGCTTCCTGCAGGGAGACGACGGCCGGCCGCTTGGCCAGCCATTCCGGCTTCAAGGTCTGGACCACGAACAGGATGGCGACGCCGATGGTGACAGCCTGGGCGAAAACGAGCCACAAGCGGCGCATAATTTCAGGACCCCTCTAATATCTCTTATGGGTGTTGCCATGGAGCGAGCGACTTTGCAGCTCTATCTGGATCAATTGCTCGAGGTAAGCCGCTTTCGGGATTATTGCCCAAACGGTTTGCAAGTGGAAGGACGCGGCCAGGTGACCAGCCTCGTGTGCGGCGTCACCGCCAGCCGCGCGCTGATCGAGGAAGCGCAGCGGCGCCGGGCCGACGCCATCCTGGTGCATCACGGCTATTTCTGGCGCGGCGAGGACGGGCGCGTCACGGGCATCCGGCGCGAGCGCCTGAAGGCGCTGCTGGCCAGCGACATCAACCTGTTCGCCTACCATCTGCCCCTGGATTGCCACCCGGAGCTGGGCAACAATGCGCAATTGGGCAAGCTCATGGGCTGGAGCGTCGACGGCCGCTTTGCCGAGCAGGATGTCGGCTTCCTGGGTGCGCCCGGACACCGGGAGACGGCGGGGGCCATCCAGCGCCAGCTAGCGGCGCGCCTGGCGCGCGAGCCGCTGCTGGTGGGCGACGCCCAGCGCGAGGTGCGGCGCATTGCCTGGTGCACCGGAGGCGCGCAGGGCTACTTCGAGCAGGCCATCGCCGCCGGCGCCGACCTGTACGTGAGCGGCGAGATCTCCGAGCACACGGTGCACCTGGCGCGCGAATCGGGCGTGCCCTACATCGCCGCCGGCCACCACGCCACCGAGCGCTACGGCGTGCAGGCCCTGGGCGCCCACCTGGCCGAGCGCTTCGGCCTGCAGTGGTGCTACGTGGATATCGACAATCCGGTCTGAGCGGCCGGCCCCTCCCTTCTTCTCCATTGCCGTTCACCTGCCGTCGCCGGCATTGTCGGGCGACGGTTCTTGTTCTATTCCTGCAACAGGGGATGTTCACACCGAAATTATTGACATCGCAAACAGTGGTAATTACGATTAGAGAAAATGATTAACTAAATCGTAATTACGTGGGTCGAGAGGAGCCAAGCCATGGCAGAGAAGAAATTCGCATCCCAGGCTGATCTGGAAGAGAAGAAGGTCAGCTTCGACAAACTGTCCGACAACGCCTACGCCTACACGGCGGAGGGCGATCCCAACACCGGCGTGGTCATCGGCGACGATGCCGTGATGGTCATCGACACCCAGGCCACGCCGGTGATGGCCCAGGATGTGATCCGGCACATCCGGCAGGTGACCGACAAGCCCATCAAGTACGTGGTGCTGAGCCATTACCACGCGGTGCGCGTGCTGGGCGCCTCGGCCTACGGGGCCGAGCACGTCATCGCCAGCCAGGACACCTACGATCTCATCGCCGAGCGCGGCGAGGCGGACATGAAGAGCGAGATCGAGCGCTTCCCGCGCCTGTTCCGCGCCGTGGAGTCGGTGCCCGGGCTTACCTGGCCCACCATCGCCTTCAAGGGCGAGATGACCTTGTGGCTGGGCAAGCTGGAAGTGAAGCTCCTGCAGCTGGGGCGCGGCCATACCAAGGGCGACACGGTGGTGTGGCTGCCCCAGCAGAAGATCCTGTTCTCCGGCGACCTGGTGGAATACGACGCCACGCCCTACACCGGCGACGCCTATCTCACCGACTGGCCCCAGACCCTGGACAACATCGCCGCCCTGCAGCCCGAGAAGCTGGTCCCGGGCCGCGGCGCGGCGCTGCAGACGCCGGAGCAGGTGCAAGCGGGCCTGCAGGGCACGCGCGACTTCATCACCGCCATGTTCGGCAAGGTGAAGGAGGGCGCCCAGGCGGGCAAGGATCTGCGCACCATCTACAAGGAGACCTATGCGGCGCTCCAGCCGCGCTTCGGTCACTGGGTGATCTTCGACCACTGCCTGCCCTTCGACGTGTCGCGCGCCTACGACGAGGCGACCCAGTATCGCGATCCGCGCGTCTGGACGGCGCAGCGGGACAAGGAGATGTGGCAGGCCCTGGAAGGCTGAGGGGAAGCGCGCCCCATGAAAACCTATAGCAATCCGGTCTACGAGTACGTGCGCTCGCCCGACCAGGACGCGGCTCAAGCCGTGCGCCGCCCGGTGATCGTGGTGGGGGCCGGGCCCGTGGGGCTCACCGCCGCCATTGATCTGGCCCAGCAGGGCGTGCCGGTGGTGGTGCTGGACGACGACGACACCGTGTCCGTGGGCTCCCGCGCCGTGTGCTACGCCAAGCGCGCCCTGGAGATCCTGGACCGGCTGGGCTGCGGCGAGCCGGTGGTGCGTCGGGGCGTATCCTGGAACCTGGGCAAGGTGTTCTTCAAGGACCGCCAGGTGTATTCCTTCAACCTGCTGCCCGAGGCGGGCCACCATCGGCCCGCCTTCATCAACCTGCAGCAGTACCACTTCGAGGAAATCCTGATCGCCCGCGCCAAGGAACTGACCGGCCTGGAGCTGCGCTGGAAGAACAAGGTGGTGGCCGTGGACGCCGGCGATCAGCAGGTGCTGGTGCGGGTGGACACGCCGGAAGGCGAATACAGCCTGGTGTGCGACTGGCTCATCGTGTGCGACGGGGCGCGCAGCCCGGTGCGCCACATGATGGGGCTGGAGAGCAAGGGCCAGGTGTTCAAGGACCGCTTCCTCATCGCCGACGTCTATATGAAGGCGGACTACCCGACGGAGCGCTGGTTCTGGTTCGATCCGCCCTTCCATCCCAACCAGTCGGCCCTGCTGCACCGCCAGGCGGACAACGTGTGGCGCATCGACTTCCAGCTCGGCTGGGACGCCGATCCCGAGGAGGAGAAGAAGCCCGAGCGGGTGCTGCCGCGCCTGAAGCACATGCTGGGCGAGCGGGAGTTCGAGCTGGAGTGGGTGAGCGTCTACACCTTCCAGTGCCGGCGCATGGACAAGTTCCGCTACGGCCGCGTGCTGTTCGCCGGCGATTGCGCCCACCAGGTGTCGCCCTTCGGCGCGCGCGGCGCCAACTCGGGCATCCAGGACGCGGACAACCTGGTGTGGAAGCTCAAGCTGGTGATGGAGGGCAAGGCGCCCGAGCGGCTGCTCGACACCTATTCGGAAGAGCGGGTGTTCGCCGCCGACGAGAACATCCTCAACTCCACCCGCAGCACCGATTTCATCACGCCCAAGAGCCGCGTGTCGCGCACCTTCCGCGATGCGGTGCTGCTGCTGGCGGAGAAGCATCCCTTCGCCCGCCGGCTGGTGAACTCGGGGCGCCTGTCGGTGCCGGCCATCCTCACCGCTTCCTCCCTCAACACGCCCGACGGCGACGCCTTCACTGGGCCCATGGTGCCGGGGGCGCCCGCCGCCGACGCGCCGGTGCGGGTGGGCGGCCAGGCCGACTGGCTGCTCAACCACCTGGGCGGCAGCTTTACCGGCCTGTACTTCGCCGGCGGCGAAGGGGAACTGCCCGCCGCCGCGCTGTCCGCATTTGAGCAGCTGGCCCGGGCGTCGATACCGGTGGCGGTACGCGTGGTGACTGCCCCGGGCAGCGCCTTGCACCTGCCCGCCGGCGTGGTCCGCCTGGAGGACGCCGAAGGCCTGGCGGCACAACGCTACGATGCTCGTCCCGGCAGCTTCTACCTGCTGCGCCCCGACCAGCACCTGTGCGCGCGCTGGCGCAGCTTGGACCCCGAGCGGGTACGGCGCGCCGTGCTCCATGCCACCTGCAACGACTGAGCAACGCCATGAACCTCAACACCGAGCCCAACCTGCCCGCGCCGGACGATTTCTACGAGGCGCTGATCGATATGCACCGGGACCTGAGCGACGAGCAGAGCCAGCTGGTGAATGCCAAGCTGATCCTGCTGCTGGCCAATCACATCGGCGACATGAACGTATTGAAGCAAGCCATGCAGGCGGCCCGCGAGGGCCTCTGACGGCGCCCTCACCCCCAGCCCCTCTCCCGCCAACCCTCTCTCCCGGCCTCTCTCCCGGAGGGAGAGAGGAGGGTCGAGCCTCCCTTCCCCCTCCGGGGAAGGGTCGGGGATGAGGGATTGCGGGCGAGGGGAGCGTCGTGACGAAAATGGCTGTCAGCCATTTTCGTGATCTCAGTAAGGAGCGAGACATGAAACAAGCCATCACCTTCCCGCGCATGGAAGGCGTATATACCCGCCAGGCCCACTGCGACATCCCCGAGGGCCTGTACGAGCGCGAGATGGGGCGCGAGGGCTTCTTCGGCCCGGCCTCCCACATCCTGCACCGGCACAAGCCCACGGACTGGATTTCCTGGGAGGGGCCGCTCGCCCCCCACTGCTTCGACCTGACCAAGCTGCCGGCCGGTCAGGCGAGCCCGTGGCAGGCGGCCCTGGTGCTGCACAACGCCCACATGAAGCTGCGCGTGTGGCAGACCGAGGGAAGAATGGACCACCTGGTGCGCAACGCCGATGGCGACGAGCTGCTGTTCATCCACCAGGGCAGCGGCGACCTCTATTGCGACTACGGCCACATGTCCTTCCGCGACGGAGATTACATCATCATCCCGCGCGGCGTGCAGTGGCGCATCGAGTGCGCCGAAGCGGTGTTCGCCCTGCTGGTGGAGGCCACCGAGGACTACTACGTGCTGCCCGACCGGGGCCTGGTGGGGCGCCACGCCCAATTCGACCTGGCCTGCCTGGACACGCCCCATATCGACGACGCCTTCAAGGCCCAGCAGGGCGAGTTCGAGACGCGCGTGCTGATCAAGCGGCGCAACCAGATCAGCACCGTGACCTTCCCCTTCAATCCCCTGGACGCGGTGGGCTGGCACGGCGACTGCCTGCCGGTGAAGCTCAACTGGCGCGACCTGCGGCCCCTCATGTCGGACCGCTACCACCTGCCGCCCTCGGCCCACTGCAATTTCCTGACCAAGACCTTCGTGGTGTGCACCTTCGCGCCACGGCCCATCGAGTCGGACCCGGGGGCGCTCAAGGTGCCCTTTTTCCACAACAACGATGACTTCGACGAGATCATCTTCTATCACCGGGGCCAGTTCTTCAGCCGTGACAACATCGCGCCGGGGGCGATGACGCTGCACCCGTGCGGCTTCGCCCACGGCCCCCATCCCAAGGCCTTCGAGGCGGGCGCCAAGCACGAGCGCAAGTACACCGACGAGGTCGCGGTGATGATCGACACGCGCTTCCCGGTGGACGTGGCCGAGCTGCCCGAGGGCGTGGAGTTCAAGGGCTACGTGGATTCCTGGAAGAAGAAATAGGTTCGTCATGAAACTCGCAACCCTGAAACGGGGCGGCCGCGACGGCACGCTGGTGGTGGTGAACCGGGACCTGACCCTGGCCCAGACGGTGCCGGACATCGCCCCGACCCTGCAGGCGGCCCTGGATGACTGGGCCCGAATCGAGC
Organism: Pseudomonadota bacterium; assembly: GCA_049320945.1. Classification (GTDB taxonomy): domain Bacteria; phylum Pseudomonadota; class Gammaproteobacteria; order Burkholderiales; family Rhodocyclaceae; genus DYIB01. The sequence goes on from JBMOQT010000035.1 coordinate 7,941, forward strand.
CGCAGCTGCGGCGGGTCTACACCGACCTCAACCACGGTGCGGCGCGCCACGCCTTTCCCTTCGAACCCAAAGCCTGCCATTCGCCCCTGCCGCGCGCCTACCAGTGGGCGGACGGGTCGGCCTACGTGAACCACGTGGAGCTGGTGCGCAAGGCGCGCGGCGCCCCCATGCCGCCGGAATTCTGGACCGATCCCCTCATGTACCAGGGCTGCTCGGACCGCTTCATCGGCCCCTGGGACCCGATCGAGGCGGCCGACGAGGCGTGGGGCATAGACTTCGAGGCCGAGGTGGCGGTGATCACCGACGACGTGCCCATGGGCGCCACCCCCGAGCAGGCGGCGGGGCACATCAAGCTGCTCATGCTGGCGAACGACGTGTCCCTGCGCAACCTCATCCCGGCGGAGCTGGCCAAGGGCTTTGGCTTCTTCCAGTCCAAGCCCGCCTCCAGCTTCTCCCCCGTGGCCGTGACGCCCGACGAACTGGGCGCGGCCTGGCGCGACGGCAAGGTACACCTGCCCCTGGTGGTGCACCTCAACGGCCAGCTGTTCGGCCGTCCCAACGCCGGCGTGGACATGACCTTCAACTTCCCGCGCCTGATCGCCCACGTGGCCAGGACGCGCTACCTGGGCGCCGGCTCCATCGTCGGCTCCGGCACCGTGTCCAACGTGGACCGAAGCCGGGGCTCCTGCTGCCTGGCGGAGAAGCGCATGCTGGAGACCATAGACGAAGGCCAGCCGCGCACGCCCTTCATGCGCTTCGGCGACCGGGTGCGCATCGAGATGCTGGACGAGCGCGGCCGGACGATTTTCGGCGCCATCGACCAGAGCGTGGAGCGTTACCAGCCGCCCGGCGGGTAGCGGAACAGCGCCGCATTGGGGCGGGGAGCAGTCTGTTTGATGTAAAATTGTTGGATGCTCGAACCATCTTTCGGCCTGGCGCTGCTGCTCACCACCCTCGTGGCGCTGGGGCCGATCTCCACCGATCTCTATCTCCCCTCGCTGCCCACCCTGGCCCAGTTCTTCGCCACCGACGTGGCGCGGGTGCAGCTCACCCTGTCGGTGTTCCTCGCCGGCTTCGCCGTGGCCCAGCTCATTTACGGGCCCCTGTCCGACCGCTACGGTCGGCGCCCGGTGATGCTCGCCGGCCTGGCGATCTATCTCGTCGCCTCGCTGGCCTGCATGGTCGCGCCCGATATCGACACCCTGATCGCCGCGCGCTTCTTCCAGGCCCTGGGCGCCTGCGCCGGCCCGGTGCTGGGACGGGCCATTGTGCGCGACGTATACGGGCCGCTGCAGGCGGCGCGGGTGCTGGCCTACATCAGCGGTGCCATGGCCATCGCGCCCATGCTCGGGCCGGTGCTGGGCGGCTGGCTCACCGTGTGGTTCGGCTGGCGCGCCAACTTCGCGGCCCTGTCCCTGTTCTCGGCGCTGCAGATCATCGCCACCTTCGTCATGCTGGGTGAGAGCAACGCGCACCGGGACGCTCTGGCGACGCAGCCGCGCCGCATCGCCGGCAACTTCGCCATGCTGCTGTCCTCGCCCCTGTACCTGGGCTTCCTGCTGTGCTTCTCGGCCAGCTACTCGGCGCTGTTCTCCTTCATTTCCGGCTCGTCGTTCGTGCTCATCGGCCTGTACGGGCTGTCGCCCCAGTGGTACGGCGCCAGCTTCGGCTTCGTCGTGACCGGCTATATCACCGGCACCCTGGTGTCTGGCCGGCTGACCATGAAGCTGGGGGCGAAGCGCCTGGTGCTTGCCGGGGCGCTGCTGGGCACAGCGGCGGGCTCGGTCATGGCCCTGCTGGCGCTGACCGGGGTGCATAACGTGTGGGCCATCCTCGTGCCCATGTTCCTGAGCACCGTGGGCACCGGCATGGTCATGCCCAATGCCATCGCCGGGGCGCTCGCGCCCTACGCCCGGATGGCTGGCGCCGCGTCGGCGCTGATGGGATTCGTGCAGATGTCCGTGGCGGCGGCCGTGGGCATCGTCGTCGGCCATAGCTTCGACGGCACGGCCCTTCCCATGGCGCTGGCCATCGCCCTGTGCGGCTGGGCGGCGCTGGCCAGCTACTTCGCGCTGGTGCGCCGCGCCGCTTCCGCCTGAAGAGCGCCGCGCACTTTCTTGAGCAGGCTCACCAGCTGTTTCGACTCGGCGGCGCTCAATGCACCGGCGACGCGCGACTCGTGCACCTGCACCAGCTGCTTGAGCTGCTTGAGCAGCTTCTTGCCCTCCGCCGTCAGCACCAGCGCGTTGGAGCGCCGGTCCGTGGGCGAGGGGCGGCGTTCCACCAGCCCCCGCGCCTCCAGTTGATCGATTACCGTCACCATGGTGGAGCGGTCCAGGTGGGTCGCCTGGGCCAGGCTGCTCTGGGTGAGGCCGGGGTTGGCCGAGATCAGCACCAGCACGCCGAAGCGGCCGGGCGAGATGTCGTATTCCTTCAGCTCGCTGGCGAAATCGTTGAAGATGGCCAGCTGGGTGAGGCGCAGCTGGTAGCCGATCAGCCCCGGCAGCATGTCCAGGTTGAGCTCCTCGGGCAGGCTGCCGTCTCCCTTGGGCGGCGTGGCGCGCTTTCTTGTCATGGCTGTTTTCCGTGGCCGCGCGGTGGCGGCAGATTGTTTGACTTCCAACATTTTCAACACTAAACTATTTTATACCCAGCGGCAATCGAGGAGCCAGGAAGATGTGCCCGTCCATTCATTTCGGCAGCCACACCGTCGCGGCGGAGGAGGGTGAGACCCTGCTCGCCGCGCTGCTGCGCAACGGCCTCCCGTTTTCCCACAGCTGCCAGCAGGGCAACTGCGGGACCTGCCGCTGCGAGCTGGTGTCCGGCGACGTGCTGGAGCTGCCCCATTCGGAGTTCGCCCTGTCCGAGGCCGAGCGCGCGCGCGGCGTCATTTTAGCTTGCCGTACCCAGGTCTGGGGCGACTGCGAAGTGCGCGCCCTGGACGAGGAGGAGTTCGAGGTTCATCCCTCCCGCATGCTGCGCTGCCGCGTCAGCGGGCTGGCCGATCTCACCCACGACATCAAGGAAGTCCGGCTGGCCGTCGAGGCGGGCGGACCCTTCGAGTTCAGCGCCGGCCAGTATGTGCAGCTGCGCTTCGGCCACCTGGACCCGCGCGACTACTCCATGGCCAACCGGCCCGACGAGCCCGAGTTGGTCTTCCACATTCGGCGCGTGCCCGGCGGCGTCTCCAGCGCCTATGTGTTCGAGCGCCTGCGCCTGGGCGAGGAAGTGACCGCCGCGGGCCCCCTGGGCACCGCTTATCTGCGGCGCCGCTCCAGCGCGCCCATCCTGGCCGTCGCCGGCGGCAGCGGCCTAGCGCCCATTCGCTCCATCGTCGCCACGGCCCTGCACGAGGGCATGGCGCAGCCCATCCATCTGTACGTGGGCGTGCGCGCCGAGCGCGACGTGTACCTGGAAGACGAACTGAGGCGCCTGGCGGCGCGGCACCCCAATCTGCACGTGCAGTACGTGCTGTCCGACGCCGCGCCGGGTACCCAGCGGCACCGCGGCCTGGTGCACCAGGCGGTGGCGGCGGACTTTCCCTCCCTGGCCGGCTGGAAAGCCTATCTCGCCGGGCCGCCGCCCATGGTGGAGGCGGCCACGGGCCTGCTGCAGGAACGGGGCATCGGCCGCGCCGACATCCACGCGGACGCCTTCTACACCAGCGCCGACCGTCCCCAGGCGGTGGCGGCATGAGCGCGGGGGATGCACTCTTGCAGGGCCGGGTGGCCCTGATCACCGGCGGCGGCCGCGGCATCGGCCTGGCCATCGCGCAACGGCTGCACCAGCTGGGTGCGGCGGTGAGCATCGTCGATCCGGGCTGGTCCATCGACGGCCGGCCGGAGGACGACGAGCTGGCGGCGCGCACGGCCGCCGAGCTGGGCGGCGACGCCCTGGGCCTGCCCCTGGACGCCGCCTCGGCCGACGGCGCCGAGCAGGCGGTGGCGCGCACCGTCGAGCGCTTCGGTGCCCTGGACATCGTGGTGAACAACGCCGCCATTCTGCGCGACGCCTTCATCTTCAAGGCGCGCAGGGCGGACTGGCAGGAAGTGCTGCGGGTGAACCTCCAGGGGCCGATAGGCTTGCTGGCGCAGGCCACCCCCGTCATGCGCGAGCAGGTCAAGGCGGGGCGCGCGGCCGGGCGCATCGTGAACATCGTCTCCAGCGCCGGGCTGTACGGCAACTTCGGCCAGTTCGCCTACGCCTCGGCCAAGGCCGGCCTGTTCGGGCTCACCCGGGTGGTGGCCCTGGACCTGGCGCGCTCCGGCATCACCTGCAACGCCGTGGCGCCCTTCGCCGCCACGCGCGTGACCCACACCATCCAGCCGGCCAACGAGGCCCAGGCCCAGTACAAGGAACGGGCCCTGTGCCTGGACCCCGGGCACGTGGCGCGCCTGGTGGCGGGGCTGTGCCTGGAGGCGGCCCGGGGCATCACCGGCCAGTTGTTCGGCGTGCGCGGGCGCGAGGTGTTCCTGTTCAGTCAACCGCGGCCGGCGGGCCGCGTGGTGGCGCCGCCGCCGGCCTGGGAGGAGGGCGAACTGGTGGCGGCGATGGAGCGGGAGTTCGGCGCGCTGTTCACGCCGGCCACGACGGATTTGGAGGCGTTCAACACGGAGCCGGAGGTGTAGGTCGGGCTTCAGCCCGACAAAGGCGTATATAGAGATGTCGGGCTGAAGCCCGACCCACAACACCAACAGGAGACAAGCAATGACCACCCACCCCGAAGTCAAGACCGTCGCCGATTTGGCGCAGCAGCCGGACGAGTACCGCCAGGCGGTGGCCAAGATCGTCGCCAGCCACGCGGTGAACGAGCTCTACGGCGCCCAGGTGTTCGACGAGCCGGCCATCGCGCTCGCGCCCACGCCCTATGCCAAGTGGCTCACCTGCCGCGTGGCCATGGAGGAATACCACCATCATATACGCTTCAAGGAGCTGGCCGATCAGATGGGGCTGGCGCCGGCGCGCTACGATCCGGCCCACAAGAAGCCCCTGTCCATCTTCCAGTTCCCCCTGAGCACCTGGGAGGAGTTCTGCGTCATCAAGCTGCTGGCCGATCTGGCCGAGATCCTGCAGGTGGAGGACCTGCTCCACTGCAGCTTCCATCCCCTGCGCAACATCGCCCGCATCACCATGCCGGAAGAGAAGTTCCACGCCCAGTTCGGCCTGGATTTCTGCAGCGAGCTGGTGAAGACCGAGGAAGGGCGGCGCAAGGTGCAGAACGCCATCGACCGCTACTTCCCCATGCTGCCCAAGTTCTTCGGTGCCGACAACTCCAAGAACAACGAAACCTTCCGCCGCTTCGGCCTGAAGAAGCGGCGCAACGAGGAAATGCGCGCCGACTTCCTGGTGCGCTCGCGCGACGTGGTGGAGAACAAGCTGGGACTGCGCCTGCCCGAGCTCGAAGCGCGCGCCGCCTGAGGTCATGCCATGACTGCCCGTGCCGAATTCTACGAGCGCATCGCCGGCCGCCATCTGAAGCCCCTGTGGGAGGTGCTCGACAACCTGGTGCCGGAGCATCCCCGGAGCGCGGCGCAGCCGGCCCTGTGGCGCTACCAGGAGGTGCGCCCCTTCCTGATGGAGTCCGGCCGCCTGATCAGCGCGCAGGAGGCCGTTCGGCGCGTGCTCATCCTGGAGAACCCGGGCCTGTCCGGCTCCTCGGCCATCACCCGCTCTCTCTATGCCGGGCTGCAGCTCATCCTGCCCGGGGAGGTGGCGCCCTCCCACCGCCACACCCAGAGCGCGCTGCGCTTCGTGCTCGAGGGGCGCGGCGCCTACACGGCGGTGGACGGCGAGCGGGTGACCATGCAGCCGGGGGACTTCATCATCACGCCGTCATGGACCTGGCACGACCACGGCAATCCCGGCGACGAGCCGGTGGTGTGGCTGGACGGCCTGGACATTCCCATGGTCGCCTTCTTCGACGCCGGCTTCGCCGAGCGCTATCCCGAGGAGAAGCAGCCGGTGAGCCGCGACGAGGGCGTCACCCTGGCGCGCTACGGCGAGAACATGGCGCCCCTGGGGGCGCCGCCGGCCGCGCGTACCTCGCCCATCTTCAGCTATCCCTACGGGCGCAGCCGCGCGGCGCTGGCGCGCCTGCACCAGGCAGGCGAGGTCCATCCGGCGCGCGGCGTCAAGCTGCGTTACGTCAACCCCTTGACCGGCGGCTACGCCATGCCCACTATCGCTAGCTTCCTGCAGTTGTTGCCCAAGGGATTTTCCGGACGGCCGCAGCGCAGCACCGACGGCACCGTGTATTGCGTGGTGGAGGGCGAGGGCGTCGCCGAAGTGGGCGAGGCGCGCTTCCACTGGGGCCCGCGCGATGTATTCGTGGTGCCCTCGTGGGTGCCCCTGCGCTTCGAGGCGGCGCAGGAATCGGTGCTGTTCAGCTATTCGGACCGGCCGGTGCAGGAAGCCTTGGGCATTTACCGTGAAGAGGCATGATGAGCGAAGTCGGCCGCGCCCACTGGTTCGCCGCCGTCGGCGAAGAGGCGGACCCGGAGACGCGCCTGCTGGCCGAGCGCTACGTCCAGGCCCTGCCGCAGCTGCGCATCGCCGCCGTCAAGATGGTCGATTCCTGGCAGGACGCCATGCAGCTGCTGCGCGAGCAGCACTGGGACGAGGAATGGGTGCGGGCCGAGCAGGCCGAGACCGGGCGCCTGCTGGACCAGGTGCGCAAGAAGCTGGGCGCACGGGAGGCGGCCGTCACCCTGGCCTCCGCCCTGGACGGCGCCAACGACTTGCTGTTGCACTGCGCCCGCGAGGCCCTGGACCAGTGGGCCATCGTGGACGACGAATGGGCGCGCGTGGCCGCCGGCGCCGCCGGCCAGGCCCTGTACCAGGACACCCTGGCCACCCTGGCCGACGCCGGGCCTGAGCATGTGTTCCGCCTGAAGTACGGATTATGGCAGCGCGGCCGCTGGCCCCTGGGCGTCTTCAAGCGCCGCCTGCAGTTGTTTTGACTCATCTCCGGAGCCCCAGATGTCTTATCTCTTCACCCTTCCCGTACCCGCCGTGCCCGTGGCCGGCAGCGCCGACCTGTTTCCCGTGCGCCGCATCTACTGCGTCGGGCGCAATTATGCCGACCATGCCAAGGAGATGGGCTTCTCCGAGCGGGAGGCGCCATTCTTCTTCATGAAGCCGGCCGACGCCGTGGTACCGGGCGGCGGGCCCGTGGCCTATCCGCCACGCACCGACAACCTGCACCACGAGATCGAGCTGGTGGTGGCCATCGGCCGCGGTGGCGCCCGCATCCCGGTGGACCAGGCCCGCGACCACATCTATGGCTATGCCGTCGGCCTGGACATGACCCGGCGCGACCTGCAGCTCGCCCTGCGCGACAAGGGCCGCCCCTGGGACATGGGCAAGGGCTTCGATCAGTCCGCCCCCCTGTCGCCCATCACGCCCGTTTCAGTGGTGGGACATCTCGAGCGCGGCGCCATCTGGCTGAAGGTGAACGGCGTCGAGCGCCAGCGCAGCGACATCGCCAAGCTCATGTGGAGCGTGCCGGAAGTGATCGCCAATCTGTCCGAGTACGTGACCCTCGCCCCGGGCGACCTGATTTTCACCGGCACGCCCGAAGGTGTGGGCAAGGTGGTGCGCGGTGACGAGCTGGTGGGCGGCATCGACGGCCTGGGCGAGGTGCGCGTCATCCTGGTGTAACAGCGGAGCAATCGCACGTCTTGCCAAAGCCCGTGCCGGGCGGCACGATAGTGCAATACCAACAATGATCGAGGAGACACCATGAAGACCCCGAAGCTGGTCGTGGCTGCCGCTTCCCTGCTTCGACGCGCGCTTCCGCGTGCTGGTGCGTATCGGGGGCGGCACCTGGAAGCTGATCAAGTGACCCGGTGAGCGCCATGGCCAGCCCGATACTCGAAGCCGGCACTGCGCCCCTGGCGCGCATCGCCTTCGCCAAGGCGGGGGTCGAGGTGGAGCGCCGCAGCGACGGTTCCATGATCCTGCGCTCGCCCAATGGGCTGGAGCCCTATGCCCGCTGCCTGGGCGAATTCCTGGAGAAATGGGCGCGCGAGGCGCCCGAGCGGGTGTTCCTGGCGGAGCGCGAGGGCGGCGCCTGGCGCCGCCTGGGCTACGGCGAGGCGCGCGACCAGGTGCGCGCCATCGGCGCGGCGCTGCTGGCGCGCGGGCTGTCGGCGCAAAGGCCGGTGATGATCCTGTCCGACAACGGCATCGACCATGCCCTGCTGTCGCTCGCCGCCATGCACGTGGGCATACCGGTGGCGCCGGTGTCGCCCGCCTATTCCCTCATGTCCCGGGACCATGCCAAGCTCAAGGCCATCGTCGCCCTGCTCGAGCCGGGCCTGATCTATGCCGCCGACGGCGCCAGGTTCGCCGGCGCGCTGGCGGCCCTGGACCTGAGCAATGTGGAAGTGGTGGTGAGCGGCAACCCGCCCGCCGGGCTGCGCACCACCGCTCTCACCGAGTTGCTGGCGCAGCGGCCCGGACCCGAGGTGGACCGGGCCTTCCTTGCCGTGGGGCCCGACACCATCGCCAAGTTCCTGTTCACCTCCGGCTCCACCGGCGAGCCCAAGGGCGTGATCAATACCCAGCGCATGCTGTGCTCCAACCAGCAGAGCATCCGCCAGGTGTGGCATTTCCTGGCCGACACGCCGCCGGTGATCCTGGACTGGCTGCCCTGGAACCACACCTTCGGCGCCAACCACAACTTCAACATGATCCTGGCCCACGGCGGCACTCTTTACGTGGACGACGGCAAGCCGGTGCCGGGCCTGATCGACAAGACCGTGGCGAACCTGCGGGAGATCTCGCCCACCATGTACTTCAACGTGCCGCGCGGCTTCGACATGCTCATTCCCTACCTGGAACGGGATGCCGAACTGCGGGACAACTTCTTCCGCAACCTCAAGATGATCTTCTATGCCGCCGCGGCCCTGCCCCAGAACCTGTGGCGGCGCCTGGAGCTGCTGTCGGTGCAGGCGCGCGGCAGCCGCACGGTGATGCTCTCCGCCTGGGGCTCCACGGAGACGGCGCCCATGGCCACCAATGTGCACTTCGACATCGACCGCGCCGGCGTGATCGGCCTGCCCACGCCTGGCTGCGAGCTGAAGCTGCTACCCAATGGCCCCAAGCTGGAGATGCGTGTGCGCGGTCCCCTGGTCACGCCCGGCTACTGGAAGCGGCCCGACCTCACCCGTGACGCCTTCGACGAGGAGGGCTTCTACAAGATCGGCGACGCCGGGCGCTTCGCTGATCCCAACGACCCGGCCAAGGGCCTGGAGTTCGACGGGCGCATCGCCGAGGACTTCAAGCTCATGAGCGGCGTGTGGGTGCACGTGGGGGCGCTGCGCGTGAAGGCGCTGGCGGAGCTGGCGCCCGTGGCCCAGGACATCGTGGTCACCGGCCACGACCGGGAGGAGGTGGGCTTCCTGGTCTTCGCCAATCCCGCCGGCTGCCGCGGCTTGTGCCCGGACCTGCCCGCCGACGCGCCCCTGGCGCGGGTGCTGGCCGACGGGCGCGTGGTGGAGCACGTGCGCCGGGGCCTGGCGCGCCTGGCCGAGGACGGCGGCGGCAGCTCGCTGCACGCCGGCCGGGCGCTACTCATGGAGGAGCCGCCCTCCATCGACGCCAACGAGATCACCGACAAGGGCTACATCAACCAGCGCGCCGTGCTCGAGCGGCGCGCCGCGCTGGTGGACCGGCTGTACGCCAGCCCGCCCGGGGATAATGTCATAGTCATAGGATGAACGTGCGCAAGAGCCACTACCGGGTGCGCATCGAATGGGGAGACTGCGATGCCGCCGCCATCACCTTCTACCCCAACTATTTTGCGTGGTTCGACGCCGCCAGCTGGCACCTGTTCGAAACCACGGGCACCACGTCGCGTGCGCTGATGAATGAACAACGGGTGTTCGTGCCGCTGGTGGAGGCCCAGGCCAAGTTCAAGCGCCCCGGCCATCTGGGCGACGAGCTGGTGATCGAGAGCTGGGTGGACGAATGGCGCGAGAAGATGTTCCGGGTGCGCCACGTGGTGCGCCGCGGCGACGACGTGCTGCTGGAGGGGACCGAGCTGCGCTGCTGGGCGACACCCCATCCCGAGGACGCCTCGCGCCTGCAGGCCCTGCCCATCCCGGCGGAGTTTCGCGCTGCCTTGGAGGGAACATGATTCGACTCTACAGCTACTTCCGCAGCTCGGCGAGCTTTCGCGTGCGCATCGCCCTGAACCTCAAGGGGCTGGATTACGAGTACGTGCCGGTGCACCTGACCCGCGGCGGCGGCGCCCAGTTCGCCCCCGAATTCCGCAAGCTCAGCCCGGCGGCCCTGGTGCCGGTGCTGGAGGAGGACGGGCGCAGCTTCACCCAGTCGCTGGCCATCCTCGAGTACCTGGAGGAAACCCATCCCCAGCCGCCCCTGCTGCCCGCCGACCCGGCCGGGCGCGCCCGGGTGCGGGCGCTGGCCCTGTCCATCGCCTGCGAGATCCATCCCCTCAACAATCTGCGCGTGCTCAACTACCTGACCAAGACCCTGGGCGTGAGCCAGGACGCCAGGAACGCCTGGTACCGCCACTGGGTGGAGACCGGCCTGGCGGCGGTGGAAGCGATGCTCGCCGATGACGCGCGCACCGGCCGCTACTGCCACGGCGACATGCCCGGGCTGGCCGACTGCTGCCTGGTGCCCCAGATCTTCAACGCCCGGCGCTTCGACTGCCGGCTCGATCACGTGCCGACGGTGATGCGCGTGTTCGACGAATGCATGAAGCTGCCGGCCTTCGAGCGGGCCGCCCCCGCGGCCCAGCCGGACGCGGAGTAGAGCTCAGAAGGGATAGGGCCACTCGTCGCTGGCGTCGTTGAACAGCCCGGCCACCAGGCGGCGCAGCCACTTGTTCTTCGGATCGTGGTGGTAGTTGCGGTGCCAGTGCTGGCGCAGCTCGATGCGCGGAATGGGCAGGGGCGGTTCGACGATGCGCACGTTGGCACCGGTCTGGGAGAAGAACAGGCCGATGGCATGGGGCAGGGTGACCACCAGGTCCGACTTGCCGATGACGCTCGGGATGCTCATGAAGTGGGGCGTCGACAGGGCGATGCGGCGCGTGATCCGCCGTCGCGCCAGGTATTTCTCGAAAATCTCCTGACTGCGCCCTTCGGCGCGCACCACAGCATGATCCAGGCTCAGGAACTGCT
>JBMOQT010000036.1:0-19035 GCA_049320945.1 Pseudomonadota bacterium
AGGACCCGCGCCGCCTGCAGCCGGGGGTGATCCTCACGGTGCCGAGCATGGGGACAGGGGCAAGGAGATGAACGCCGCGTTCGGTGTCCCCTCTCCCCGCCGGGGAGAGGGCAGGGTGAGGGGGATGCGGAGCGCTTTCGTTCCCACCCTCTCCCCAACCCTCTCCCGCCCCGCGGGAGAGGGAGAACGGCCGGAGTACCGCCATGACTGAGTTCACCACCCTGGCCGAGGAATCGGTGGGCGCGGCGCGCGGCTTCTGGGTGCCGCGCTTCGAGCTGACCATCGACGGCGTGTCCCTGGACAACCGGGTGCTGCGGGACGTGATCGAGATCACCTACCGGGACAACGTGGAGCAGATCGACGGCTTCGAGATGGTGGTGGGGAACTGGGACTCGGCGCGCAACCGCTTCAAGTACATGGGCTCGGAAGGCGATCGCTACAGCCGCGAGGACGCCTCGGTGCGCGAGCTGGAGACCCTGTTCGAGCCGTGCCAGAAGAAGGTGGTGCTCAAGCTGGGCTATGCCGGCGAGCTGACCGAGGTCATGACCGGTAACTTCACCACCATGGAGCCCACCTTCTCCGCCAGCGGCCCCCACACGCTGTCGGTGCGGGCGCTGAACGTCCTGCACCGGCTGCGGCGCAAGAAGTACGACGGCAACTGGCATAACAAGACCGACTCCCAGATCGCCAAGAGCTTCGACGGCAAGATCGACCCCGAGTGGCGCAACGCCGGACAGGACGCGCGGCGCATTCCGATGGACGTGGAGATCGACGACAACGCCCGCAGCCAGGAGCCGGAGATCTTCTTCGTCGGGCAGAAGAACGAGTACGACATCGACTTCCTGTGGCGGCGCGCCCATATCCGCGGCTACGTGGTGGAGATCCGCAAGCGCGACAGCGGCGAGGATTTCCTCTACTTCGGCCCGTCCAACGTGCGCGGGCCGGTGGCCTATTCCCTGGGCTGGGGCCGCGGCCTGGTGGATCTGAGGATCACCCTCACCACCGCCAACCAGGTGAAGAGGGTGACGGTGCGCGGCTGGGATCGCCAGCGCCAGCGCGCCATCGAGGAGTCGGTGGACTGGAACGACCCGGAGCTGCGCAAGCTCAACCCCAGCCTGGCGGAGATCGTCATGCAATGCGATCCGCGCGAGGAGCGGGTGGTGACGCGGCCGGTGTTCACCAAGGCCCAGGCCAAGGCCGAGGCGCGCGCCATCCTCAAGGGCCACGCCCAGGAGCTGGTCAAGGCCGCGGGCACCACCATCGGCCTGCCCAAGCTGCGGGCCGGCTCCCGGATCCTGCTCACCCACATCGGCAGCCGCGTGTCGGGCGAATACTTCGTCACCGAGACCACCCACACCTTCAACCAGAACGGCTACGTGACCAGGTTCGTCGCCCGCCGCGAGGACCCGGACACGGGGGAACGGATATGAGCCCGTCGCCGAGCCGCCTCAAGACGGGCTCATACCCCAATCCCTCTTCCCCGACCCTTCTCCCAGAGGGAGAAGGGAGGCTCGACCCTCCTCTCTCCCTCCGGGAGAGAGGCCGGGAGAGAGGGCGAGGGGGTTGGCGCGCAGCGCCGGGGGCAGATCATGATCAATGAAGGCGAACGCAGCGCCGGCATCGTCATCGGCAAGGTGACCAAGGTCAAGGACGGCCAGGGGCTGGGCCGCATCGAGGTGGAATACCCGTGGCTGGCCGAGGGCCGTCCGGTGGAACGCATGGTGTCGGTGGCGGCGCCCATGGCCGGCCCCGACGCCGGCATCTTCTTCATGCCCAACGTGGGCGACGAGGTGATCCTGGCCTTCGACCAGGGCCACTGGGAACATCCCTACGTCATCGGCTACCTGTGGAACCCGCAGCAGCGCCCGCCCTCGGGCGACGAGCGCCAGCGCATGATCCGCTCCAAGAACGGCCACACCCTGCGCTTCGTGGATTCCACGCCGGCGGGCGGCAACCGGGGCACCCTGATCATCCAGGACGCCCACAACAATGTCATCTCCATGACCAACGGCCGGGTGGTGATCCACAGCAAGGGCGCGCTGGAGATCAAGTCCGACGGCGAGATGACCCTGCAGGGGCGGCTGGTGAAGCGCATAGGAGGGCCCATCTGATGGTGACCAAGACCATCGACGTGCCGCTGCCGGCGGAGCTGGAGCAGTATCTCAGCCAGCCGGTGTGCATCCCCATGCCCAAGCCGGGCAAGGTGGAGATCAACCTGCCCATGGGCGGCACGCTCAAGGGTCTGGCGGACATCACCAAGGCCATTCCCGACGACTGCACCCTGTCCTTCTCCCTGGCGCTGCAGCTGGGCCCATTCCTCGCCAACCTGGACTGCCTGCTGAAGATCATCAAGGTGCTGGAGCCCCTGATCGGCGTGGTGCAGGGCCTGAGCAAGCCCGACCCGGTCAAGGTGGCCGAGTCGGTGCCCAAGCTGGCCACCGCCGTGCCGCCCCTGGTGGAATGCATCAGCAAGTTCTTCGGCACCGGCGTGCCCCTGTTCGTGCGCGACCTGCTGTGCCTGGTGATCAAGATCCTGGGCTGCGTCATCGGCCAGCTGAAAAGCATCATGAGCGTAATGGGCGGCCTGGCCCTGCAGATCCAGTCCGCCCAGGCCGCCGGCAACACGGAGCTGCTGGCGGCGCTGCAGTGCGCCCAGCAGAATGCCCAGCTCTCCGCCCAGCACATGATGAGCGCGGTGGAGCCGGTCATGGTGCTGCTGTCCCTGGCCGAGCCGCTGCTGGGCATGGCGGGCGTCAATCCCATCCAGACGCCGGCGCTGGCCTCGCCCGACGACCTGCAGAAGATGCAGGAGATCGTCACCACCCTGGACGAGCTGGTGAAGACCCTCAAGCTCGCCGCCGAGATCGTGGGAGGCTGCTGACCATGGCCGAAGCCGACAGCCGCGCCTTCCTGGGAACCGGCTTCAAGTTCCCCTTCCAGGTGACGCCGCGCGGGCGCTTCGCCCTGGCGCGGGCCGAGGAGCGCATCGAGGAGTCCATCTACCTCATTCTCGGCACGCGCCCCGGCGAGCGCCTGATGCAGCCGGCCTTCAGCTGCGCCATCCACGACCTGCTGTTCGCGCCCAACAACCCGGCCACGCGCACCCGCGCCGTGGAGCACGTGCGTCGGGCCCTGGTGGCCTTCGAGCCGCGCATCGACGTGCTCGCCGTCACCACCGAGACCACCGAGGCCGAGCCCAGCCTGCTGCTGATCCGGGTGGACTACCGCATCCGCGCCAACAACGCCGTGGGCAACCTGGTCTATCCGTTCTACATCACGGAGGCCGCCTGACATGCCGCTCAAGGACGAGTACCCGCTAATCGACGACCGGCGCTACGCCGACATCGTCGCCGAGGCGCGCACGCGCGTGCCGCGCTACACGGCCGAGTGGACCGACCTCAACGAGAACGAGCCGGCCATGGCGGTGGTGGAGCTGTTCGCCTGGATGACGGAGCTGCTCACCTACCGCCTGGGCAAGGTGCCCAAGCTCAACTACCTCAAGTTCCTGGAGCTGCTGGGCATGGAGCTGACGCCGGCGCGCGCCGCCCAGGCGGAAGTGACCCTGCCGGTGCTGCCCAGCTTCGCCGAGCCCTATGTCATCGTGCCCTTGCACACCCAGCTGGAGACCGAGGAGCCGGACGAAGCCGGCCGCGCCATCGTGTTCGAGACCGAGAGGGCCCTGGTGGCCCTCACCGCACCACTGGATGCGGTGCAGACCGACAACGGCGTGAGCCTCACGGACGTGAGCAGCTTCAATGCGCAAGGCGACCAGGGCTTTCATCCCTTCGGCCCGGGTGCGCGCCCGGGGGCGGCGCTGCTGCTGGGCTTCAATTCGATCCTGGACTTCCCCAGCGTCGAGATCAACCTGATGGTGTGGGTAAAGAGCCGCCGCTCCGGCAAGCCGTTCTACGCCACCTGCGGCGAGATCCTGCCGCCGCCCGCCACGATCCAGTGGGAGTACTGGAACGGCAAGGAGTGGCGCAGCCTCGACCTGCTCAAGGACGAGACCGCCGCCTTCAGCCGCAGCGGCCACGTCTATCTGAATGCGCCGGCCAAGGGCCAGATGGTGCGCGACACCATCGGCAAGGTGGCGGGACCCCGCTACTGGATACGGGCGCGGCTCACGGCCGGCTCCTACCAGCACGCGCCCCAGCTGCTGGCGGTGCGCACCAACACCGTGGGCGTGCTCCAGGCCGAAACCATAGACGCGGAAATCCTGGGCGGCAGCAACGGCCGGCCGGAGCAGGTGTTCGTGCTGGCCAACAAGCCGGTGCTGGACGGCAGCCTGAAGCTGGTGGTGGACGAGGGCGAAGGCGAGGTGCCGTGGCAGGAGGTGAAGGATTTCTTCGCCTCCGGAGCCGACGACCTGCACTACGTACTCAACCGCACCACGGGCGAGATCCGCTTCGGCGACGGGCGCAAGGGGCGCATCCCCGTCGCCAACGCACGCCGCCCGGCCAACATCATCGCGCGCCAATACCGGGTCGGCGGCGGCCTGCGCGGCAACGTGGGCGCGGGGAGAATCAACACCCTGCGCGGCTCGGTCGGGGGTATCGACGCGGGCGCCGTGAGCAACCTGTTCCCGGCCTACGGCGGCGGCGACGAGGAGACCTTGCAGCAGGCGCGCGCGCGGGTGCCCCAGACCTTGAAGAGCCGGGACCGGGCCATGACCCTGGAGGACTTCGAGCTGCATGCCCGCGCCGCCGGCGGCATTGCCCGGGCCAAGGCCCTGCCCCTGTTCCATCCCGAGTTCCCGGGCGTGGACGTGCCCGGCGTGGTGAGCGTCATCGTCGTGCCCGAGCCGGACGATCCCCAGGACCCGGCGCCCATGCCCACCGAGAGCACGCTGCGCCACGTGTGCGCCTATCTGGACGCCCGGCGCCTGGCCACCGTCGAGCTGTACGTGGTGGCGCCGCGCTACCGGGAGATCACCGTCAGCGCCGAAATCGTGTGCCGCGACGACGCCGACCTGGCTCAGGTGAAGCAGGCCGCCCTGGCCGCCCTGGAGAGCTACTTCCATCCCCTGCACGGCGGCGACGACGGCGCCGGCTGGCCCTTCGGCGGCGACATCTACTACTCCCTGGTGCTGCAGCGCCTGCTGCTCACGGGCGTGAAGCGCGTGGCCAGGCTGGAACTGACCCTGGAAGGGCAGACCTACCCCGTATGCACCGACGTGCCCCTGGATGCCCATGCGCTGCTCAGGAATGGCGTGCATGACATCAGCGTGCGCTATGAGGAGGGGGTGTGAACCTCTCCGGCCGCCGCCACTTGCTCCCCCCTTTGCAAAAGGGGGGCCGGGGGGGATTTCAACCGCGGCAAAAATCCCCCTCCCGTCCCCCTTTTTCAAAGGGGGAGGCTGTGTGATCCGCGCGACTTAGGCCCTCACCATGAACGCCCCCTACCTCCCCCCCGTCGCCCGGCCGCCCCACGATCCCTTGCGCCTGCGCCTGGACCGGCGCGCCGGCTGGCGCGGTGAACCGCACCCTGCGCTCACGATCGGCGTGGCCCCGGCGCCCGACGACGGCGCCCTGGCGCTGCTGCCGCTGCCCGGCAGCGGGCCCCTGCTCAACGATGCCAGCGGCAGCTTCGGCGGCGTCACCTGGCCCGACCATCTGGCGCCCCTGCCCGGCGGAGGCCTGGTGCTGCTGGACCGGGCCCGGGGCCGGCTGCGCCTGCTGGACCGGTGCGAGTGCAAGTTCCGGGACTGGCCCTGCCTGGGGCGCGACCCCAATGACCCGCGCCGCCCGCTCGATGCCGGCGGCATTGCCTTCGGCTGCGGTCAGCTGTACCTGTGCGACACCGGCCACCGGCGCGTGCTGGTGCTGAGCCCGGCGAGCGGCACGGTGCGCGCCGCCTGGCCCGCGCCCGCCCTGCCCGGGCTGGCGCCCTGGCAGCCCGAGGATGTGACCGTGACCGGCGGCGGCGAAGTGGCGGTGAGCGACCCCGCCAACGGCGGCATCCATGTGTTCTCCGCCTACGGCGCCCATCGCCGCTTCCTGGGCGGCCTGGGCGCCGTGGGCTCCCTGGCGGTGGATGGCAGCGGCCGCCTCTACGCGCGCGTAGACGGCGCGCCCCACGTGCTGGTGCTGGACCCGGCGAGCGGCCGCCTCCTGGAAAGGCCGGCGCGGCCGGAGCAGGGGGCAAGCCGCTTCCCGCCGCTGCCGGTGCGCGTGCTGGCGGGCGGCGCCGTGGACGTCTCCGCCCTGTGCGCCTGCCCGCCCGACCCGCCTCTGGTGGTGGACGCCGCCGGCGAGCCCACCAGCGCCGAAGCAGCGCTGCCCGCCTATCCCAAGCAAGGCATGTGGGTCAGCCGGCCCCTGGACAGCGAGATCACCCGCTGCACCTGGCACCGGGTGGCGCTCGCCGGCCGGCTCCCCCCCGGCACCCGGGTGCAGGTGCTGTCCCTGACGGCGGAAAGCGAGGAGCCGCCCGAGCTGCTGGCCCTCAAGCCCCCGGAGGACTGGCAGCCGGCGGGCGAGTGGCGCAACGGAGCCGCAGAGGCGGTCACCGGCGAGACCGATTTCCTGCTGCGTTCGCCGCCGGGGCGCTACCTGTGGCTCAAGCTGGTGCTGGCCAGCGACGGCACGGCCACACCGCGGCTGCAAGCCGCGGACATCGAATTCCCGCGCATCAGCCTGCGCCGCTACCTGCCGGCCATCTTCGGCGCCGAACCGATAGCGGCCGATTTCACCGACCGCTGGCTGGCCATTTTCGACCGCACTTTCCGCGACATCGAAACAGTCATCGACCACCAGGCGCAGTTGTTCGATCCCCTGGCCTGCCCGGCGGCGCCGCCCAAGCGCGATTTCCTCTCCTGGCTGGCCGGCTGGGTGGGCGTGGCCCTGGAGCGCAACTGGCCCCTGGCGCGCCGCCGGGCCTATCTCAAGCACGCACCGCGGCTGTTCCCCTGGCGCGGCACGGTACCGGGCCTGCGCCACAGCCTGTATCTGTTCCTGGGCCTGGAGCGCTGGCTGGACTATGCACCCGGGCGCGCCGGCTGCGTGCCCTGCCCGCTGGACCTGCCCGCCGGCTGGCGCCCGCCGCGGCTCATCCTCGAGCACTTCCGGCTGCGCCGCTGGCTGTTCCTGGGCCAGGGGCGGCTGTCGGACAACGCCCGGCTGTGGGGCGAGCGCATCGTCAACCGCAGCCGCCTGGGCGGGCCGGGGGAGGTCAGCGTGCCGGGAGCCGAGTCCGGCGCGCAGCTGGGCGTGACCCAGCTCACGAAAACCCAGGACCCCTGCCGCGACCCCTTCCATGTGTATGCCCACAAGCTGTCGGTGTTCGTGCCGGCGGCGTGCGTGCGCGATCCCTCCCTCGGGCGCGCCCTCAAGCGCCTGGTGGAACTGGAGCGGCCGGCCCACGTGCATGCCCAGGTCATCGCCGTGGAGCCGCGCTTTCGCGTGGGCGTGCAGGCGATGCTGGGGCTGGACGCGGTCATCGGCTGGCGGCCGCAGCCGGTGGCCCTGGACGAGGCGCGGCTGGGACGCGCCACGGTGCTCACCGGCGCCATCGACAACCGGCCGCGCCTGCGCGTGGGCGACGCCCGCGTGGGCGGGAAGACGGTGCTGCCATGAACGCTGTTCACCGCTTTCAACGCAGAGAGCGCAAAGAAAAACAAATCCATGGAGAACGTTACCGTAGTTCCTTTGCGTCCTTTGCGTCTTTGCGTCCTCTGCGTCGAGAGAGGTTCTTAAGGATGAAGTCGCCATCGAGAGGTGCCTCATGTCCCACACGGACCAAGCGTATCTGAGCCACGGCTGCCCGCCCGCCCCCTGCCCCAGCTGCGAGCCGCAGACGCCCCTGCGCAACCACTACTTCTTCGGCAAGCTGATGGACGTGCCGGACTTCGACGTGGAGCAGAAATACGTCGTGGAGAAATTCAAGCGCCACCACCAGCGCCTGCACGGCACCGGGGTGATCTGCGGCCTGGAGGTGACGGCCCATCCCACCGCTGCCTGCCGCAGCCGCTACGTGGTGGTCAAGCCGGGGGCGGCGCTGGACTGCTGCGGCAACGAGATCCTGGTGCTGCGCGAGGAGGTGGTGGATCTCCATGCCTTCCCGGACATCCGCAAGCTGTTCGAGCAGACCGGGGGCGAGCAGCAGGACCGCATCCTGCAGTTCTGCGTGCGCTACAAGGAGTGCCCCACGGAAGAAGTGCCGGTGCTCTACGACGAGTGCGGCTGCGACGACACGCGCTGCGCGCCCAACCGCATCCTGGAGACCTACGAGTTCGACGTGCAACTCCTCGCCGAGCTGCCCGCGCCCGCGGCGCCCCACGCGCCGGCGCTGGACTGGGCCGCCACCCTGGCGCTGGCCGACGCCAAGGCGGTGGCCGCCCACGAAACCAGCGCCCGGCTTTACGTGGCGGCTGATCTGTCCCCCAGCGGCGGCCTGGTGCAGCAATACAACCTGCAGACCCTGGCGCCCCTGGCGCCCAGGACCTTCGCCAACCCGGTGCTGGCCGTGGTGCCCAACGGCGACGGCACGCGCCTGTTCGTGGCCGTCGCCGGCGCCACCGCTGCCAACGACGCCACCCTGGAGGTGCTCGACACCACTTCCCCGGCGGCCTTCTCCGGCCCGTCCCTGGGAGCCGCGCCGATTCCCAACAGCGCCGGCGCCCGGGTCAGCCTGTTGCTGCTGCCTTCCGGCCGGGTGGTGTCCCTGGCGGCCGGCGCGGCGCAAAGCGCCATCCAGCTGTGGGACGTGAGCGCCATGCCGCCCAGCGCCGTGGCCACGGGCAGCGCCAGCATCCCGTCGGCCCTGGTCGGACCGGCGCTGGCGAGCGACGGCACCACCCTGTACGCCGCCGCGACTGCGGGCACCATGCACCGCTTCGATACCACGGCGGCCGGGCTCAATCCCCAGAGCATTGCCGTCACCAGCGCCGACGTGAAGGCGATCGAGGTGGTGCGCAGCACCGGCCCCGACCGGCTGGCCTGGGTCGAAGGCGCCGGCAAGCTGCTCAAGCTCGCGGACACCAGCGGCGCGGCCCTCGGCCAGGCGGCACTGCCGGAGTCGCCCGTGACCCTGGCCGTGGCTCCCGGGGGACATCATGCCTTCGTGCTGATGCAGCCCGCCGCCGGCGCGGCCCAGGTGGTGGGCGTCGACCTGCATCGCGTGCTGGCCAACACCCCGCCCGTCGTGGGCACCCCCCTGCCCGTGGGCGACGGCGGCGCCGACCTGGCCCTGGCCGGCGGGCGCCTGTTCGCCGCCTATGCCGACGGCGTGGCGGTGCTGGAAATCCGCGACAGCCACTGCGCCGACCATCTGCGGCGCCATCCCTGCCCCGGCTGCGACACGCCCGACTGCATCGTGCTCGCCACGGTGACCGGCTGGCGCCCCGGGCGCAAGCTGGAGAACCCCGTCGATCCGCCCAGCGATCCCGTAGCCGACGCCAACGCCGGCATCGCCCGCATCGACAACGACCTGGGACGCGTGGTGGTGCCCAGCGTGGCCGATCTGGCCAAGGCCATCGCCTGCATCCTCGACCAGGGCCTGGGCGGCGGCAAGGGCGAGCAGGGCCCGCCCGGGCCGGCCGGTCCGCAAGGTCTCAAGGGCGACAAGGGCGACAAGGGTGACAAGGGTGACAAGGGCGACCCCGGCACCGGCCTCGACTGGGACTACTGCCACATCTGCGACTTCAACTGGCGCCACGGCGACGTGGTGAAGCTCACCGAGCTCCAGGAGAACTCGCGCCTGGTGGTGGTCTTTGACACCGCGGTGCGCAACGGCGACATCCATCAGGGCAGCGTGCGCGTGCAGGCCGCTTCCCGGGAAATCCGGCAGGACGTTCTCCTGCTGTGTTTCTGCGACCTGGACCTGAGCGACCGCCTGCGCGGCGGCGACGTGGAGCGGCGCTGCGACGCCCGTTCCAAGTTCACGCCCGTGGCCAATCCCAACGCGGAGGTGAATGCGCTGGAAATCAGCCTGCCGGGCAATATCGGCAATCTCATGAGGGAGGGCGGCCTGCGCCTGCGCATCCTCATCGACGGCGATTTCATCCGCGGCCGTCACGCCAAGACCAAGGAGTGGCGCGCCGTGGATGCGGATCACCTGCCGAAGATCAAGAACCCCAGCCCGCCCGGGCCGCCGAACCCGGGCGAGGTGCCCGAGTGGATGGAAACCGGCGACCCGCGCTTCTCGGGTGACGGAGTCGAGGGTGGAACTTTCGAGAGCTGGTTCGATGTGGAGTAGAGCCCGCCGGACGCCAACTGATAGGACATTGCCATGAACAGCGTGATAGACCGTTACCGCCGGCAGCGGGTGCCCAGCCCGAGCCACTGCGAGCCCAAGCCCCAGCCCTGCTCCACCTGCGGCATGCTGAAATGCCTGTGCCGCCCGCGCTTCTTCGCCGGCCAGATCCTCACCGCCGACGACCTGAACCGCCTGGACTACTACATGCGCGCCAAGCACCGGCTGCACAACCGCCAGCTCCACGGCTGGGGCGTGGTCAACGGCCTGGAGGTGACCTGCGACGTGTGCGGCCCCGGCGTGGTGGTGGGCTGCGGCTATGCCTTGAGCCCCTGCGGCGATGACATCGTGGTATGCGAGCCGGTGGTGGTGGACGTGTGCGCCCTGATCAAGGAGTGCAAGGGCACGGAACGGGCCGAGCCCTGCGAGCCGCCGCGCCCGCCCAGCCCCGCCGGCTGCGAGCAGGGCGAGGAGGAATGGATCCTGGCCATCCGCTACAGCGAGGCGCCCACCCGCGCCGTGAAACCCCTCATGCCCGGCAGTGCCGACAGCTGCGGCTGCACCTGGTCGGGCAAGGGCGGCTGCAGCTGCGACGGCGGCGTCCGGTGCACCTGCGGCAAGCCCCAGGCCAAGCCGCGCGCCGCTCCCGTGCAATGCGAACCCACCGTGGTATGCGAGGGCTTCGAGTTCGCGGTGTACCGCAAGCCCCCGGAGCCGGATGACACGGGCGACGACCGGCGCCTGCGCCTCAATCCCGATTCGGAAATCGTCAAGCGCTTCGAGTGCTGCACCGAGGTGCTGGTGAAGGGCATGCCCAAGATGCCCGGCCAGCCGAGCCTGCAGAACGTGCAGCAGAACCTGGCCGCCTGGCACGACTGGATGTGCCGCTTCAAGGATTACCTGCACAGCTACCTGTCCTCCAAGCCCGGCTACAACTGCGAGCTGCTGGCGCGCCTGAACGCCGTCGTGTGCCCGCCGCTGACCGGCAACAACGCGGCGGCGCTGATCCTGCAGACCATCGTGCTGCTCCTGGTGGTGTGGCTGGACGCGCTGCTCGCCTGCTTCTGCTCGGCGCTGCTGCCGCCCTGCCCGACGGCCCATGCCAGCGACCTGGTGCCGCTCGCCAGCATCCGCGTAAGCGCCGACCCCTGCCGCGTGCTGTCCATCTGCAACTGGACGCGCCACCGCAAGTTCGCCACCACCTTCCCGGCACTGCAGTACTGGCTGTCCATCCTGCCCTTCGGCGTGGAGCTGCGGCGCATGCTCGAGCAGACCTGCTGCTTCCAGATCGCCAGCATCCTGCCGCCGCGCCAGCCGGAGACGCCCGGGGTGGCGGCCGACGTGCAGCCGGGTGCCTTCGCCGCTTCCGAATTCTTCAGCGCCCAGCCCCGCTACTACGAGCGCGCCGGCAGGCGCCTCAACCCCATGGCGGCCAACCCGGACCGTCTCAAGGCCGCCTCCGCCCTGGCGGGCAAGGCCTTCGCCCGGGGCAAGACGCCCCTGGACCCCCAGAGATTCATCGAGAGCGTGTTCCTGCCCGACCAGGACAAGGGCGCCGAGCACCTGTCGGCGCTGGAGCTCATCAACCTGCCCCAGTTCCTGGCCGTAAACCAGGTGCTGCGGCCCGTGGCGGCGGAGGCCCTGAGCCTCGACGCCCTCGCCCCGCTTCTCGCGGCCTTTACCGGCGGCCCGCCCCGGGCCGAGCCCGCCGTGGACCAGCTGAAGGAGGAACTGGCGGCCCTGCGCCAGGACATGGCCAGGCAGGCCGAGGAGATCAAGCGCCTGAAAGAGGCCGGCAGGCGCAAGAAGGAGAAGTGACATGAGCACCGTCTTCGCCGAGCGGCCGCGCTTCTTCGAGGGTCAGTACCTGGGGGCCGACGACCTGGAGAGCTTCCTCAAGTACGCGCGCGAGCATGACGCCCGCCACCTGCTGGGCGCCCACACCTGGGGCATCGTCGCCGGCATCGAGCTGGTGGGCCGCACCTCGCCCACGGGCGAGCCCGAGTACTTCCTCAGCCCGGGCATCGCCGTGGACGGCTACGGCCGCCTGCTGGTGCTCACGGCGCCCTTCAAGCTCACCACCGACCTGTTCGCCCGGCAGCCCAGCGGCACGGTGGACGTGTGGATACGCTACGACGAGACGGCCTACAGCAACACCCGCGCCGGCTTCCGGGTATGCGACTGCAGCGACGGCTACACGCGCGTGGCCGAATCCGTGGCGGTGGAAGTGGGCCCGCGGGTCGCCGTGGCCCTGCGCCACAGCAACGTGGTGGTGGGCGACGACACCTTCACCGACGCGCGCGAGGCCCCGGGCTTCTACCTGCCCGGCCAGCCCCTGGCCTGCGACGGCTCGGTGCCGCCCCAGAGCTTCCCCACGGAAGAGGACCAGGACCTGTGGCTCATCCCCGTGGGCCAGGTACCCTGGAACAAGGCCGCGGGCGCCTTCGCCGCCGCCACGGAGGCGGACAAGAAGGGCTCGCGCATCTTCCGCCGCTACGCGGGCCTGGTGGCCGAGCACATCTATCCCGCCGGAGGCGTGCTGCGCCTGCGCCCGCGCTGGAGCGCCCGCAAGGCGGGCGTCAGCGCCGACCAGATCTGCAACGCCGACGCCATCAAGGACGCCGATCTCGTGTTCTGCGGCGGCGAGCTCGCCTTCCGCGAGCTGATCTGGCTGGAAGGCCATGTGCGCTTCCTGCGCGACGCCCGGCTCTACGGCGGCACCCTGGAGTTCCAGGAGGCGGCGGGCACCGACTACCTGCACGGCGGTGTGCCGCTCGCCCTGCGCCGCCGCCCGGATCGCAACGAGCACAACGGCTTCGACCTGCAGGTGCTGCTGGGCGAACGCCAGGGCACCGACGGTCCCACGCGCCTGACCATCGGCAAGGCCAAGGCCCAGGGGGCGGACGCCTGCTCCATCAGCTACACCTTCGAGCCGGGGGTCTACGTACAGGAGGATGCCAAGGTGGGCATCGGCACCACCAACTCCCTGCTGGCGCTGCCGCTCACCATCCGCGCCATCGGCGACACGGGCAATCTCGCCGGCTTCCAGGCGGCTAACGGCACGCTGGCCTGGCAGATGAACTTCGGCCCCAACAAGAACGGCCTCAACTTCACCGAGGCCGACCCCACCCAGACCCGCCTGTTCCTTGAAGCCGGCGGCAACGTGGGCATCGCCATCCTCGACCCGGAGGCGAAACTGGACATCCGCCAAGTGCCGGCGCCCGGCACGGGCAACGCCCTGGGCGCGGGCAAGTGGCTGCAGGTGGGTGACGGCGGCGACAAGGGCCGGGTGTGGCTGCAGTACGGCGACCAGCTGGCACCCCTGATGGTGATGAGCGACCTGGACAACCCCTCGCGCATCCAGTTCCAGCAGATCGGCAACGGCGCCGAGACCGGTCCCCAGTATGCCAGCTGGATCGGCCAGGCGCGCGACAACTCCAGCGACCTGGCCCTGATGGGCGGCAACGTCGGCGTCAACACCCTGCAGCCCTTCCGCCGCCTGCACGTGGAAGCCTCGGAAGTGCACAGCGGCGGCGCCGGCGCCGGCTTCTCCTTCGGCAACCGGGAGGACGGCGCGGTGGAGAACCCGGCCAACGGCGAGCGCTGGGTGTGGTATGCCACCGGCCGCATCGCGCGTCTGTGGTCGGGCGGCGACAAGCTCTATGTCACCGCCGCGGGCAACGTGGGCGTGGCCACCGCCGCCCCGGCCGAGCGCCTGGACGTGCGCGGCAACATCAAGCTGGGGGCCAACGGCGACTTCTTCGGCGTCGGCTGCCTGGACAACCTGCGCATGGTCGCCGGCCGCGTGGATGACAACGGCACACGCCTGTCAGGCTCCGGCTTCACGGTGGCGAAACTGGGCGAGGGGCGCTACCGGGTCACCTATGACAACGGGTTCACGGCCGTACCGGTGGTGGTCGCCACCCTGGTGGATGCGGTCAACCAGGACAACTTCCTCACCGTGGTCGGCTCCACGGTCAACGGCTTCGAGCTGCACAGCAAGGACGATGACCACACGGCGGAAGCCGACTACCAGGACAGCGCCTTCAACTTCATCGCACTGGGCCCGCGCCCATAGGAGGGCAAATGGACAGGACCATCATCGAAGCACGTCTCGCCACCCTCAAGAGCGAGTTCTCCTCGGGCCAGCGCCTGCTGGCCGAGCACGAAGCCCAGGCCGCCGCCCTGCGCGAGCAGCTGCTGCGCATCAGCGGCGCCATGCGCGTGTTGGCGGAGCTGCTGGGGCAGGTGGCGCAGGAAGAGACAGCGAAGTTGACAAACACATAAACCTCCTTCAACGCAAAGCGCGCAAAGACGCAAAGGACGCAAAGGAAAAGAACAGATGAATTCGTGTCGACTTGTCATGCTCTGCACTTTCAATCTTTCTTTGCGCTCTCTGCGCCTTTGCGCCCTTTGCGTTGGATGCGGTTTAAACAGCGGCTTCTTAGAATGACTGCCTCGCTGCTCCACATCCACCACTGGCGCAACGACTACCTGGTGGCGCGCGACCATCCCGAGCCGGAGCGGGCGCGGGCCGCCCTGGATCGGCTGGGCGAGCGCCTGCCCGAGGAACTGGCCGGCGGGCTCGCCCGCTGGTTCGCCGCCGATGACGGCGTGGTGCTGATCGAGCATCTCGCCCTCGACTGCGAGCTGGACCTGAGCCGCGCGCCGGAGCTGCTCGCCGCGCGCTGGGCCGCCCGCTTCACCCGCGCCCTGGCCCAGGCCCTCGACTCGGGCGAGGGCGTGCTGCGCTTCCCCTCGGCCGCCGCCTACCGGGCGCGCTTCATCGCCGACGTGGCCGCCGGCCGCGCCTGGCATGCCTGGTACTACCGCCCCTTCGCCGGCCTGCAGGCCCTGCCCGCGGCGGCGGCGATCCGCACCGTGCTGCTGGAGGACCCGTGCCATGGCCGCGAAACCCTCGCCGCCCTGCCCGACGAGACGTGGCCGGCCCTGGCCGCCGTGCTGACCCGGCGCGAGGCGGCACGCATCCTCGATGGCCTGGCTCAGGACGCCGGCGGCACCGGGGTCGATCCGCAGCGCCTCGGCCGCCTTTCGGCCCGGGCGGCGCGCCTGGTGCCGCCTGGCGTCCCCGGGGCCGTGCACGCCCTGGCCATCCTGGCTGCGGCGCTGCGCGACGGCCAGGCGGCCACGCCCGAACTGGCCGCCTGGGCGCGGCTCGCCGGCGCGCTCTCGGCCCTGGGCGGTGACGGCGTCGTCGGGCCAGCCGCCCTGCTGGGTGGCAAGGACGGGGCGCCGGCGGCCGGTCCGGACGAGGAGGTGAAGCGCCTGCTTGCCGCCCGTCCCGAATGGCGCCGCCCCCTGGCCGAACTGCTGGCCCCCGCGGCCACCAGCGCCCAGGCAGCGCCGGCCTACAGCGATTTCGCCGGGCTGGCCCTGCTGCTCAACGAACTGGACGAGGCCCTGGACCCGGCGCTCGCCGCCGCCCTGCCGCCCTGGGACGGCGCCGCGCCCCGCAACCTGGCCGCCTGGCTGGCCCTGGCCTGCTGCGCCGGCGCACCCCGCGCCGCCCGCTTCCTGCGCGAGGCCTTCTGGCGCGACTTCTTCGCCCTGCCGCCGCGCCTGGGCGCCGAGGACCTGCACGCCTGGCTGGACGGGACCGACGCCACCCCCGCCCTGGCGCGCCTGGCCGAGCGGGCGCAAGCCTGGGCCCGCGGCGCCCGCGGCCACGCCCTGCTGCGCAGCGCCGGCCAGCGCCTGTGGCTGGAGGTGGACGAACCGACCGGCATCTGGTGCCGATGGCTGGAACGGCCTGTAGAGGTTCCAAGCCTCCTGGCCGCTGCCCGCCGGGCGCGCCAGGATTGGCGCTATCTCCACCCCGGATGGGCGCTGCCCGAGCCCTGGCAGCGCTTCTTCATCCAGCTCGCGCAGCTGCTGCTGCGCCGCTTCGCCTACCGCATTCCCGGCTTCGCCGGCACCTCGGCGCCCCATCTCTATGCCAACTTCCTGGCCGGCGCCGGGTGGCTCGACGCCGGCTGTCTGCGCCGGGCGCGCCCGCCCCTGCACGCCCTGCTCAACCTCACCGGAGTCGCCCGCAGCCGCCTGCAGTGGTCCGGCCCGCCGGCACGCAGCCTGGTCCAGGAGTACCTGCCATGAAGCCGGCCGCAGGCTTGCCCTATCCAGGAACCTCCCCGCAGGGGAGCACGACGCTCCCCTCCCCCGCAGGCGGGGGGCAGAGCGGGGGTTTCGCAGAGCACTGCTCTGCGCCCGCGCAGCCGGGCCGGCCTGCAGGCCGGGCCGTGGGCGGGGCTGGGGGAGAGGGCTCACCCGTTGCGGCCGAGGGCTACGGTGCCGACCTGGCCTGGCTGGACCGCCTGATCGAGCGCGAGATCCTGCGCCTGCGCGCCCACTATGAGCTGTCCCTGGACGAGCTGCGCGGGCTGTACATCTCCGACTGCCAGGTGGACGAGCTGCTGCGGCAACGCCTGCCCCAGGATCCGTCGTCGCCCGGCCCGCTGCAGCACCTCACGGAGCAGGCCCTGGCCCTGCGCGCAGCGCGGCGCGGTGAC
The DNA here is from genome assembly GCA_049320945.1 of Pseudomonadota bacterium. GTDB lineage: Bacteria > Pseudomonadota > Gammaproteobacteria > Burkholderiales > Rhodocyclaceae > DYIB01. The sequence goes on from JBMOQT010000036.1 coordinate 16,719, forward strand.
ACGCCCCTGGTGGAGCTGGCGCGCCGCTTCGATCTGTCCCCCGGCGAGACGGACCTGCTGTTGCTGGCGCTGGCGCCCGAGCTGGATCTGAAATACGAAACCCTCTACGCCTATCTCAACAACGACATCACCCGCAGGCACCTGACCGCCGACCTGGCGCTGCGCCTGCTGCGCGACAGCGGCGTGGCCGCCGACCGGGCCCTGGCCGCGCCCGGCAGCCGCCTGTTCGAGGCCGGGCTGATGGAGACCGTCGATTGCGGCGAGAGGCGGGCGCTTCTGGCCCAGGGCCTGGCGCTGGCGCCGCCCGCCGCCCTGTTCCTGCTGGGCCTGCCGCCGGCCGACCCGCGCCTGCCGGCGGGCATACGCATCCTGGGCGCGCCGGCGCCCGACGAGGAGGAAATACTGTCGACCCGCGCCCGGGCGGCGGTGGCGGCCCTGGCCCAGCACCACCCGCCCCAGCCGGGGCTGATGGTATGCACGGGCGAGGCCGCCGCCGAGCAGCTGGCCGCCGCCCGCCTCTACGGCGCCCGCCACGGCCACGCCGTGCTCGCCGTGCCCCTGGCGGCGCTGGCGGCCGACGGCGTCTGGCCCCAGACCTGCGCGCGCCTGTCCGCCCTGTCCCGGCTGGCCCGCGCCCTGGTGGTGCTGTTCGACGAGATGGACGCCTTTCCGCGCGAGCCGGCGGCGCTGTTGCAGCTGGCGCGCCAGGTGCGCGAGCTGGCCGCCGGCGTGCCCCTGGTGTGGGCCGTGCCGCCGGACGCCCCCTGGGCGGCGGCGGTGGCGGATCTGCCCTTCGTCGAGCTGGTGCTGCCCGGCGCCGAGGCCGAGGAGCGCGCCGCCAGCTGGCGCGACGTGCTGGCGCGCTGGGGCGTGGCCGTCGAGGCCGAAACGGTGGACGCCCTGGCCGAGCGCTTCGTCCTGCCCTGCTCGCGCATCGCCGTGGCCGCCCACAGCGCCCTCAAGCTGGCCCGCGGCGGCTCGCCGGAGGAACTGCACGCCGCCCTGTGGCAGGCGGCGCGCCGCCACTCGGGACAGGCCCTGGCCCAGCTCGCCCCGCGCGTGGTCAAGCCCCACACCTGGCAGCAGCTGGTGCTGCCCGAGGCCACGCTGCGCCAGGTGCGCGAGATCGCCGCCGCCATCGCCCAGCGCGGCCGCGTCTATCGCCGCTGGCGCATGGCCAGCCGCACCGGCAGAGCCGACGGCCTAATGGCCCTGTTCACCGGCGCCTCGGGCACGGGCAAGACCATGACCGCGGCGGTGATCGCCAACGACCTGGGCCTGGAGCTGTACCGCATCGACCTGGCCTCGGTGGTCTCCAAGTACATCGGCGAGACGGAGAAGAACCTGGACCGCATCTTCCACGCAGCGCGCCGCTCCAACGCCATGCTGTTCTTCGACGAGGCCGACGCCCTGCTGGGCAAGCGCTCGGAGGTGAAGGACGCCCACGACCGCTATGCCAACATCGAGGTGGCCTACCTGCTGCAGAAGATGGAAGAGCACGACGGCGTGGTCATTCTCGCCAGCAACCTGCCCAAGAACATGGACCAGGCCTTCGCCCGGCGCATGCACTACGTGGTGGAGTTCCCGCGCCCCGATGCCCAGCTGCGCGAGCGCCTGTGGCGCGGCATGTTCCCGCGGGAAGCGCCGCTCGCCCCCGACGTGGATTTCCGCTTCCTCGCCGAGCAGTTCGAGACCTCCGGCGGCGAGATCCAGACCATCGCCCTGGACGCCGCCTTCCTCGCCAGCGCCGAAGGCAGTGCCATCGCCATGGCCCACCTGGTGAAGGCCATGGCGCGCCATCAGCTCAAGCAGGGCAATCCCGGCGGCATGGGCGAGTTCAAGCAGTACCATGCAATGGCGCGACGGGGGTAGGGCATGCTGCGCATCCGCGTCCGCGCACTGGCTTCCCCCTTTGAAAAAGGGGGAATGAGGGGGATTTCGCAGGCGCTCGTATCAGGGGCAAAGCCTGCAGAAATCCCCCCTGCACCCCCCTTTTTCAAAGGGGGGAGACCCGGCGACGCGGCCGGTGGTCGCGGACCACGGAGTTGACCATGCAACGCATCCGCGTCCCCGTGCCCGCCGGCCGCCCCAGCGCCGCCCGGCCCGCGCCGGCCCTGCGGCCGCGGCGGCGCAACCGCGTGGCACCCGACAACCTTGCCGCCCAGCCGCGCCGGTGGCCGCAGCCAGCCCTGGAGCGGGAGGCCGACGACCATGCCAAAAGCATGCTGCGGGGCGATTCCGGCACTCGGCCGCGAAACGGCCTGGCGCGGCCCACCCTGACGCCCGCCGGCGGCGGCCGGCCCCTGGCCGGCGCGGC
>JBMOQT010000037.1:0-18701 GCA_049320945.1 Pseudomonadota bacterium
CACATCGGCAGCTTCCATGGCCACGTCGGTGCCGGCGCCCATGGCGAAGGACACGTCCGCCGCCGCCAGGGCCGGCGCGTCGTTGATGCCGTCCCCCGCCATGCCCACCAGGCGCCCGCCCTGCTTGAGGGCGGTGACTGCCTGCGCCTTGTCCTGGGGCAGCACCTCCGCCTCGAAGCGCTCGATGCCCGCCTGGCGGGCGATGGCCGCCGCCGTGGCGCGGTTGTCGCCGGTGAGCATCACCACCTCGATACCTTTGTTCTTGAGCCGGGCGATAGCCGCGTGCGAAGTGGGCCGCAGCGGATCGGCGATGGCGATCAGACCGAGCAGGATACCGGCGCGGGCCACGCCCACCACCGTCTTGCCCTGCTGCTGCAAGGCTTCCAGCTCCGCCCGCGGCAGCGCCACGCCCTCCGCGGCCAGGTAGGCGGGCGAGCCCAGGTGGCAGGCGATGCCGTCCACCAGGCCCGCCACCCCCTTGCCCGCCAGGGACCGGAAATCCGCCGGCGGCGATAAGGACAGGCCCATTTCCGCCGCCCGGGCGAGAATCGCCGCCGCAAGGGGATGGGTCGAGCCCTGTTCCAGGCTGGCCGCCACGCGCAGGGTTTCCGCCGCGGTGGCGCGTGCCGGCACCACGTCGGTCACCACCGGCTGGCCCAGGGTGAGGGTGCCGGTCTTGTCCACCGCCAGCACCTTCATCTTCTCCGCCAGCTCCAGGGCCTGGGCGTTCTTCACCAGGATGCCCGCCGCTGCGCCCCGCCCGGTTCCTACCATGATGGCCGTGGGCGTGGCCAAGCCCAAGGCGCAGGGGCAGGCGATAACCAGCACCGCCACGGCATTGACCAGGGCGGCGGTGAAATCCCCAACCAGGGTCCACCACAGCAGGAAGGTGAGTAGCGCCACAGCCGTCACCACCGGCACGAAAATGGCCGAGATGCGATCGGCCAGGCGCTGCACCGGCGCCTTCGACCCCTGGGCCTGCTCCACCAAACGGATGATCCCCGCCAGCAGGGTGTGGCTGCCCACGCCCGTGGCACGGCACTTGAGCAGGCCGTCGCCGTTCACGGTGGCAGCGAACACCTTGGCGCCGGGCGCCTTGGCGCGCGGCAGGCTCTCGCCCGTGAGCATGGCCTCATTGACGCTGGACACCCCCTCCACGACCTCCCCGTCCACCGGCACGCTCTCGCCGGCCCGCACCAGGAAAGTATCGCCGGGATGGAGCTGGTCCACCGGCACTTCCCTCACCCCCCCGTCGCGCTCCACCCGGGCGGTCTGGGGCTGCAGGCGTATGAGGGCCTCGATGGCGGCCGAGGTCTTGGCCTTGGCACGCGCCTCCAGCAGCTTGCCCATCAGCACGAGGGTGATGATGGCGGCCGAGGCTTCGAAATACACATGCTGGTGCTGCAGACCCACCACGGTGACGACGAAGCTGAAGCCGTAGGCCATGGTGGTGCCCAGGGCGATCAGCACGTCCATGTTGCCCGCGCCGCCGCGCAGGGCGTGATACGCGCCCACGTAGAAGCGCCAGCCGATCCAGAACTGCACGGGAGTGGCCAGGGCCAGCTGCATCCAGCGGGGCAGGAGGTCCTGGTGGGCGCCGCCCGCCATGGCGCCCATCTGGGCCAGCAGCGGCAGGGTGAGGAGCACTGAGATCCAGAAGCGCTTGAGCTCCGCCCGGTACTGGGCCTCCTTGCGCGCCTTCTCCTCCCCGCGGGTGAGCGCGTCGGACGGGCGCGCGTCGTAGCCCGCCTTGCGCACCGCTGCCACCATATCCTCGACGCTGGCCAGCCCCGGCGCGTAGCGCACGCTGGCCTTCTCCGCGGCGAAGTTCACCTGGGCCGATACCCCCGGCAGGCGGTTGAGGACCTTCTCGATGCGCGCGGCGCAGGCCGCGCAGGTCATGCCCGACAGGGCGAGGTCCACGCCGCGCTCCGGCACCGCGTAGCCGCTCTTGCGGATGGCCTCCACCACCTGCTCGGGCGAGGCAGCCTGCGGCGCCAGCTCCACGCGCGCCTTCTCGGTGGCAAAGTTCACTGCGGCGCGTACGCCGGGCAGGCGGTTCAGCACCTTCTCGATGCGCGTGGCGCAGGCAGCGCAGGTCATGCCCTCGATGGGCAGTTCCAGGATCGACTTGCTGTCCGCGGCCACGGGCAAAGAATCACTCGAAATCGATGGGCTGGGGCTTGACCACCGGCAGACTCTCCGCCGCCCACAGGTCGAACCCCCCGGCCAGGGACACGACGTTGCTGAAGCCCATGCGCTGCAACTGCACGGCGGACAGGGCGGCGCGCCCGCTGGTCTTGCAATAGACCAGAACCGGGCGCCCGCGATCCTGCAACCGGGGCTCCCCGGCGATCTTGAACTCCAGCAGGCCGCGCGGGATGTTGAGCGCCCCGGGCACATGGCCGGCGGCGTACTCCTCCGGCTCGCGCACGTCCAGGGCCAGCGCACCCTGCTCCAGGAGGGCGGCCGCCTCCTGGCACTTCACTTCCTTGATCTGGGATTTGGCTTCGACAACCAGCTCGTGGGCGGTCAGCGCCATGGTGGGCTCCTGTATAAGCAAATAAGTGACTGCTAATTATCCCAGAAACCGTCTGCCGCGGCGATGCCGCGGGTGCTACTTGAACAGCAGAACCGGCAGGTGCGTGAGATGGAGAACCTTGGCCGCGACGGAGCCAAGCACGGCGTTGGCCAGGGCGCCGCGGCCGTGGCTGCCGAGGCAGATCAGCTGGCAGTTGAAGTCGCCGGCCAGCTTGACGATGGTTTCCGCCGGCGCCCCCACGTGGATGTGGCGGGTGAACGGCAGCTTGGCCTCGCTCAGGGTGGCCGTGGCCTGCCGCAGGGCCGCCTCGCCTTCGTCCCGGTAATAGCCGTCCAGGATCTCCTGGCTCACGTGCTGGGTGGCGAAGGCGATGGGCACCGGCGGATGAACGAAGAGCAGCTGGACCTGGGGCGCTGTGCGCAGCTCCCGGGCATACTCGATCAGCCCACGGACGGCGCGCAGCGAGTGCTCGGAGCCGTCCACCGCGAGAAGAATATTCAAGCTCATGGCGTCATTGTAGCCGCGATCACACCAGGCATACCACGCCCTGCCACAGCCGCCCGCCCAAGGTCGTGGCATTGGCCAGGCCGAAAACGCCGAAGCCGATCACCACCAGTCCGGCCACCAGCCGCACCGGGGCACGGTGCGTGATGCCCTGCATGCGCTTGAGCAACAGCCCCGCCGCCAGCAGGTTGGGCAGGGTGCCCAGGCCGAAGGCCAGCATCGTGGCGCCCCCGCGCAGCGCGCTGCCCGTGACCAGGGCCGTGGCCAGCACGCCATAGACCATGCCGCAGGGCAGGAAGCCCCACAGCAGCCCCAGGGGATAGGCCCGGGCGGCGCTGCGCACCGGCACCAGGCGCCGAGTCAGGGGCTGGAGGCGGCGCCACAACAGCTGGCCCGCTCTTTCCGTGAATGCCAGCGCCCGGGTCATGCCCGTGAGATACAGGCCCAAGGCGATCAGCATGCAATTGGCCAGCACGTAGAGGGTCAGCTGCACCGGCAGCAGATCATTCAGCAGCAGGCCGGCGCTGCCCAGCGCCCCCAGGGCGGCGCCAGCGGCGGTATAGCCGGAAATACGGCCCAGGTTGTAGGCCAGGTGCAATGGCCACTGCCGCCGCGCCCCCTGCCCCTGCAGGGACAGGGCGCTGACGATGCCGCCGCACATGCCTATGCAGTGGGTACCGCCCAGCAGGCCGATGAGGAAGACGGCGATGTAGCCGGTCATGTTTCAGCGAGGCGTGGAGCAGGAGGAGCGAGGTGAGCACTCCTCCCGCGGTCAAATGACTTTCGAATACCTGGCGCGCTCCCGGTCCGCCCGCAGGTAACGGTCGAACACCATGGCGATGGCGCGCACCAGCATGCGGCCGCGCGGCAGCACGCTGATCCACTTGTCGTCGATCTTGAGCAGGCCGGCGTCCGCCATTTCCCTGAGATCGGCGATCTCCGCGGCGAAGTAGTCCTTGAAGCTGATGACATGGGCGATTTCCAGACCCTCGATCGACACCTCGAAATGGCACATCAGGGCCTGGATGATGGAGCGGCGCAGGAGGTCGTCCGGGGTAAGCTCGATGCCGCGCATCACCGGCAGGGTGCCGTTGTCGAGGCGATCATAATACTCGTCCAGGGTGCGATAGTTCTGGCAATAGGTCGGCCCCACCTTGCTGATGGCCGAGACGCCGAAGGCCATCAGATCGCAGTCGGCATAGGTCGAATAGCCCTGGAAATTGCGATGCAGCCGCCCCTGGCGCTGGGCCACCGCCAGCTCGTCGTCGGGCTTGGCGAAATGGTCCATGCCGATATAGACGTATCCGGCTTCCGTGAGCTTGCGTATTGCCAGGGACAGGATCTGCAGCTTGGCCTCGGCGCTGGGCAGCTCGGCCTCGTTGATGCGTCGTTGCGGCTTGAACAGCCCCGGCAGGTGCGCGTAGTTGTAGATCGACAGGCGGTCCGGGCTGATGCGGATCACTTCCTCGAGGGTGCGATTGAAGCTCATCACGTTCTGCTTGGGCAGGCCGTAGATGAGGTCCATGCTTACCGACTTGAAGCCCGACTCGCGCGCGGCGCGCACCACGTTCTCGGTCTCGTCGATGCTCTGCACCCGATTGACCGCCCGTTGCACCGCCGGATCGAAATCCTGCACACCCACGCTCATGCGGTTGAAGCCCAGCTCCCCCAGCAGCGCCACGGTTTCCCGATCCACCTTGCGCGGGTCCACCTCGATGGAGTACTCGCCGTTGGGCAGCAGGCGGAAATGCTCGGTGATCGACCCCATCAGACGCCGCATCTCGTCGTGGGCCAGGAAAGTGGGGGTGCCGCCGCCCCAGTGCAGCTGGATGACGTCATGGCTTCCCTCCAGGAAGCCGGCCTGCATGGCGATCTCTTTATCCAGATATTTCAGATACTTGGCCGATCTTCCATGATCCTTGGTAATGATCTTGTTGCAGGCGCAGTAGTAGCAGATGGTGTTGCAGAAGGGGATGTGCACGTATAATGAAAGCGGCCTGCTGATGCCGCCCACGGTACGTTTGCCCAGCCACAGGCGGTAGGCATCCGCGTTGAAAGCTTCCACGAAGCGATCGGCCGTTGGGTAGGATGTGTAGCGCGGGCCGCTGACATCGAACCGCCGAATCAATTGCGGGTCGAAAATTAAGTCTTGAAAAGTCGTGACCATTGGATTTCGAACAGGTGAGATGTGAAGATGCCTGTTCGCGCTTGCAGCGGCGTTGACGTGGATCAAACGACCCCCGAACCAGAGAGGGAAGCAGTGCCCAAAGCGATACCCATCAGCCTTGTCAGCATCAAGGTGGCATGTTCGCAATGCAGCCTGCGTGAGCTATGCCTGTCCGAAGGGCTGTCCAACGAAGACCTGCAAAAGCTCGATGACTTAGTCGGCGCGCGGCGCAAGGTGCGCCGCGGCCAGAACCTCTACCGGGTGGGCGACACCTTCGAGGCGATCTACGCGGTGCGCACCGGCTTCTTCAAGACCGATGTCATCATGGAGGACGGGCGCGAACAGGTGACCGGCTTCCAGATGCCGGGCGAGATCCTGGGCATGGACGGCATCGGCACCGAGATCCACAACTGCAACGCCGTCGCCCTGGAAGACAGCGAAGTGTGCATCATCCCCTTCGCCCAGCTGGAGACGCTGTCGCGCGAGATCACCACGCTGCAGCACAACTTCCACAAGGTGATGAGCCGCGAGATCGTGCGCGACCACGGTCTCATGATGCTTCTTGGCACGATGCGCGCCGAGGAGCGGCTGGCCGCCTTCCTGCTCAACCTGTCGCAGCGCTTCACCGCCCGCGGCTACTCGCCGGCCGAGTTCCACCTGCGCATGACGCGCGAGGAGATCGGCAGCTACCTGGGCCTCAAGCTGGAAACCGTGAGCCGCGCCTTCTCGCGCTTCCAGGAGGAAGGGCTGATCGGCGTGCAGCAGAAGCACATCCGCATTCTCGACATCCCCGGCCTCAAGAAGATCCTGTCGCACCAGCAGAGTTGAGCATCACGCCGCCAGGAATCCCCACGGGTTCTTGCTCAGCGCCACCGACACGATGTAGCCGAAAATCAGCAGCGCCGCCAGCCAGAAGGCGACGCGCACGGCCTTGCTGCGGCCGCGCCGCAGGGCAAACATGCCCAAGCCGATGTAGGCGAGCAGCCCCAGCACCTTGGCTGTCAGCCAGCCGTGCACGAAGGGATACTGCCCGATCAGGGCCGCCAGGGCGAGCGCGCTCGCCAGCAGCACCGTGTCATTGACGTGGGGCGCCACCTTCACCCAGCGGCGGTTGAGCATGGGCGAGTCGGCGAGCATCCACAGGCCGCGCACAAAGAATCCCGAGAAGGACAGCACCACTGCCAGGACATGGATGTGCTTGAGGACGACGTAGGCCATTTGCGTTCAGGTTCGCGCGAAAACGGGCGATTGTAGCCGCAGCTCAGCCGGGACGGCCGTCTGGGCGCGGCCTGAGGTAAGCGGGCGCGTATTTCGCGTACCACCAGCCATAGGTGGCAAGCCAGCCCAGGGCCGCGAGCAGCGACAGATTGGCCGGCCCCGCCAGCGCCACGAACTCCGCCGCGATGCGCACCAGCGCCACCGCCTGCAGGCCCCAGAAGATGGCCCAGGTCCAGGCGTCGGCGCGCAGGTCGCGCCCGGAATGGCCCAGGGTCACTCGCGAGGCCATCCCCAGCAGCAGCGAGGAGAAGAAACCGATGGTGAGGGCATGCAGTGGCGCCAGCCCGAGGATGCCCCGACCCAGCAACAGTCCGCCGCTCTGGATGGCGAACAGCGCCAGGGAGATGCCCAGCCACAGGAAGGCGACGTGCAGCACCGCCAGCATGCGCACGGCAAAGCTGCGCCGGATCTGCCAATGCCACGACAGATGCAGCGCCACCGCCGCCGCGGGCAGGTCCGCCAGCCAGGTCCATTGCTGCGCGCCGGCCAGCGCCAGGATGCCGTGGCCGACGAAGCAGGCGAGCAGCGTGTAGAAGGCCCAGAAGGGCCTCGTCCCCTGGTATTTGGGCAGGACCATGCCGGAGAAGAAGGGCAGCATGCGATGCACCACCGTGACCAGCAGCGGCAGCAGATAGAACCAGATGCCGCCGCCCAGGGCCACCCGGGCCAGATCCGCCGGGCCGCCCGCGGCAAAGCCGAGGAAGGCCGCCAGCCCCAGCGCCCCCAGCGCCTGGGCACTGACCGCCAGGACCACGTGGCGCCGGTCCTCCGCCGGCTGACGCGCCACCCGCACCAGTTCCGGCAGACCCAGGAGCCAGCCGAGCAGCACCAGCGCCAGCGCCGGCACCACCAGGCCCGGCAGCGCCAGGGCGGCATAGAAGCCTATCCAGCCCAGACCCATGCAGGCGAAACTCGAGATATAGGCGCTGCGCTTCACGGGCTGCGCCCCCTGCCAGCGCGGCCCGGCGGTCATGAGGAAACCGAAGATGAAGAACGGGAAGAAGCCGTAGATCATGAGCAAGCCGTGGATCCAGGCGGCAGGCAGGGGCCAGTCCGGCGCCTGGAACAGTCCCCCATGGCGGGCCGCCAGGTCGAGGGCCCACCAGGCCAGGGCGGCGATGCCCTGGGTCGCCCCGGCCAGGAACATGACCCGATGGGGTGCGTGGAAAAACACGGGAAGTTTCGGCTGCATCTTGTCCTCTCCATCGAACTCGCGCCGCCCTGCCGGTCGCCTGGCAGGGCCGTTCCGTGGTATCGTTGGCCGCTTGATTCGGGTCAAGCAGTTCAGGCCAGGAACACAGCGGATGCACAACGACAAGCTCGATATTGCTCAGATTCTAAAAAGAATTCCCCTATTCCAGGAGCTCTCCCAGGAACAGCTCGACTACCTGGCGGCGGCGACGCGGGAAAAGCGCCTGCACAAGGGAGAGATGCTGTTCCAGAAGGGCGACCCCTCGCGCGGTTTCTACGTCGTGGTCTACGGCCAGATGAAGCTCGCCTTCCCCTCGCCCCAGGGCAACGAGAAGGTGGTGGAAATCCTCGGCCCCCAGCAGAGCTTCGGCGAAGCTGTGATGTTCATGGACCGTCCCTATCCGGTGTTCGCCGAGTCCCTGTCCGACTGCCTGCTGCTGCACATTGCCCGCAACGCCGTATTCGATCTGCTGGAAAAGGATCCGTCCTTTTCCCGGCGCATGCTGGCCGGCCTGTCCATGCGGCTGCACAGCCTGATCCGCGATGTGGAGTCCTACTCCCTGCGCTCCTCGACCCAGCGCGTCATCGGCTTTCTGCTGCAGCGCGCCGACGCCGACGCGGAAGCCAAGGGCGAGGTTGAGATCGAGCTGCCCACCAGCAAGCAGATCATCGCCTCGCGCCTGAATCTCACCCCCGAGACCCTGTCGCGCATCTTCCACGATCTGTCGGCGGCCAAGCTCATCTCGGTGCACGGCAAGAACGTCACCGTGCACGATCTCAAGCGCCTGCGCGAATACGAGCCCTGAGCCCCGCAGGCTGTCAGGCCCGGGCCTGCTGCGCCTGCTCCACCCGCTCGCTCACCCGGCGATAGAGGCGCGTGGCCGCCACCAGGTTCCACTCCAGCCACACGCAGGAAGCGATGAAGGCAAGCGCCGCCGGATAGACCAGCACCGGCAGCGCCACCGCCGCCAGCAACAAGCCCAGGGAGGCCAGATGCAGCTTCAGCTGCAGGTACATGCGCGACTCGGGAATCATCTGCTTCATGTTGGGCACGGCGAAACCGGGCTTGCCGCGGTTCTGCAAATGCAGCCAGTTAAGGAAGGGCACGATCTTGTACAGCATGCCGCTGATGACGCTCATGAACACGCCCAGCAGCACCAGCAGGCCGATCAGGAAGGGTGTGCCGCTGTAGCCATCCACGGCGGGAAACACCTGACCGGCGACGATCAGCGCCGCCGCGGCCAGCAGGGCGATCATCGCCGTGCGCCAGAACAGCAGCGTGGGCTCCACGGCCTTGCGCCGGCGCTTGCCCTGCAGTTGCAAAGTGGTGACGGCGAAGGCGCCGAAGACCACCGCCGCCGCCACGGCGAAGGCCACCCGCGCCCAGTGCCCGCCCTCCCCCATCAGCCATAGCAGCGACCAAACGGCCAGCAGGACGAAGCCGGCGATGGGCACGGCCCAAGCGCGGCGGCGCGGATAGGGCGGCGTGAGCTGGAACATGGGCACCACCAGATAGGCGACTGCCATGACCAGCAGCATGCTCCAGCCGCCCAGACCCCAGGCGGCGTGCACGTGGGTGAGCTGGGTGAGGGGCATGACGAGCTGCCAGCCGAAGGCGGATGCCAGCGTGACGCCCAGGATAAGGGTCACGACCAAGCCGATCACCGCCAGGCGCAGCACCAGCAGGGTCGGCCCCTGGGCCGGCGTGCGGATCAAGGCATGGAGCACGACCGCGGCAAACGCCCCAAGCGACAGCCCCATAAGCGGCGCCGCCAGCCGAAACAGGGCAGCCGACTCGGTCAGGAAAGCGACAATCAGTGCCACGGTGCCCGCGGTCAGGCCGATGTGGGTGAACAAGGTCACGGTCCCGGGTCGCCAGATGTTGGCGCCCACCGCCACCGGGACGATTTGCAGCAGGGCGCCGCACATGGCCTGGAGCATGAAGCCGACGGCGATGAGATGGGTCAGGGCAAGGGCCGCCGAGGTCCAGCGCGAGACGAAGATGTCGGGACCTTGCCACAACAGCAGCAGGCCGGCCGCGATGCCGAACAGCGGCCCGGTGAGAAAGAAGCGGAACGGCACCGAGATGGGAGGTGCCTGCTCGAACGAGAGGCCCTGCATGGCGCTAGCGCCTTGAGATATACACTTCGACCGTCCCGTCTTCGCGGAACCCGGTGCGATAGCCGTAACCGTTTTGCTTGAGGATGTTGTAGAGGGGATGAGGCTCGCAGTAGAGCAGCAGCAGGAGCTCCTCGCCCTCGGGCAGCGTGTCCAGCGCCGCAAGGGTCAGCTCCATCGGCTCGGGCGGCATCAGTCCGCGGCCGTCGATCACTCTTTGCTCGGCCATGATTCCGTCAGCCGCGCAGGGCCTGGTCGATCTGTGCCTTCAGTTCGCTGTCGCCGCCCAGCGCCTGGTCACACATGGGATAGAGGATGTTCTCCTCCTTCATGTTGTGCTGCTGCATCAGCACCAGCAGCGTCTCGGCCGCGCCGCTGAAAGCCTCGGCGTCCCGCTGCGCCAGGGCCTGTTCCAGTTGGCTCACCAGATCGCGCATCTGGCCGTGCTCGTAGCGCATGACCTGGGTCGGCCCGCCGCTCATGCCGGTCTGCCGCTCGAACGCGGGGAACAGGCGCTCCTCCTCGACGCCGAAGTGGGCCAGCAGGCCGTCACGAAACTTGCCGAAGGACGCGGCGCAGGCGCTCCAGTCGCCGCGCTGGGCCGCTTCTTCCGCCGCAGCGAAATCCTCGTCGCACAGCTTGTGGTGTTCCTGCAGATTGGCGGTCACTCCCATGGCTTGGCTCCTTCACTCCCACAGCATTGCTATGGGGTCATTGTCCGGGCTGTGCGCCACCACCAGCCTTGATGGCAGTCAAGAATCGACGCGGGCGTGCGGGGAAAATGCTGCAAACCTGAAATGCTTGACATGCATCAAGCGCAGCGCGGCATGCGGCCGGTGAGCATGTACTCGATCAGCTCGCGCACCGGCCGAATCGCCGCGCCGAAGGGCAGCTTCTCGGCGCCACGAAAGAACAGGCCGCGTGCCACGTCGCCGCGTAGCGCCGCCGCCAGCTGGTTGTCGATGCAGAACTGGCCGAACTTGGCAATACCGTCGCGGAAACCGCACTGGATGAGGCAGTCCCAGGCCAGGGTGCAGCCGCGGCTGCCCTTCGCCTTGGCCTGCAGGCGTTCGAAGCGATTGAGATAGGTGGCGAGCCAGGGGGTCTTCACGGCGCGCGCGGGCAGCCCGGCGGTGCTGACGAAGGTGACGATGTCCTCGGGTTTGGCCTCGGCCAGCACCCTCTTGAAATTCTCGTGGGCGTCGCCCTCTTCGGTCACGGCGAACGGCGTGCCCAGTTGCACGGCGGAGGCGCCCAGCTCGAACAGGCGCTTCACTTTTTCGTGGCTGTTGATGCCGCCTGCGGGGATGAGAGGCACTTCCTCGTGGGCGACGCCCATGTCCCGCAGCACCTGCCGCGCCTCCGGCAACACGGTCTCGAAGTCGAAGCGCGCATCGTCCATCTCCTCGACTCGGGCCGCGCCCAGATGGCCGCCGGCATAGCGCGGGTGCTCGATCACTATGGCATCGGGCAGGCGCCCCTTGCGGCGCCACTTCTTCAGGAGTAGCGCAATGCCGCGGCTGTCCGACAGAATGGGAATCAGGGCTACTTGGGGATGGTCCGCCACCAAGTCGGGCAGATCGAGGGGCAGCCCCGCGCCCATGACGATCGCCTCGGCACCGCTGTCGCAGGCGCGCCGCACGTAGGACGCATACTCGGACACGGCGCGCATGACATTCACCGCCACCATGCCCTTGCCCTGGGCGATATCCCGCGCCGCCCGCACTTCGCGGTCGAGGGCGACCAGGTTCGCCTCGTTGATCAGCCCCTTGTCGCGCTTGCGGTCGGTCTTCTCCATCAGATCGGGATGCAGGCGGCGCAGGTCGACGCTGGCGATGGTGCCCACGGCGTTGAGCCGGGCTACGTGCCCGGCGAGGCGATGGGCGGAGATACCCACGCCCATGCCGCCCTGGACGATGGGCAGCAGGGCCTTGCCCTTGATCCTCAAGGGGGGCAGGGATGAGTCGAGCATGGGAAGGGTCCTGGCGGGTGAAATCCGGCGCCCAAGGCTACTGGGTGCGCGGAGAAGTGCGTTGATCTGGGACAAGTTCCGGCCAAAAGCCGGCTCGCGCCGGCCGCATGCCGCTAAGGCTCCAGCACGTAGGTCCCGGGGGCGTCGGCCAGCTTGGGGAAGCCCGCGGCTTCGGCCTTCGGCGGCGGCACCAGGGGTCCGCACTGGGGGTGCAGCCAGGCCATCCAGTCCTCCCACCAGCTGCCCTGTCGCTGCTCGGCGCGCCCGCGCCAGGCGGCCGGGGTGTCGGCGCGGCGCGCCTCGGCCACCTCGTAGCTGCGCTTGGGTGGGCGCACCGGCGGGTTGACGATGCCCAGGATGTGCCCCGAGCTGGACAGTACAAAGCGCTTGGGCGCCGTGACGAAGTTGTTGATGCGGAAGCACTGGTCCCAGGGGGCGATGTGATCGTCCACCGCGCCGACGCCATAGAGCGGCTGGCCGATGCGCTCCAGGTCTATGGGCTGGCCGGCGATGGTGAGGGCATCGGGCTGGATCAGCTTGTTATGGAGATACATCTCCCGCAGGTAGTACTCATGCATGCGATAGGGCATGCGCGTGGTGTCCATGTTCCAGTACAGCACGTCGAAGGGCGGAGGCGACTCGCCGTAGAGGTAGCCATGCACCACGTAGTGCCAGATGAGACTGTTGGAACGCAGCAGGCGGAAGGACATAGCCATCTCCTTGCCGTCCAGGTAGCCGCGCATTTCCATGGCGCGCGACAGCCAGCGCACGCTGCCCGGGTCGATGAAGACCTCGATATCGCCGGGCTTGCGGAAGTCGACCAGGGTGGTGAGCAGTGTCCAATGGGCGACGGGGGCCCGCTGCGCCTCGCCGTGCTTGCGGTTGGCCCAGGCCAGGTAAACGGCCAGTGCGGTGCCGCCTATGCAATAGCCCACAGCGTGGACCTGGGACGCGCCGCTGACGGCCCGCGCCACTTCGACGATTCTGTCCACGCCCTCGGTAATGTAGTCGTCGAAACTCACGTCGCGCATGTCGGCGCCGGGATTCTTCCAGCTGGTGATGAAGACGCTGAAGCCCTGGTCCACCAGGTACTTCACCAGGCTCTTGCGCGCAGTGAGGTCGAGAACGTAGAACTTGTTGATCCAGGGCGTGACGATCACCACCGGCAGCGCATGGACGGTCTCGGTGGTGGGCGCATAGTGGATGACTTCCAGCAGCCTGTTGCGATAGATCACGGCGCCCGGGGTCGTCGCCAGATTCTTGCCCACCTGGAAATCCTTGGGGTTGGTCATGCGCACGGTGCCGCTTTGCAGATCGGCCAGGAAGTTGCGCATGCCCCGCGCCAGGCTCTCTCCCTTGGTTTCCGCCGCCTTGCGCAGGGCGACCGGGTTGGTCCATAGGAAATTGGTGGGGGCCAGGGCGTTGAGCCACTCGCGCCACCAGAAGGCGGCACGCCGGCGCTCCTTGCTGGACAACCCCGGTGTCTGATACAAGGCGTCCTGCACGTGGTGGGTAAGCAGCAGGTACCACTCCTTCATGATGTCCGCCGTGGGCGATTCCCGCCACACAGGGTCGGCGAAGCGTATGTCGTCGGCATGGGGCAGCATGGGATCGTCACTGGGCAGCCCGAGCATGCGGCGCCACGAGTGCCCCTGCAGCGCCAGCAAATCCGAGGAGAACCGGGCGAACACCTCCGCCAGCTCCTGGGGATGGACCAGCCAGGCGAGATGGGCGTGCGCCAGGGGCGCAGCGAGCCCCAGGGGATCGAGGGTTCCCTCGACCAGGTCGTGCAGGTCTCTCCAGGGTTTCTGCAGGTCGAGCTTCTCGGGGTTGTTGGTCATTGGCAGCTCTCACACAAGTTGGTGCTGTTCGCCGTGGGCGGGCGCGTGCACCTCGGTCCAGCGCAGTTGGCGCCGGATCTCCTCGGCGAAGATGCGCGCCGTCTCGCTCTCGCCATGGACCACGAAGGTGCGCCCGGGTGCCCGTTGGAAACCGCGCAGCCAGCCGATCAGGCCAGCCTGGTCGGCATGGGCCGACAGGCCGCCGATGGTATAGATGTCCGCCTTCACCGGCACGCTCTCGCCAAACAGGGTCACGCGTCTCGCCCCATCGACCAGGCGCCGTCCCAGGGTGCCCGCCGCCTGAAAACCGGTAAACACGATGGACGATTCGCGCCGCCCCAGATTGTTGAGCAAGTGGTACTTGATGCGGCCTGCTTCGCACATGCCGCTGGCCGAAATGATGACCGCACCGGAGCGGATTGCGTTCAGGGCGATCGATTCCTGCACGTCCTCCACGAAGCGCACTGGCAGGGCCTGGGGATGGCGGCGCTGCCATTCGATCAGCCCGCGCGTCTCCTCGTCCAGCAGGTGCTGGTGCTTCAGGGTCAGCTCCGTCGCTGACAGGGCCATGGGCGAATCCACATAGACCTGCGGTCCCTGCAGGCGTCCCTGCCGCACCAGCTTGGCCAGCACGAACAGGATCTCCTGGGTGCGGCCCACGGAAAAAGCGGGGATCACCACATTGCCGTGCTTCTTGTGCAGCGTGCCATGCAGCGCTGCCACCAGTTCGTCTTCCGTCGCTTCCAGGGACTTGTGCAGGCGGTTGCCATAGGTGGATTCCACCAGCAGCACGTCGGCGTCGCTGACCGGCGCCGGGTCGCGCAACACCGGGCGGCCCGGCTGGCCCAGGTCGCCGGAAAACACCAGCTTGCGCGGCTGCTCGCCACCCACCCAGATCTCGATGACCGCGGAACCGAGGATGTGGCCGGCATCGCGCAGGCGCACGCGCACGCGCTCGTGGGGAGAAAACACCTCCTCGTAGACGACGCCGCGCAACTGCCGCAAGCAGGCCTGGGCCTGGGCCACCGTGTACAGCGGCGCCCGCGGGTAGCCGCGCCTGCCGTAACGCCCTTGGTAGCGGCGGTTCTCCCACTCCATCTCCTTTTCCTGGATGTGGGCCGAATCGAGCAGCATCACGCCGAGCAGGTCGGCGGTCGCGGGGGTGGCATAGATGGGGCCGCGATAACCGAGAGCGGCCAGTCGCGGCAGCAGGCCCGAGTGGTCCAGATGGGCGTGGGTGAGGAGAACGAAGTCCAGGCTCTTGAGATCAAAACCGAGAGCGCTCAGGTTTTTGCCGTAGGCCTCACGCCCTCCCTGGAACATGCCGCAATCCACCAGGAAGCGCAGCCCGCGGCCTTCGACGAGATAGCATGAGCCGGTGACCTCGCCGGAAGCGCCGAGAAAGCTTATTTTCATGATGGCGTTATTCTCGCCCCAACCGGCGATGGGGTATTGACTTGGGTCAAGCGCCGGAAAACCTGCAGTTCTATAATTTGAAAGAATTTTTCTCCAACGACCACCACAGGAGACAGCTATGTTCAAGCATATCTTGGTGCCTACCGACGGTTCTCCCCTCTCGACCGAGGCGGTGAGGAAGGCGGTAGAGTTCGCCAAGGAGGCGGGAGCGCGCATCACCTTCTTCTATGCCAAGCCCGACTACCCCGTCGCCTTCTACGGCGAAGGCGCGCTGATCGATCCCACCACGCCGGAGAAATTCGCCGAGATGGCCGAAAAGCAGGCCAAGGAAATCCTCGGCGCGGCCGAGGAGATTGCCCGTGCCGCGGGTGTCCCCGCTGCCGTACGCACGGACACCAGCGACTCCCCCTACGACGCCATCATAAGTGCGGCAACCGTGGCCGGCTGCGATCTCATCTTCATGGCCTCCCATGGACGGCGCGGCCTGTCGGGTCTGCTGCTGGGCAGCGAGACGCAGAAGGTGCTCACCCACTCCAAGATTCCCGTTCTGGTCTATCGCTAGGAGTAGCCATGCTCAACACCGCCTTGACCATCATCCTGGACGAGCACCGCTCGCTCGCCGCGGTCATCCACGGCCTGCGCTTTCTTCTGCGCGAAATGAAGGAGAAGGGCACCGAGCCCAATTTCAAGCTGTTGTGGGCCATGGTGTTCTACATCGAGTCCTTTCCCCAGAAACTGCACCACCCCAAGGAGAATGCCTATTTGTTCCGCAAGCTCAAGGCGCGCACCCACGAGGCGGACGCGGTGGTGGCAGAGCTGGAGCAGCAGCATGCGGATGGCGACCGGCACGTGAAGGAGCTGGAGCTGGCCCTGGGCCGCTTCGAGGCCGGCGCCCCCAACGGCCTGGAGGAATTCAGCGCCGCTGCTGAGACCTTCGCCAACGAAGTAGTAAAGCACATGGCGCTTGAGGAAAACGTGGTGATTCCTCTGGCGAAGCAGCACCTCAAGCCGGAAGACTGGGCCGAGATCGCCGATGCCTTCGGTGAGAACGGCGACCCGCGCTTCGATCACGAATCGGACCAGGAATTCCGCCACTTGTTCACCCGCATCGTCAATCTCGCACCGCCGCCCATCGGCGTCGGTCCGTCGCGAGCGCAGGCGCAGGCGTAGTGGCCCCTAGCCCTCGCGCTTCGGGCAGCCGTCGGGCCGCTCCCGCGGGGGCAGCGGACAGCGATTGATCTCGTCCGCCGTCTTCTGGATGAAGATGGTGAAGGCGCTCGAGGCGCCGGTGATGGCCCAGAAAAAGAAGAATCCCAGGGAGTAGAAGCCCACTCGCGACAGCTCGTGGGGCAGGCCGAACAGCGGCAGATCCTGGGGATCGAACAGGGTGAAGAAGACCGCCTCGGCGATACCGGCGACCACGAAGGACGGCCACAGGATCCAGATGGCCTTGTTCATGGTCTGCCAAGAGTAAGCTGGCGGCTGCCCGGCAGGCGCAGATTGCCCCTCAGACGCCAGGTCTTCGCCTCGTCTTCCACGACCACCCGCCAATGTCCGTCCGGCAGCGCCAGGGCCGGACCCTGCCAGCCCCGTGCGTCGCCGGTAAGGATCAGTTCGCGGTCCAGGCCCGCACGGGTGGCATGGGACAGCACCAGATGCAGCCGCGTCGGCAGTTCGACCGCCGCCTTCGCTTCCAGGCGCAGCACGGTTTCGCCCGCCGCCAGCTCCAGGCTGCCCTGCAGCCCCAGCGCCCGCGCGCGTTCGTCCCGCGCCAGGGTCTTGTTGATGGCCACGCCCTGCTTATAGTAGTCGTCCGCCACCAGGCCGTCATTGCTCTTCACCGCCAGCCAAGTGGTGAAGATACCGGCGAGCACCGCGACGGCCGGGCCCGCCATGAGCAGCCAGGGCCAGGGTTCCCGGTACCACTTGCGCGGCGCCGCCTTGGCGCTCCTTTGCCCGTTGCTGATCGTTCCCGTGCTCATCGCTCTCTATCCTACTCCTTCGGTCACGGCAGAAGGAAGCTCGCCTTTTCCCGCACGAACACGTCTTCATGGCCTACGGCGCGCACCTCGAAGAAGATGCGGTTGGAACCGCGCTGGCCAGCGCCCGGCTCGGCGCGCACGCGCACCGAGACGCTTTGGGTAGTGGCGGCCGGGATATCCACCGTCCTGTCGGAGGCGATCTCGATGCCCTCCAGGCCGACGACGCCGATGCTGAAACGGCGCGGCTCCTCGGCCGTGTTCATGATCTGCAGGCGGAACACGTTCTCGATCCTGCCGTCCTCCACCTCGCGCGCCAGGGTGGCGCGGTCGCGGATCACGTCCACCTTGAGCGGTACCTTGGTCGCCAGCGCCCAGGCGAAAGCGATCACGATGGCCGACAGGATGGCGCCATAGATGAGGGTGCGGGGCCTGAGAACATGGCGCAGAATGTCCTTCTTGCCCCAGTGCTTGGCCAGGGCGTTCTCGGTCGAATAACGGATCAGGCCGCGCGGGTAGCCCATCTTGTCCATCACCTGATCGCAGGCGTCGATGCAGGCGGAACAGCCGATGCACTCGTACTGCAGGCCATTGCGGATGTCAATGCCTGTGGGGCACACCTGCACGCAGATGCCGCAGTCCACGCAGTCGCCCAGGCCGGCAGCCCGGTGATCCGTCTTCTTGGAGCGAGAGCCGCGCGGCTCGCCGCGCTCCGCGTCATAGGTGACGATGAGCGTGTCCGGGTCGAACATCACCCCCTGGAAGCGGGCATAGGGGCACATGTACTTGCACACCTGCTCGCGCATGAAGCCGGCGTTACCCCAGGTGGCGAACCCGTAAAACAGGATCCAGAACGTCTCCCACGGCCCCAGGTTCCAGGCGAGGGTTTCCTGGACCAGGGTCTTGATGGGCGTGAAATAGCCGACGAAGGTGAAGCCGGTCCACAGGGCGATCAGCACCCAGGCGCCGTGCTTGGCCGACTTGAGGGCGAGCTTGCGCGCGCCCATGGGCTGGGCGTCTAGCTTCATGCGCGCCATGCGGTCGCCCTCGATCACCCGCTCCACCCACATGAAGATTTCCGTATAGACCGTCTGGGGGCAGGCATAGCCGCACCACAGCCGCCCGGCAACGGCAGTAAATAGGAACAGGGCGAGGGCCGAAATGATCAGGAGCACGGCCAGGTAAAACACGTCCTGGGGCCAAAACACCAGGCCGAAGATATAGAACTTGCGGTGTACCAGATCGAACAGCACCGCCTGGCGGCCGTTCCATTCCAGCCAGCACAGGCCGTAGAAGACCAGCTGCGTAGCCCAGACGAGGATCCAGCGCCAAGTGGCAAAAATCCCCGTTACTGCCCGGGGGTAGATTTTCTTCTGTACCTCGTAGAGGGATTCTTCCACGATAGGGATGACTTTGACCTTCGAGTCCGGTCGTCTCAAGGGTTCACTCATGGCGCATGCTACTCTGTCGGGGACCGCCCCGTCGCGCGGCCACGGGGCGGCGAATGATACTTTGTCCGGCCGCTACTTCTTGGCTACGGCTTCGTTGGCCAGGCCCCACACATAGGCCGCCAGCAGGTGGCTCTTCGCCTCGCCCAGGAACTCCTTGTGGGCGGGCATCTGGTTGCTGCGGCCCTTGGTGATGGTCTCGATGACGGTGGCCTCCGACGAGCCGTACAGCCAGGTCTTGTCGG
>JBMOQT010000038.1:0-18691 GCA_049320945.1 Pseudomonadota bacterium
TGGATCGACGCGCGCCAGGTGCCCCTGGCCCAGGGCAACTTCCATTTCGCCGACTACGTGGCCTACGTGCAGGAATTCATGCGCTGGCTTGCGCCGGATCTGCACGTGATCTCCGTATGCCAGCCGACCGTGCCGGTGCTGGCGGCCATCTCCCTCATGGCTGCGCAGAACGACCCGGCCCAGCCGCGCACCATGACCCTCATGGGCGGCCCCATCGACACCCGGCGCGCCCCCACCGAGGTCAACCGCTTCGCCACGACCCGCAGCCTGCGCTGGTTCGAGATCAAGGTCATCACCCGCGTACCCCTCAAGTACCCCGGCTACATGCGGCGCGTGTACCCGGGCTTCCTGCAGCACGCCGGCTTCGTCGCCATGAATCCGGACCGGCACCTGCAGGCCCATATCGATTTCTACCACCACCTGGTGCAGGGCGACGGCGAGTCGGCCGCGGCCCACCGCAAGTTCTACGACGAGTACAACGCGGTGATGGACCTGCCGGCCGAGTACTACCTTGAGACCATAGACATGGTGTTCCAGCGCCACCTGCTGCCCCGGGGCGAAATGGTGATCAACGGCGAGCGGGTGCGCCCCTGGGCCATCCAGAACACGGCGCTGATGACCGTGGAAGGCGAACTGGACGATATCTCCGGTCCGGGCCAGACCGAGGCCGCCCACGACCTGTGCAGCAACATCCCCGCCGACAGGAAGGAACACTTCCTGGTGCCCGGCGTCGGCCACTACGGCATCTTCAGCGGCCGGCGCTGGCGCGAGATGATCTGTCCGCGAGTCGCCGACTTCATCCGGCGCAACGCCTAGCAGGCCACGCAGGTCGGCCTTCAGGCCGACACCGCTCGCCTTTTGCCAACAGGCTGATCAGTGCGGCCGCAGCACGATCTTGGCCGCCTGCGTACGTCCGTTGTCGAGGTCGTCGAATGCGCTCGCCCCGGCGGCGAGATCGCGCTGTTCGACCCAGGCGAGATTGCCGAAGACTCCGTCATAGAGCGCGGCCACCGTGGCACGCAGATCGGCGGTGGAATACGTGTAGGTTCCGAGCAGCGTGATTTCGGCGAGTGTCAGCTTGCGCATGTCGATCTCGCTCGCCCAGTCCTGTAGGCCGATGTGCATGATCATGCCGCCCGGCTTGATCGCGTCAAACGCCGCCTTGCGCGTCTGGCGGCTGCCGACGGCGTCGATGACGTAGTCGACGGCGTTCTCGCCGGGGCCACCGCCCTCGAGGGGATTCCAGGTCCTGCAGCCGGCGTGTTTCTCGGCGGACCTGCGTCGCAGGGGGTTCACTTCCGCCAGCCAGACATTGCGACAGCCGTAGGCGCGCAGCAGGATGGCGCACAGCAGGCCAATCGCGCCTGCGCCTATGATGAGGGTCCGGTGCTCGGGCAGCGGGCGATGCATGGCCCGCATCGAGAGGTTGACCGCGTGCAGCGCGGTGGCCGCCGGCTCGGTCAGCGCAGCCTGCACCGGGTCCATGTCTTGGGGAATCTCGATCAGGCTACCGACCGGAATCGGCATATACTCGGCGAACGCGCCCGGCCGGGTCATGCCGACCATGGTGCGGTTGGCGCACAGGTTGTTGCGCCCCTGGACGCACCAGTCGCAATGGCCACAAGTGATCAGCGGGTTCGCCGTCACCCGCTTGCCGGCGTCGGGACCCGCGACGATCGTGCCGGCCAGCTCATGGCCGAGGATCAGAGGCGGTACGCGCCGCGGATCATGCCCATGATAGGCATGCATGTCAGAGCCGCAGATGCCGACGGCATCGATCCTGAGCAACACCTCGCCCGGTCCGGCCACGGGATTCGGCTCGTCGCGGTAGGTGACTTCGTTGGGATGGGTATAGACGAGCGCCTTCATTGCTTCCTCTGTTCATTTAGCCGAGAATCCGCCGTCCAGGTACAGGGTTTGGCCGGTGATGTAGCCGGAGGCGTCGCTGGCGAAGAATACCGTGACGCCGTGCAGGTCGCTCATCTGCCCGTTGCGTCCGATCATCGTCTGCGCAGCAAGCTGGGCCGCCTTTGTGGGATCGTTGAACACCGGCGCCGTAAGGGGCGTCTCGAAGAACCCGGGCGCTATGGCATTGCAGGTGACGCCGTAGCGCGACCACTCCTCGGCGATGGCCCGAGTGAGCTGCACGATGCCACCCTTGCCCGCGCCGTATGGCGCGCCGTTCGGAAAGGCGCGCAGGGACTGCAGCGAGGCAAGGTTGAGGATCCGCCCCCAGCGCCGCTCGCGCATGGCGGGAGCGAGCGCCTGGGTGAGGAAAAACGGAGCGCCGAGGTGCAGCGCGAGATGCAGGTTCCACGTCTCCGGCGTGACCTCCATGAAAGGCTGGCGCAGGTTTACCCCCGCCGCATTCACCAGGATGTCGATCGCGCCATGCCGGCCCAGCGCCTCAAGCGCGCAGACCCGCAGCGACTCGAGATCGGCGAGGTCGCAGGCGATGAAATCGGCATCGAGCCCCTCGCTCGCGAGCCAGCCGGCGGCGGCGGCGAGTTCCTTCTCGCGCCGCGCCACCAGGGTCACACCGGCGCCGGCCAGGGCCAGTGCGCGCCCCATCTCCGCGCCGATCCCCGAGTTGCCGCCGGTAACCAGGGCGCGCCGCCCCGTGAGATCGAATAGCGAGCCCAATCGGTTCATTTCAATGCCGCTCATAGGCCACTGCCTTGAGATGGCTCTCGTCCGGCAGCCACAGGTCGAGTCGGTGATCGCCCGAGCGCGCGTGCGCTTCCATGCCTTCGAGGCGTGAGATGCGCGCGGTCACGGCGCCGATCTGGCGGTTCGCCTCGCGCGTCATGCGCTGCCATGTCACTGTCTTGATGAACTTGCCAACCGACAGGCCGCCGGAATAGCGCGCCGCTTTCTTCGTTGGCAGGATGTGGTTCGGTCCGGAAGTCTTGTCGCCGTAGGCCACCGTCGTCTCCTCGCCGAGGAACAGGGAGCCGTAGGTGGTAAGATTGTCGAGCCACCAGTCGAGGTCTTTGCAGTGCACCTCGAGGTGCTCCGAAGCGTAGTGGTCCGACAGCTGCGCCATGTCCTCGCGGCCGTTCACGACCATCACTTCCCCGTAGTCGCGCCAGGCCGCACCCGCCACGGCCGCCGCTTCCGCTGGCAGCCGGGCGATGACCTGGGGCACCAGCTCAAGGACTTGTCGCGCCAGCTTCTCGTCCGTGGTGATGAGCCAGGCGGGGCTCTCGGTCCCGTGCTCGGCCTGGCCGACCAGGTCGACTGCGATCGTTAGCGGGTTGGCGGTCTCGTCGGCCAGCACCAGAATCTCGGATGGACCGGCGAAGACGTCGATGCCAACCTGCCCGAACAGGATGCGCTTGGCCTCCGCCACGTACTTGTTGCCCGGCCCGGCGAGCACGTCCGCTTCCTTGCCGGTGAACAGGCCGTAAGCCAGGGAAGCGATGGCCTGCACTCCGCCCAGGCAGAGGATCATGTCCGCCCCCGAGACGTGCATCGCGTACAGCACCAGGGGATGCGGCCCCTGGCCGCGATGCGAGGGCGTGGCAGCGACGACGAAGGGCACGCCGGCCGCCTTGGCGGTGGCGATGCTCATGTAGGCCGAAGCGATATGGGCATAGCGGCCGCCCGGCACGTAGCAGCCGGCGACGTTGACCGGAATCAGCTTCTGTCCTGCTTCCAGCCCCGGATACAGCTCGGTCTGGAACTCGTGCATCGACTCGCGCTGCTTGCGCGCGAAGCGATAAACCTGGTCGTGGGCGAAGCGGATATCGTCCTTGATCTGTTGCGGGATGTCGCGCGTGGCGCGCTCGATGTAGTCACGGGTCAGGACGATGTCGCCGTCCCACTTGTCGAACTTCACCGACAGCTCACGCACCTTGTTTTCGCGCCCCTCCTTGATCTCCTTGAGCAACTGCATTACCACCGCGCGAGTTTCGTCCTCGCCCGTCTCCGGCGTCTTGCTCGCCCTCTTGAGGTATTGCACGTCGATATTCAGCATCTATAATCTCCTGCGAGGTTCCCTCTCGACTTCCCAGATCTGGATCAACTTCATCCGGGCGCGGCAGTGGCAGCTGCCGCGCCTTTTTCATTTCGGTTGGTGCTAATCGGCCCTGTTGGCAAACTCCCTCAGCTTCGGATCGGCATCGACCATCTTCAGGAACTGGTCGGTGATGTAGGACCTGGCCTCAGGCGCAGCCGGAATGGTGCCGCCGGCCTTCATGAACTCCGCGATCCGCGTCATCCATTCGTCAAATTGCGCAGGCCCACCTTTTCGTTCGAGCGCCGCCAGCTGCTGCGCCAGGTCGAAGGTCGGACGCGTGTCGAATTCCGCCTTCATCGCCGCGTCAGAGATCTGCACGCCGCCCTGACTGTAGAACTTCTTCATCATGGCCAAGGCCTCGTTCGGATGCGCCTTGGCCCACTTCCATGCGCGCAGATAGATCGCGAGGAACTTCGCCACATCCTGAGGCCGCTCCTTGGCGAAATCAGGACGCACCACTAGGGCGCCGGGTACGACGGCGCCGGCATCCTTGCCGCTGCACAGCGTCTTGGCGCCGACCTTCTCTTCAAGCGTGTAGGTATTGGGCGCCCACACGCCCGCCAGATCGCCGTTGTTGCTGGACAGCGCAGAGATGATCTGCGCCTGGCCAAGGTTGACCAGCTGCACGTCGGTCTTCTTCAGGCCATACTTGGCCAGGCAGGCCTGAACCGAGTAATCGCCGGTCGAGTTGGTCGTGAGCAGGATCTTCTGACCCTTGAGCGAGGCGGGGTTGGCCTTCATGGCATCGAACTTCTCGCCGCGCACCAGCAGTGCATTGGCCTGCGACTCGTCGTTGGTGATGCCGATGGTCAGCAGCCCGAAGCGCACCGCGCCGAGCACGGCCGGCACCGAGCCGGTGCCGCTGACATCCCAGGACTTCGCCTGGGCAGCCGCCACTTGCGGCGCGCCGGCCGGGAAGGTGCTGAAGTTCGGCTTCAGGCCGACTTCCGTCCACCAGTTCTTCTCCGTCGCGATGTGGAACGGCAGCGCCCAGTAGAGCGCGGGCTGATAGCTGATGTTGATTTCCGTCTGCGCCGACGCGGTCCCCGCGAGGGCTGCGAGGGCCAGTGCCGCTAATCCTCGTTTCACGCTTTTCATCGTCCTGATCTCCTCCTGTCAATGGTGTTGGGTCAATGCGCTGCCGCATCCTGCTGCTCGCGCAGCAGACGCCAGATGCGCGTTCTCAGATGCACGAAAGACTCGAGGTCCATCACGTCCTCGATACGCTCGAGCCGGTCCCAGCGCTCGGCCTCGCGGATCGGCCGGACGTTGATGATCTCCTTGATTTTCGCCGGCCGCCGCGTCATGACCACGACCCGGTCGGCGAGATAGACGGCCTCGTCGACGGCGTGGGTGATGAACATAACGGTGCGCGGATTGACGCGCGACAGGCGCACCAGTTCCTCCTGCATCACCACCCGCGTCTGCGCGTCAAGCGCGCCGAAGGGCTCGTCCATCAACAGCACGTCGGGATCGAGCACGTAGGCGCGCGCGATGGCGACCCGCTGCTGCATGCCGCCGGAGAGCTGGTGCGGAAAGGCGGATTCGTAGCCGACCAGATTCATCATCCGGATGTAACCCTGGATCCGCTCGCGCCGCTCACTCTCCGGCAGGCCCTTGTTGCGCAGGCCGAAGTCGATGTTTTCATACACGGTCTTCCACGGGAAAAGCGCGAACTGCTGGAACACCACCGCGCGATCGGGACCGGGGCCGGTGATAGCCTTGCCGGCCACCTTCACCTCGCCGGAGGTAGGAAACTCCAGCCCGGCCGCCATGCGCATGAGGGTCGTCTTGCCGCAGCCCGAAGGCCCGACCACGACGACGAACTCCTTGTCAGCAATGTGCAGCGACACACCGTCCAGGGTCGGAAATTCCCGGCCGTCGCGCTGGAAGACGCGTCGCGTATTGTCGAACACAATGTCACTGCCGCTGACGGCCGTTTCTTTCCCGCCGTTCCTATCCTTGCGCGCCGCCGTAATCTGTCTGACGACGTTGCCGCTGCCGAAGGCATTCATATGTTCTCCTCCTTCTCGCTTTTTTCCCGCTCACCGTCCGCGCCGGCGGTTGATCTGCCCTTCGAGGCGCCGCAGCGCCGCATCGATCAGTACCCCGACCATGCCTATGGACACCATGCCGGCCATGACGATGGCCGTGTTGATGTTGCTCTGGCCCTGGACCATCAGGTAGCCGACTCCGCTCGAGACGGCGATCAGCTCGGCGCCGACCAGCGACATCCAGCCCAGGCCTGCACTGACCCGCAGTCCGGCGAGAATCGACGGGACGGAGGCCGGCAGCAGGACCTCGGTGATCATCCTGAAGTGGCCAGCACCGAGCATTTGTCCGGCTTCGACCAGATTGCGATTGACGAACTTGGCGCCCCGGTAGGCGTTGATCACGCACGGCGGAAACGCCCCGCTGAAGATGATCAGGATCGGTCCGCCGACGCCGGTGCCGAACCACAGCGCCGCAAATGGCACCCACGCCACCGGGGCGACGAAACGTAGCCCGTCGAACAGCGGAGAGACGATCTCGTCGAGCCAGCGGAACCAACCCATCATCAGGCCCAGCGGGACGCCGATGATCGCGGCCAGGCCGAAGCCAGCGATGTAGCGCACGAAGCTCGACCAGAGATGCTGCTGAATTGTGTAGCCGGCGAAGGGCTCACGCACCATGGCGACGAGCTCCCTGAGCACGTCTGCCGGGCTCGGCAGGAACTGCTTGGACACTAGGCCGCTGTCCGACAGTAGCAGCCAGACGATGAAGAACCCGAGGAAGCCGACAGCCGACAGAAGGTTGAGCTCGCGCGAGGTCGGCTTGCGCAATCGAAAGACGGTCATCGTGTTCCTCCCCTGGTCGGAAAGCCGGCTGCCGCTTCAGTGGGCCTGGACCCAGGGCATGATCCGGCGCTCGAGGAATCCGAGCAGCCATGTCGTCGCGCCACCGAGGATCGCCACGCTGACCATGCCGATCAGGATCATTCCCGGATAGATGTCCTGCGCCGCCACGTTCAGCACGCGGCCGAGACCCGCCAGCGCCCCGACCAGCTCGGCAGCGACCAGTGTGGTCCAGGAGGCCTGCAGCGACAGTCGCAAGCCGGTGAAGATCATTGGCAGCGCGCCTGGCACCAGCACTTCCCAGGTCAGGCGCCAGCCGCGGATGCCGAGCATCTGGGAGGCCTCGATCAGGTGGGGCTCGATGCTTTTGACGCCCGCTTGGGCGTTGATGACGGCGGGAACGAATGCGGCGACGTAGATCACCAGTACCTTCGCCGCGTCGCCCAGGCCGAGCCACAGGATGGCCAGCGGAATCCAGGCGAGCGGCGGAATCGGCCGCAACATGGAGAAGATCGGACTAATCAGGGCCTCGATGCGCCGGTTCCAGCCCATCGCCAGTCCGATCGGCATGCCGATGGCCACCGCCACGAGAAAAGACAGGACGACCAGCTTGAGGCTGTGCAGCACGTGCTGGACCAGCGTACCATCGGCATAGCCGGTGGTGGCGATCTGGGCCAGGGCGCTCCAGAAATCGGCGACCGACGGGAAGCGCCCGCCGCTAACGGTATGCGTGACGTCGGTCAGGACGTACCACGCTAGCGCCAGTACGGCGATCGTCAGTGCTCCAATCCAGACGCGATGCCAGTTCTTGGATCCCATGCCTTCCCCACACCCGATGCGGCCGTGTCGCTGCGGCCGTACTTGTATCGCGCCTTCTCATCTATATGATACGAATGAATGTAAGCGCTTTCAAAATTAAAGTAACAGCGGGTAACTCGCTTGTCAAGGCAAATTCTAAGCTTATAATTGGACTTGTATTTTTTGTTTGGCGAGATTGGATGCGCTTTCATGACTGACCCCGCCCGCCCCTACCCGGATCGCGGGCCGGCCTTGGCCAAGCCGAAGCTCGCCGATGTCGCACGCGCCGCGAACGTATCACCGGCCACGGTGTCCCGCGTGCTGTCGACGCCCCAGCTGGTGCGCAGCGGCACGCGCGATCGCGTCCTCGAAGCCATCCGCGCGCTTGGCTACGTGCCCGACGGCGCGGCACGGGCGCTCGCCTCGCGCCGCACTTCGACCGTGGGCACCGTCGTGCCCACGCTCACTGGCGCGATCTTCGCCCGCGCGACACATGCCTTGCAGACCCGGCTGTTCGAAGCGGGCTACCATCTGCTGGTCGCCTGCCACGACTATGACCTGGCGATCGAAACCGAGGTGACGCGGGCCCTCATCGAGCGCGGCGTCGACGCGTTGGTCCTGGTGGGCTGCGACCATGCGCCGGAAACCTTCCAGCTGATCGAGCAGTTCGGCGTGCCCGTGCTGCTGACCTGGTCGGTCAACTGCGATGGCCGGCATCCCGCGCTCGGCTTCGACAATGTCGCGGCCGCGCGGCGCGTAACCCGACATCTGCTTGATCTCGGACACCGCTCCTTCGCTGTCCTGTCCGGCGAAACCCGCCACAACGACCGGGCGCGCGATCGCATCGAAGGCGTGCGGCGCGAACTGGAGGCGGCCGGACTCAGTCTCGATGACAAAAGAATCATCGAACAGCCATTCTCGCTGGTGGGAGGGCGGACGGGCATGAGGACGCTGCTGGCGCTCTCGCCCCGCCCCACGGCCGTCGTCTGCGGCAACGACATCCTCGCCACCGGCGCCTTGCTCGAGACACAGGCGCAGGGCCTGGCGGTGCCGGGGGAAATCTCCATCACCGGCTTCGATGACACGGACCTCGCGTCCCAGCTCCCTCCGGGGATCACGACGGTACGCGTGCCCCAGGAGGAAATGGGCCGGCGGGCGGCCGAGACACTCCTGCGCTGGCTGTCCACTGGCGCCTGTCCGCAACGCGAGGAGATCCCGGTCGATCTCATCCTGCGCGGCTCGACCGGCGTGGTGCCTGGTCACAAGACGGCACAAGCCCGACCCACCCGCCGCAGCGCCGGGGCCGCGCGCGGCGTGGATTGATCGGTCCTCGATGTTCGAGTCGGGCTGAAGCCCGACCTACAACAACTTGCGCAGCTCCCGCAGCGACCGGGTGTTGAGCACGTCCCTGGCCTCCAGCCAGCCGCGCCGGGCCTGACCGACGCCGAAGCGCAGATTGGCGAAGTCGAGAGCGCTGTGGGCGTCCGAGTTGATGGCCACCAGCACGCCCTCGTCGCGCGCCGCCATGCAATGGCTGTCGATCAGGTCCAGGCGCTCGGGATGGGCGTTGAGCTCCAGGTAGCAGCCGCGGCTGCGGGCGTGGCGGATGATGCGCAGCATATCCACGTCATAGGGCTCGCGCGTGCCGATCAGGCGCCCCAGGGGATGGGCCAGCAGGTGGAAATGGGGATGGTCCATGGCCCGCAGGATGCGCTCGGTCTGCCTGGCGCGGGGCAGGTCGAAGCGGGAATGCACCGCCCCCACCACGATGTCCAGGCGCGCCAGGATGGCGTCGGGCAGATCCAGGCTGCCGTCCTCCAGGATGTCCACCTCTATGCCCTTGAGCAGGACGAAGCCCTCCAGCTCGCCGTTGAGCCGGTCGATCTCGTCGATCTGCTTGGCCAGGCGCTCCGGATCCAGGCCGCGGGCCATGGCCAGCCGGCGCGAATGCTCGGTGATGGCCAGGTACTGGAGCCCCGCCGCCTTGGCCGCCAGCGCCATGTCGCGCAGGCTGTCGTGGCCGTCGGTGGCCTTGGTATGGGCGTGCAGGTCGCCCTTGAGGTCGGCCAGCTCCACCAGCCGGGGCAGCCGCCCGGCGCGCGCCGCCTCGATCTCGCCCCGGTCCTCGCGCAGCTCCGGAGGAATGAAAGGCAGCCCCAGGCTGCGATAGACCGATTCCTCGGTTTCGCCGGCGATCGCCCGGTCGCCGCGAAACACGCCGTACTCGTTGAGCTTGAGCCCCTTGTCCTGGGCGATGCGGCGCAGGGCGATGTTGTGGGCCTTGGAACCGGTGAAGTAGCACAGGGCAGCGCCATAGCTCTTGGGCGGCACCAGGCGCAGGTCCACCTGCATGCCGTTGCGCAGCACCACGCTGGCCCGGGTCGGTCCCGCCGACAGCACTTCCCGTACCTCGTCGTAGCCGGTGAAGGCCTCCATCACGCCGTCGCCGGTGCCCGAGACGATGAGGTCCAGGTCGCCCACAGTCTCGCGCATGCGCCGGTAGCTGCCCGCCACCTCGACCTTGTCTACCCCTGGCAGGCGCCGCAGGTGGGCGGCCAGGGCCTCGGCATACTGGGCGGCCAGGGCCAGCTTGTAGCGCTGCACCTTGCTGAGGTGGGCCTCCGCCGCCTGCAGGATTTTCTGCTCGGTCTTCTCGCCGAAGCCCGGCAGGTCGCGGATGCGCCCGTCCCGGGCGGCGCGGTGCAGCTGCTCCAGGGTCTGGATGTCCAGGTCGTGCCACAGGGCGCGCACACGCTTGGGCCCCAGCCCGGGCAGGCGCAGCAGCTCGGACACCGCCGGCGGCACTTCCTTGCGCAGGCGCTCCAGCTGGGCGCATTTGCCGGTATCCACGATCTCCTTGATCTTGGCCGCCAGATCGGCGCCGATGCCCGGCAGCGTGGTGAGATCCTCGCCCTTGGCCACCATGGCCGGAACGTCGCGCCCCAGCTCGCCGACGATGCGCGCGGCATTGCGGTAGGCGCGGATGCGGAACGGATTGGCCGCCTCGATCTCCAGCAGGTCGGCGATTTCGTCGAAGACCGCGGCAATGTCGGCGTTGTGCAGAGGCATGGGCTAAGACGAGGGTTCGTCCAGGGCGCTGCGCCGATCGACGGCGCGGGCCAGCTGGCGCACCACTTCCGACACGGCCACGGGATAGGCCGCCGCCGGATCCAGGCTGCGCAGGGCCTCGGGCAGCTGCGCCACCTGGTGCGCCGCATGCTCCCGCACGCTGGCCAGCTCGGGCGAATCGGCCAGGCGCCGGCCGCCGCGCATCACCGGGCGCAGCAGCGCTTCACCCGGACGCGGATCGCTCAGGACCGTAAGCAGGTCGCCGCTCATCCGGCCGTCGCCCCCGTGGCTGCGGTACACCTGCTTGCGTCCGGGCCAGGTGGCCTTGCCTTCGGAGCGCTTGCGGCACGGCCGGCCGGCATATTCCTGCAGCTTGTAGGCGCAGTCCAGGTAGGGCTTGTCGGCGGAAGTGTTCATGCGCGTGCCCACGCCGTAGCCGTCGATGGGTGCATCGGCGGCGCGCAGCTCGCGGATGCGGTACTCGTCCAGGTTGCCGCTGGCGAAAATCTTCAGGCCCGGCAGCCCCCCCTCGTCCAGGATGTGGCGCACGTGCCGGGCGTGCTCCGCCAGGTCGCCGCTGTCGATGCGCACGCCCTGGACGGCGATGCCCTCGCCGGCCAGGCGCCGCGCCAGGGCCACCACCTTGCGCGCGGCGGCCTCGGTGTCGTAGGTGTCGATGAGCAGGGTGGCGCCGGCCGGATGCGACCGGGCGAAGTGCTCGAAGGCGGCCGTCTCCGACTCGTGGGCCTGGATGTAGGAATGGGCCATGGTGCCGAACAGGGGGATGCCCCAGCGCATGCCCGCCAGCACCGTGGCGCTGCCGGTGAAGCCGGCCAGGTAGCTGGCGCGCGCCGACAGCAGGCCGGCTTCCGCCCCGTGAGCCCGGCGCAGACCGAAATCCGCCAGCGCCGCCCCGCCCGCCGCCAGCACGCAGCGCACCGCCTTGGACGCCACCATGGACTGGAACTGCAGCAGGTTGATGAGGCGGGTCTCCACCAGCTGCGCTTCGCGCAGGGGCGCCGTCACCCGCAGGATGGGCTCGTCGGCGAAGAACACCGTGCCCTCGGCCATGGCGTCCACGTCGCCGGTGAAGCGCCAGTCGGCCAGGGAGTCCACGAAGTCGCGCCGCAGGCGCCCGCAGCCGCGCAGCCAGTCCAGCTCGGCCTCGGTGAACCGGGCGTGCTCCAGGTAGTCCAGGGCCTGCTCCAGCCCGGCGGCCACGAGGAAGTTGCGCTCCTCCGGCAGCTTGCGCACGAAGAACTCGAACACCGCGGCTCCGTTCATGCCACGGTCGTAATAGGCCTGGAGCATGGTGAGCTGGTACAGATCGGTGAGCAGCAGCGATTCTTCGTTCATGTCGGGGAGCGCCTGTTTGAGCTCATGCGCCCAGATCCTCCAGCCGTGCCGTGCGCGCGCCCAGGGACTGCATCTCGGCGATGGCCGCGTCGCCGTCGCCCGGCTTCACGTCCACGGCCCGCACTGCGTCCGTGAGCAGCACCACGTCGAAGCCCTCCCGGAGGGCATCCTTGACCGTGTTGAGCACACAGTAGTCGGTGGCCAGCCCGCCCACGAACACCCGCGTCACCCCCGCCGCGCGCAATTGCGCCGCCAGGTCGGTGGCGTTGAAGCCCGAATAGGCGTCTGCCTCCTCGCGCGTGGCCTTGGATATGATGCGCGTGCTGCGTGGCAGTTCGAGGCCTGGGGCGAACTCCGCCCCCCTGGTGTTGGCGACGCAATGGGGCGGCCAGGGCCCGCCGCGGCTGTGGAAGGAGCAATGCTCGGAGGGGTGCCAGTCGCGCGTGGCGAACAGCGGCAGGCCGCGGGCGTGGAAACGCTCGATGTAGCCGTTGAGCACCGGCACCACTTCATCGCCCCGGGGTACGGCCAGGCTGCCGCCCGGAAGGAAATCGTTCTGCACGTCGACGACGATCAGCGCATCGTCCCGCTTCAGTTCAAGCTCGGCCATATCACTGCTCCTTGCGCCTGCGTTTGGGCTTGGCGTGGCCGCCGTACTCCTGGCGCAGCAGGGACATCTCGTGGAGCTGGCTCGCCACCAGGAAATTGATCGACCCGGCGGGCACCACGCCGGTTTCGTCCGGCTCGCCGGCGGCCACGCCGGTGAGGATCTCTATGGCTTCATCCACGTGCTCCACGGCATAGATGTGGAACTGCCCTGCGGCCGCCGCCGCCACCACATCCTCGCGCAGCATGAGATGCTTGACGTTGGACGCCGGAATCACGACACCCTGGTCGCCGGTCAGCCCCCGGGCGCGGCAGATGTCGAAAAACCCCTCGATCTTCTCGTTCACGCCGCCAATGGGCTGCACCGCCCCGTGCTGGTTCACGGAGCCGGTCACCGCCAGCGACTGCTTGATCGCGATGTTGGCCAGGGACGACAGCAGGGCGCACAGTTCCGCCAGGGACGCGCTGTCCCCCTCCACCGGCCCGTAGGACTGCTCGAACACCAGGCTGGCGGTGAGCGACAGGGGCAGCCGGCGCGCGTAGCGCGTGGCGAGGAAAGACGCCAGGATCATCACTCCCTTAGAGTGAATGGCGCCGCCGAGTTCGCTTTCGCGCTCGATGTCAATCACATCGCCCTCGCCCACGCGCGCCGTGGCGGTGATGCGCACCGGGTGGGCGAACATGAACTCGCCCAGGTCGATCACCGCCAGGCCGTTGACCTGGCCCACGTGGTCGCCGGAGGTGGAGATCAGCAGGGTATTGCGCAGAATCTCCTGCTGCACGGCGCTGCGCAGGCGCTCGGCGCGGCGGATTGCCGCCTGCAGCGCCGCCTCCACGTCGGCCCGCGCCACCCGGTCGCGCCCGGCCCGGCCGGCCCGGTAGTCCGCCTCCTGCATCAGGTCGCTGATGGGGCGGCTGCGCGCCGTGAGCTTTTCCGCGTCTTCGGCCAGGCGCGCGCTGTGCTCGATCAGGCGCGCCACGGCGCCCCGTTCAAAGGGGCGCAGGCCTTGGGCGCCGGCGATGCGCGCCACGAACTGGGCATAGCCGCGGATGTTTTCCCCGCTGCGGTCGAAATCGCTCTCGAAATCGGCGGCGACCTTGAACAGCTCCTCGAACTCGGGATCGTATTCCCTGAGCAGGTAATAGAGGATGCGTTCGCCGAACAGCACCACCTTGACGTTCAGGGGAATGGGCTCCGGCTCCATGGGCAGGGTGCTAACCCAGCCGAAGGCCTGGCCCAGGGTTTCGATGCGCACCTGCCCCGCCTTCAATGCCCGCTTGAGGCCTTCCCAGGCATAGGGCTGGGTCAGCACCTTGGCGGCGTCGAGCATGAGATAGCCGCCGTTGGCCCGGTGCAGCGCCCCGCCCTTGATCAGGGTGAAGTTGGTGACCAGCGTACCCATGTGGGCGAGATGGTCGATGCGCCCCACCAGGTTCTGGAAGTTGGGATTGTCCTCGAACACCACCGGCGCCGCTGGAGTCCTCGTGTGATCCACCAGCAGGTTGACCTGGTAGCGCTGCAGGGATATCGCCCCCTCGCCCTCGCCGCGCTCGCCGGCGCGCAGGCCCTCGCCGCTCTCCACCACGTCCTCCAGCACCTCGTCGAGGAAGTGCAGCACGTTGAGCAGGTCGGTGTAGCGTTCCTTCAGGTCCTCGATCAGGTGGCCCACGGCCAGCGCCGTGGCGTCGCGGCTCGCCTGTTTCAGGCGCGCCTGCATCTCGCGCCGCCAGCGGGGGAACTGGTGCAGCAGCTTGTGCAGCGCCTCCCCGTACTCGTCCATCAGCCTGCCGATGCGATCCTTCTCCTCGTCGGGCAGCTGCGCAAACTCGTCCGGCTCCATGGTTTCTTCGCCCTTCATGGGCGCAAACACGAAGCCTTGCGGCGTGCGCAGCAAGGCAATGCCCTGGGCCCCGGAAGCACTGCCCAGCTCGCGCAGGGCCTGCTCCTCGCGTTGCTTGTACTCGGCCTGGATGGCTTCCGTGCGCGTGCGGAACTCGTCGCTCT
Source organism: Pseudomonadota bacterium (assembly GCA_049320945.1). Lineage (GTDB taxonomy): Bacteria > Pseudomonadota > Gammaproteobacteria > Burkholderiales > Rhodocyclaceae > DYIB01. Next base: position 14,690 of record JBMOQT010000038.1, read on the forward strand.
CCAGGGCAGCGGTGATGGCGGAGCCCACCTCTTGCGTGAACTGCTGCATGTCACGGCGCAACTGCGCGCCGCGTCCGGCCGGCAGGCTCAACACGCGCGGCCGGTTCGGCTCGCTGAAATTGTTCACATAGCACCACTCGGCCGGCGGCGGCTCGCGCATGGCCTGCTCTTGCAGAACGCGCCGCACCAGCGCGTGGCGACCGGTGCCGGGCTCGCCCAGCACGAACAGATTGTAGCCGTGCCGCTTTATGTCGATGGCAAAGCGCGTGGCATCGATGGCACGCGCCTGGCCCACCGTGCCGTCCAGCGGCGGCAGCTCGGCGGTGGTGTCAAACGGCAGCAGCGCTTCATCGCAGCGCCGGTACAGGAGATCCGCAGACAGGGGTGACAGTTGGCGCATTATCTGTTTGTTTTATCTGGATTGAGCGATGCTCAACTATATCCCTCGGCAGGCGCGGCGCACAAGAATGGGAAAGCGCTCCGTTGACTTCCATCAAGCGCTCTAGTCAAAGCGGACAAAAAAAGGAGTATGCTGTCCACGAAGAAGCCGCGCGGGACCAGGAAGGAGGCGATATGCGCAAAGCTATTCCCGAAACACCCCCCGACTACGACAAGACCCGCATCATCGAACGTCCGGACGGGTTCTATTGGCAGGACAAGGAGACCGGCGAGGAATTCGGCCCCTTCCCGACTCTCCTCGAAGCTGTCGAGGACATGGAATACAACGCCGAGTCGGACTTCGAGCCAGGCGAATCCCTGCAGGAAGCCGAAGAGGAATTGGGCATTTCCGACTGGATCGATCCGGACACCGGCGCGCCGGCGGAAGGATCGACGCCCCACCGAGAAGACTACTGACTTCCGGCCGCAAAGCTTGATTACCCCCGTGCGCCGCCCGGTGCGCGCAGGCTTCCGCGATAGGCAGTGCGCCCGGAGCACCCATGTTGTCCATGACATTGGCCATGACGCTCGTCCTGACTTCCGCCGCCTTTCACCATAACGGCCCCATACCTGCACGCTACACCTGCCAGGGGCAGGACTTGTCGCCGCCGCTGGCGTGGTCGGGCGCGCCCCCCGGGACCAAGAGCTTCGCCCTGATCGTGGACGACCCGGACGCGCCGGACCCGGCGGCGCCGCGCATGACCTGGGTGCATTGGGTGCTCTACAACCTGCCGGCCGACGCCACGGGCCTGCCCGAAGGCGTGACTGCGGCGCGGCTGCCGGCCGGCACGCTGGAGGGCAGCAACGACTGGCGGCGCACCGGCTACGGCGGCCCCTGCCCGCCCATCGGCCGTCACCGCTATTTCCATAAGCTCTACGCCCTCGACACGGTCCTGCCCGACCTGCATCACCCTACCAAGGCGGCGCTGGAGAAGCGCATGCAAGGCCATATCCTGGCCAGCGCCGAACTGGTGGGCACCTATCAGAAGCAGTAGCCCGGATGGTCCTGCCCGACTACGCCGGCGGCAGTATCGTCAACCTCATGCGCTCCCTGGGCGACGCCTGCGGTGCGCCGCCCTCGCCCTACCCGCGCCTGCGGGATTTCGACTTGACCATGCTCACCCGCAGCCGCGCCATCGTGCTGCTGGTGCTGGACGGGCTGGGCTTTCGCTACCTCAACACGGTAGGGGCGGGCGGCAATCTCCATGGGCACCTGTGGATGCGCCTCACTTCCGTGTTCCCCTCGACCACGGCCAGCGCCGTCACGGCGCTGATGACCGGCGTCGCCGCCCAGCAGCACGGCTTGACGGGATGGCATATGTACCTGCGCGAACTGGACCGGGTCGCCGCCATCCTGCCCCTCACGCCGCGCACCGGCGAGCCCTTCGACGACGTGGAGCAACTGCCCGGGCGGCTGTTCTGCGTCGGCTCGCTGTTCGACCGCATGGCGCGCCGCGCCTACGCAATCTCGCCCGCCTCCATCTGCGACTCGCCGTTCAACCGCTATCACTGCGGGCAGGCGGCGCGCCTCGCCTACAAGACCACCGATGAAATGTTCCGCGCCATCGAAGCCGTCGTGCGCGGCGACGCTGAGTCCAAGTTCATCTACGCCTATTACCCGGAGCTGGACCACACGGCGCACCACTACGGCATCGGCAGCGCGGAAGCCGCAGCCGTGTTCCACCAGTTGGACGACGCTTTCGGCGCCTTTCTGGCGCGGTTGCTGGGCACCGGCACCAGCGTGCTGGTGACGGCGGATCACGGCTTCATCGATTCGCCGGCAGACCGGGTGATCGACGCCGGCGACCATCCGGACTTCCTCGCCACCCTGGCGCGGCCCCTGTGCGGCGAGCGCCGTATTGCCTACTGCTACGTGCGGGAGGACAAGCGCTCCGAGTTCGAGCACTACGTCCGCGAGCGCTTCGGCGCGTGCGCCGAGCTGTTTTTCAGCCGCGAGCTGCTGGAGCGGGGCTGGTTCGGAAGCGGCGCGCCGGCGCCGCGCCTGGCCGAGCGTATCGGCGACTATACCCTGGTGATGCGCGACGACTGGACCATCAAGGACTGGCTGCCCGGGGAAAAGCGCCATGTCCAGGTGGGGGTGCACGGCGGCGTCAGCGAAGACGAAATGTACGTGCCCCTGCTGATCGCCCGAACCTGACGGCAGCTGCCCCACGGAGACAGTGCCGATGACTCCCTTCGCTTCCCCCTTCCATCCCTGGGATATCACGCCGAGGGAAGCGGTCGCCCTGCAGCGCCAGCTGGCGCCCCTGGTCGTGCGCGAGGACAGGCTGGGCGAGGTGCGCCGCGTCGCCGGCATCGATGTCGGCTTCGAGGACAACGGCCGCGTCACCCGTGCCGCAATAGCGGTGTTGAGCTACCCGGAGCTGGAACTGGTGGAGCAGTCGGTGGCGCGGGTGCCGACGCGCTTTCCCTACGTACCCGGGCTGCTGTCCTTCCGGGAGGTGCCCGCGGTGCTGCAGGCCTTCGAACAGTTGTCGCAGCGCCCCGACCTGATCCTCTACGACGGCCAAGGCATCGCCCATCCGCGCCGCATCGGCATCGCCTCCCACGTGGGTCTGCTGCTGGACATCCCGAGCATCGGGGCGGCCAAGAGCCGCCTGTGCGGCAGCCACGAAGAACCGCCGCCCGAGCGCGGCGCGTGGGCGCCCCTGATCGATCGCGGCGAGATCATCGGCGCCGTGCTGCGCACCCGCGACCACGTGCAGCCCCTCTACGTTTCCATCGGCCACCGGGTCAGCCTGGAAACGGCCATCCGCTGGGTGCTGGCCTGCTCCCCGCGCTATCGCCTGCCCGAGACCACCCGCTGGGCCCATCGCCTGGCGTCGGGGCCGGCGCTGAGCGGCACCCCCGGGTCGTTGGCACGGAACTCGCTTCCCCCTGCTTGACCGGCCGCGCCGCGGCGGCGCGCCGGCAACCATGACAAGGGAAGTGTATGAACGACTTCTTCCGGCGTTTCGCCGTCAGCACAGCCAACGTCCTGGGCTCGCCTGGCGTCTTCATAGGCGCCGCGCTGTTGATCGCCCTATGGGCGGTCACCGGTCCGCTGTTCGGTTTCTCGGACACCTGGCAGCTGGTCATCAATACCCTGACCACCATCGTCACCTTCCTGATGGTATTCCTGATCCAGAACACCCAGAACCGCGATGCCAAGGCGGTCCATCTGAAGCTCGATGAGCTGATCCGCAGCGTGCGGGGCGCGCGCAACGGCCTGGTGAATCTGGAGAGCCTGTCCGACGAAGAACTGGAGCGGCTGCAGCGGGAGTTCGAGAAGCTGCGGCGCAAGGCGAAAGACCTCAACCAGACCCTGAACCAGAGCCAGCGGGCCGCGGACGGCGGGGCGGCGCCGCCGCCCTGCATGGAACCGCACTTAACGCAAAGGACGCGAGGCAACGCAAAGGACGCAAAGGAAAATCCTGAAGGATGGCCGACACCCAAAGGGTAAGGCTGTCGATCGTTCTTTGCGGCCTCTGCGTCTTTGCGTCGACGGCGGTTTCCTCCTGGCGGCCTCGGGGCTTCAGCGCGCCGCGGCGAGCGCGCGGATTG
>JBMOQT010000039.1:0-18435 GCA_049320945.1 Pseudomonadota bacterium
AGGCCGCTTCCCAGCGGGAGGCGGCGGCGCTGGTGCGGGCACAGACCCAAGCCGACGCCTTGTACACCCGGGCCGTGGCCGCCCACGGCCACTGGGCCAATGCGCGCAGTGCCGCCGAGCGCATGGGCGAGGCGGCGGAGCTCACGGCGCGCGCCCATGGCCTGGGTGAAGCGAGCCTCGCCGAGGTGCTGGCGGCGCGGCGCCAGGCCAACGAAGCCGCACTCGCCGCCCGCCTGGGGCAGCTCGACGCCCTGGAAGCGCGCTATCGCCTGCTGCTGGATGCCCACCTGCTGTGGGATTTCAACGGGGAGTCACATTAAGGAGCGGTTAAGCAGCGCCCTGTAATCTCCTGTCCGACGGTGCCGCAAACGCGCCGCCCTACTAACGGAAAACGTCAGTTTCAGTAAAGGCTAACGCGAGCGAAGCGAGCGTTAAGGGCGACAGCCCGGCCGTAACTAAAGGACAAACCCATGTTCGCGAAGAAATCCCTCGTTGTCTGGCTCGCCGCGGCGGGTCTTGTCGTCGGTCCCGGCGCCCTGTGGGCGGCCGAGAAGGGTCATTCCCACGAAGGGCATGACCACGGCGCAGTCAAGCTGTCCCTGAACAAGGGCAAGAAGTGGCCCACCGACGAAGCCTTGCGCACGGGCATGGACAACATGCGCAGCGAGATGAGCAAGTCCTTGCACGATATCCACGAAGGCAAGATGGACGCCGCCCGCTACGAGGCCCTGGTGAAGAAGCTCGAGGGCGAGGTGGGCTACGTGGTCGCCAACTGCAAGCTGAGCCCCGACGCCGACGCCCAGCTGCACGTGGTGCTGGCGCAGCTCACCGAAGGCATGGATGCCATGAAGGCCGGTAGCCACCGGGAGGAAGGTGCGGTGAAGGTGGTCGAGGCCCTCAACGCCTACGGCAAGCACTTCAACCATCCGGGCTGGAAGCCGATCAAGCACTGATCCCGCCTGGCGCCGCCCGCCTTCCGCCCGGACGGGAGGCGGGGGCCGTCTCCAGATCCCCCCCGGTTTCCCTCTTTTGCACAGTCGCAGAAATCCCCGCCCCACGGGGCCTTGAAAGCCGGCGCCGGCGCCTGTAAGATAGTAATTGATTGCTTACTTAATTCGGGTGTCCGATGAAACAGGCCAGACAAAGACTGAGCACCGAGGAACGACAGGACGACATCGTCGGCGCGGCGATTCGCCTGGCGGAGAACGAAAGCCCGGAGCGCATCACCACCCAGCACATGGCGCAGGCCATCGGGCTCACCCAGGGGGCGATCTTCCGCCATTTCCCCACCAAGGAGAGCATCTGGGCCGCCGTGGTGGACTGGATGGGCGGCCAGCTGGCCCAGGCCGTGGAGCGGGCCGCCGCGGAGGCGGACGATCCGCTGCAGGCGCTGGAGCGCATCTTCCTGGCCCACACCGCCCTGATCGCGCGCTATCCGGCGATGCCGCGCATCCTGTTCCACGAACTGCAGAGCGCCCAGGACTCGCGGCCCAAGCAGCTGGTGCGCGGCATCCTGGCCCGTTACCGGGAGACCCTGGTATCCCTGCTGCGCGCCGCCCAGGGGCAAGGACTGGCGCGGGGGCAACTGGATGCGGAGGCGGCGGCCAACCTGTTCATCGGCGCCATCCAGGGCTTGGTGATGCAGGCGGCCATCCAGGGCAATTACAAGGACATGCCGCGGCGCGCCCGGCGCGTTTTTCCCTTGTTCCTGGACGGCATACGCAAGTGCGGAGGCGGAGATGAAGCTGAATAGGGCGCGGCTGCGCCAGTACGGCCTGATCACCGGCGGCCTGGCCGTCGTCATGGCATTCGCCTGGATCGCCCTGACCCAGGGACCCATGGCGCCGGTGCGTGTCACGGTCGCCCCCGTCGCCCGGGGCGACCTGCAGCCGGCGGTGTTCGGCATCGGCACCGTGGAGGCGCGCCATGCCTATGCCATTGGCCCGACCCAGCCGGGACGGCTGCTGGCGGTGCATGTGGACCAGGGCGACGTGGTGAAGGCCGGGCAGGTGCTGGCGGAGATGGACCCGGTAGACCTGGACCAGCGCCTCGCCGCCGCCGACAGCGCCCGGGCGCGCGCCGTCTATGCCGTGGAGATGGCGGCGGCCCAGGCGCGGGAGGCGGCAAGCCGGGCCCAGCTGGCCGGCGCCAGCGCCGCCCGCTACCGGGAGCTTACGGCCAAGGGTTTCGTCAGCCGCGACGCCGGCGATGCCAAGGCCCACGAGGCCGCCGCCGCCCGCGCCGCGGCCGAGGCGGCCCAGGCGGCCCTGGCGGCGGCGCAGCGGGATCTGGCGCGGGCCGGCGCGGAGCGCGACAGCGTCGCACGCCAGCGCAGCCACCAGCGCCTGGTCAGCCCGGTCGATGGCATCGTCATCGCCCGCGAGGCCGAGCCGGGCAGCACCCTGGTGGCGGGGCAGGCGGCGCTGCGCGTGGTGGACGGCGGCAGCCTGTGGCTGCGGGCGCGCATCGAGCAGTCGCGCGTGGGCGGCATCGAACCCGGGCAGCCGGCGGAAATCCTGCTGCGCTCCCGCGGCCGGCAGCCCTTGCCGGGCCGGGTGGCGCGGGTGGAACTGGCGAGCGATGCGGTGACCGAGGAGCGGGTGGTGAACATCGCCTTCGCCGCCGAGCCGGGCAGGCTGTCCATCGGCGAGCTGGCGGAAGTGACCATCCGCCAGCCGGTGGTGCCCGGGGCCCTGTTCGTGCCCAGCGCCGCCGTCAGGCGCATGGGGGGTGAGGAGGGCGTGTGGCGCGTGATCGAAGGAAGAACGCGCTTCGTTCCCGTGCGCACCGGTGTGCAGACCCTGGACGGGCGCACCCAGATCCTCTCGGGCCTGGCCGCGGGCGACCAGGTCGTGCTGTACACGGCCCAGGAACTGCGCGCGGGACTGCGCGTGACCGTGGCCGAATCCCTGGCGCGCATGTGATGCCATGATCAGCCTCGCCGGCCGCGACATCCTGCACTCCTGGGGCAAGTTCGTGTTCACGGGCCTGGGCCTCGGGCTGCTGGTGGGTGCCACCCTCACCATGGCGGGGGTGTATCGGGGCATGGTGGACGACGCCAAGGCCCTGCTCAACGGCAGCGGCGCCGATCTGTGGGTGGTGCAGAAGGACACGCTGGGACCCTACGCCGAATCGTCCAGCCTGCACGACGACGTGTACCGCAGCATCCAGGCCCTGCCGGGGGTGGCAGCGGCGGGCAACGTCACCTATCTCACCATGCAGGTCAATCGCGCCGGGCGCGACGTGCGGGTGATGGTGGTGGGCTTCGAAGGGGGGCGCCCGGGCGAGCCCCTGTACCTGGTGGATGGCCGTCCCATCACGCGCAGCCACTACGAAGCCGTGGCCGACGTGAAGACCGGTTTTCGTGTGGGCGACACGGTGCGCGTGCGGCGCCACGAGTACACGGTGGTGGGGCTGACGCGGCGCATGGTGTCGTCCAGCGGCGATCCCATGCTGTTCATTCCCCTGAAGGACGCCCAGGAAGCCCAGTTCCTCAAGGACAACGACGCCATCCTCAACGAGCGCGCCCGCACCGCGGCCAATCCCCAGCTCAACCGTCCGGGCGTGCCCGGCCTGCTGGAGGCGGTGCAGGCGAGCCAGCTCACCAGCCGCATGGTCAACGCCGTGCTGGTACGCGTGGCCCCCGGCTGGGACGAGGAGGCGGTGGCCGAGAACATACGGCGCTGGAAGCGCCTGACCGCCTACACCAAGCCGCAGATGGAGGAAATCCTGGTGGCCAAGCTCATCGCCACCTCCGCCAAGCAGATCGGCCTGTTCCTGATCATTCTCGCCATCGTCAGCGCCGCCATCATCGCCTTCATCATCTACACCATGACCCTGGGCAAGATCAAGGAGATCGCCGTGCTGAAGCTCATCGGCACGCGCAGCCGCACCATCGCCGGCATGATCCTGCAGCAGGCCCTGGGCCTGGGCCTGATCGGCTTCATGGTGGGCAGGATGGCCGCCACCTTCTGGGCGCCCATCTTTCCCCGCTACATCCTGCTGGAACCGGGCGACGCCCTGCGCGCCTTCGTCGCGGTGCTGGCGCTGGCGGCCGTCTCCAGCCTGATTGCCATCCGCATGGCCCTCAAGGTGGATCCGGCCACCGCCATCGGAGGCTGACATGGGAGCGGTATTCGCCACGGCAAGCCGGGCCCGGCCGGCGATCCAGATCGAAGGACTGCGCAAGCGTTACGGCACCGGGGAGACGGCGGTCGATGCCCTCAAGGGCGTGGACATGAGTATCCATCCCGGCGAGGTGGTGGGGCTCATCGGCCCCAGCGGCTCGGGCAAGTCGACCCTGCTCAAATGCCTGGGGGCGGTCATCGAGCCCACGGCGGGACGCATGCTGCTGGACGGGGAGGCGATCTTCGACGGGGCGGCGGGCGGCTGGCAGATCGACGACCTGCGCACCCTGCGACGCGACCGTATCGGCTTCGTGTTCCAGGCGCCCTACTTGATCCCCTTTCTCGACGTTACCGACAACGTCGCCCTGCTGCCCATGCTGGCCGGACGGCCCAACGCCGAGGCGCGCGGCCGGGCCCGGGAACTGCTGCGGGCCCTGGACGTGGCGCACCGGGCCGGCGCGCGGGTGTCGGAGCTCTCCGGCGGCGAGCAGCAGCGCGTGGCCATCGCCCGGGCCCTGGCCAACCGCCCGCCCATCATCCTGGCCGACGAGCCCACCGCCCCCCTGGACAGCGAGCGCGCTCTGGGGGTCATCCGCATCCTCAACCGCATCGCGGAACAATACGGCACGGCCATCATCGTCGTGACCCACGACGAGAAGATCATTCCCACCTTCCGCCGCATCTACCACATCCGCGACGGTCGCACCTACGAAGAAGCGGGGGAGGGGCGGCCGCTGGAGTGAGCGCGATGTGGCGGTGCAGCAAGGGTGCGGCATCGTGCTGCGGGCAATTCTTGATCCCGGGTATTGCTTTTCCCGCACCAGGCATCCATATTCCCCGGAGCAGCCGCCGATGGCATGGCGGACAATGAGACAGACGCGATGAGGAGGGTTGTGATGAAGCCATCGACCACGGCGCGCGCGGAACGGGAGACCCCCTTTGGCCGGCGCACGCGCCGCAGCAGCGAGCGCCAGCACACGGTGCCCGAGGCGGAGGCGGTCGCCGCCAGGGAGGCCGCGGCACGCCTGGCGAAGAGTCCGATTTTTGCCGATGTTTCCCCCGGCCGGCTGGCGCGCCTGGCACGCGGCGCCGTGATGAAGCGGCTGCGCGCCGGCGAGATCATGTGGCATGGCGGCGAGCCGGCCCAATACGTGGCCGTGGTCCAGTCCGGCCTGCTGCGCCTGGGGCGTCCCAACGCCGAGGGCGAGGCCTACAGTTACGGCATCTTCGGCCCGGGCGAGATGGTGGGCCTTTACGCCGCCCTGGACGACGGCGTCTATCCCAGTGACGCGACGGCGGTGAACAACACCGTCGAGGTGATCAAGATCCCGGCCGAGGTCCTGCTCGACTCCATGCGCCGCGATCCCCAGGTGGGCATGGCCGTGTGCCGCGCCCTGATGCAGTTCACCGCCACCCTGCGCGCCAAGATCGAGATCATCAGCGCCGGCCCGGTGCCCAACCGCATCGCTTCCCTGATGCTCTACCTGGTGTCGCGCTTCGGCCAGATGCAGGGCAACCACGCCGCCTTCCTGCCCCTGCCGCTCACCCGCGAGCAGATCGGCGAGCTGGTGGGCGCGCGCTTCGAGACGGTGATCCGCACGTTGAGCCAGTGGGATCGTGCCGGCTGGTTCCGCACCACTTCCGAAGGCTTCGAGCTGTTGCGCCTGGACATGCTGCGGCGCGTGCTCGAAAACTGAGGAGACGAAATGGCTGAAGACCAGCGTTTTTCCGTGGTGCTGGAGCAGTTGCAGGATTATCGCTTCCAGGTGAGCTTCGACTGGCAAGGCGTGCCGCCCCTGACGCTGGACATCGACGCGCCCGTGGGCGGGCGCGCCGGCCCGGATGCCGAGCGGTTGCTGGCTGCGGCCGCGGCCAACTGCCTGAGCGCCAGCCTGCTGTTCGCCCTGCGCAAGTTCAAGCAGAACCCGGGGCCCCTGCGTGCCGAAGCCAGCGGCAGCCTGGTGCGCAACGAGCGCGGGCGCCTGCGCATCGGCGATCTGCAGGTGACCATCCATCTGGCCGAGACGGCGGAGCGCCTGCAGCACCTGGAGCGCGCTGCAGCGCAGTTCGAGGATTTCTGCACCGTGACCGAAAGCATCCGCCGCGGCATACCGGTGAGCGTGGAAGTGCGCGACGCGCAAGGCGCGCTGGTGCATGCCGCTCCCGCCGTGGAAGAGCGGTAGGCCGGGCTGAAGCCCGACCTACGCCGTACGCGGGCGGCGGCGCCGGTCGCCGCCCTTGCGCCTCTCGGGTCCCCGGTAGTTGGGGTCGGCGAACTTGCGCCGGTCGGCGCCGGCGCCATAGGGGCCCGGACGCTGCTGCTGATCCAGCACCTGCCGGCGCAGGGATTCGGACAGTTCCATCACCTCCTGCCGGGAGAGCGTGCCCGCCAGTTCCACGATCTTGTCGCGCGCCGCCAGCTCACCCCGGCGTACCACGTTGAACAGCAGCCACAGGGTCAGGCTGTTCACCAGCACCACGATCACTTCCAGATAGAGCAGCGGCACGTAGAAGTGGCGGTGGCGCTTGTCGCCCAGGAGGAAATAGAAGCCGTCGAAGCTGGGCGCCGCCTGCTTGTTGAGCAGGGTGGCATAGGGCTCGAAGGGCGGGAAGGCGAAAATGACGGCGAGATTGACGGCAGCGAAGATGGCGATGGCGCGCCCATGATTGAAGGGCCGGGCGTCGCCGGTGCGCCGGTTCAGCGCCAGCCAGGCGGCCAGCGCGTTGATGGCCACGAACATAATTTCCAGGGTCAGCAGCTCGCGGTAGATGCGTCCGCCGGCCTGGCCGGCAAAGACCGGATAGAAGCTCTCGAAGGAGGGAATGACGCCGCGGGCCAGCGGGTTGTCCACGAAGGGGGGGAACAGCAGCATCACGGCTGCGTTGATCGCCGCCACGATGGCGACGATGTTTTGGTATTTGTTCATTTGTCCGCGTCTGTTGAGCCTACCGCGAGCCTGCCGGTATTGCGCTGGAATTATGGCGTCCCCGGCAGTGGCGGGCAAGTGACGCAGTTCACGCCGCCGCTCCTTCGTCATGGCGCTGGCGGGCGCGCGGCCAGCGTGTAATATACCGGCTTGATGCAAGGCGAAGGCGCCGGAACGAACCCGTTGTAAATTTTGCAGCAGGAGTGGCGATGAGGAAGAGATTCGGTGCGCTGCTCGCGGCGGCGCTGTTCGCGGCGGCGCCGGTCCGGGCGGCGGAGGTGGTGCTGCGGCACAACCTGAGCGGGCAGGCGGCGGCGGCCTTGATTGAACTGGCCAACCGTTTCAATGCCGAGAACAAGTCCGACAAGGTCGCCGTCGAGCACCTGAGCATGGTCCAGGACCCGCGCCAGTTGCCGCACATGGCCCTGCTGGACGAGGAGGACTACCAGAAGTTCTTCGACACGCGCCCGCGAATGCGCTCGCTGCAGCAGGTCCTGGCGGGCGCCGGCGTCAAGATCAGCCCCGCCCAGTTCTACCCGGTGATCGCCGATACCGTCGACGACGCCAAGGGGCGCATGGAAGCGCTGCCCCTGGCCATGGCGATCCCGGTGCTGTACTACAACAAGGACGCGTTCCGCAAAGCCGGGCTGAACCCGGACCAGCCGCCCAGGACCTGGTGGGAAGTGCAGCAGGCCGCCGGCAAGCTGTTCGACGCCGGCTACCGCTGTCCCCTGACCTCCTCCAGCCCCGCCTGGGTGCACGTGGAGAACCTGTCCACCCAGCACAGTGAGCCGATCTCGGCGCGCAGCCGCAACGGCCGCGAGCAGTTTTCCTTCAACAGCCTGGTGCATGTGAAGCACCTCGCCCTGCTTGCCAGCTGGCACAAGAGCTTTTACTTCCACTACTTCGGCCGCGGCAGGGAGGCCGACCAGAAGTTCGCCCTGGGCGAGTGCACCATGCTCACCAGCGATTCCGCCCTGTATAAACGGCTCGCCGGAGCCACCGCTTTCGAGGTCGGCGTGGCCGATCTGCCCTATTACGACGACGTGCGCGACGCGGCCCCCGGCCGCGTGCTGCCCGACGGGCCGGCCCTGTGGGCGTTGGCAGGCAAGAAGAAGGACGAGTACCGGGCCATCGCCCGCTTCGTCGCCTTCCTGCTCAAGCCGGAAGTGCAGAAGGAATGGGTGAGCGACACCCATTTCCTGCCCATGACGCCGGCCGCCGCGGCCAGTGCCGAGGGCGAACCCGAGGCGCTGCGCAATGCCGTGCGCCGCCTGGGTGAAAAGCGCTACATGACGGCGGCGCGGCTCAAGCTGCTGCCCGGGTTCGAACGCGTGCGCTCCATCATGTACGAGGAGCTGGAGGCCGTGTGGGCCAACCACAAGCCGGCCAAGGAAGCCCTCGACACCGCGGTGCGGCGCGGCAACGACGTGCTGCGCGCGGCTCCCCTGGGACTGATGATCGAGGGCAAGTGAACGTGGCGCCGCGCTGGCCCTATCCGCGGTTGATAGGCCATCGCGGCGGCGGCACCCTGGCACCGGAAAACACCCTGGCCGGACTGCGCCTGGCGCAGCGCTACGGCTATGCCGGCGTCGAATTCGACGTCATGCTCTCGGGCGACGGCACACCTGTGCTGATCCACGACGACACCCTGGAGCGCACCACCAACGGCCGCGGCGCCGTGGCCGACCGCAGCGACGCCGAACTGGCGCGGCTCGACGCCGGCAGCTGGCACAGCCCGGCCTATGCCGGCGAGCCCCTGCCCACTTTCGCCCAGGCGGGCGAGCTGTGCCGGGAGCTGGGCCTGTGGGCCAACGTGGAGATCAAGCCGGCTCCCGGCCACGAGGCCGAAACCGGGCGCCGGACGGCGCTGCTGGCGCGCGAGTTGTGGCAGGGCGCGGAGCTGGCGCCGCTGCTGTCATCCTTCTCCCCGGTGGCCTTGGCTGCCGCCGCCCAGGTAGCGCCGGATCTGCCGCGCGGGCTCCTGTACCGGCGCGCGCCCGATACCTGGCATGCCGATGTCCTGCGACTCGGATGCTTCTCCCTGCACTGCAATTACCGCCATGTGACGCCGCGCCTGGTGCATGAGGCGGTCCGGTACGGCGTGCCCCTGGTGTGCTACACGGTGAACGATCCGGAAGAAGCGCGCCGCCTGCTGGGTCTGGGCGTGGCGGCGGTGATCACCGACCGGCTCGACTTGCTGCTGCCGCAAAGGTTATGATCAACTGCCGACGCAAAGAGGCGTGAAAAATTTCACGAATCCCCTATAATTGTCCTGGCTAAGCCAAGGAATCAAAAGAAAAAACATTTTGGCGCAACAACGTCGGGCGCCAGGGACAAGAGGAGGTATCTGAATGCCAGCCGGGAATAGCGTTACCGTCGACGCCTTGCGCTCTTTGCCCATGTTCGAATCGCTGGGCGTCGACCGCCTGGTGCCCATTGCGCGCGTCGCCACCCAGCGGCGGGTGGCGCGGGGCCAGACCATCCTGCGGGCGGGCGACCGCACCGATTACGTCTACCTCATCCTCAGCGGCAATCTCAAGGTGCTGGTGAGCGACGAGGAGGGGCGCGAGGTGATCCTGTCCATCCTCGGTCCCGGCGAGTTCTTCGGCGAGATGGGCGTGCTGGACGACAATCCCCGCTCGGCCACGGTGGTCGCCGTGGGACCGTCCGAGCTGGTGGTCATCTCCAAGGCTGATTTCAGGAAATGCCTGGCGGACAATTTCGACCTGTCCCTGTACATCATGCGCAACCTGGTCAAGCGCCTGCGCCAGGCCGACCGCAAGATCGAGAGCTTGGCGCTGATGGACGTCTATGGGCGCGTGGCGCGCCTGCTGCTGGAGATGTCCGAGGAAGTGGATGGGCGCCAGGTGGTCAATCGCAAGATCTCCAAGCAGGACATCGCCAAGATGATCGGCGCCTCGCGCGAGATGGTGAGCCGCGTGATGAAGGATCTGCACCTGCAAGGGCTCATCGAGGAGAGCGAGGGCCGCATCTACCTCAGGGAGAAGATCACATCCGCCTGACCGGCCCGGGTCGCCGGCTTATAATTCGCGGGCCGGGAGCCAACCCGGCCCCGTTCATTTTTGGCAGTCATTGTTGACGATTCGTGGCCGCAAAATCCGTACCCCAACCTCTGCCGGAAAAAATCGCCTCCCTGCTGCAGGAGGCCCGCTGGCTGGTGCTCGCCGCCGCCGCCCTGTATATCGGCCTCATCCTGTTCGGCTATGACAAGGCCGATCCGGGCTGGTCCCACGCGGCGCAGGTGGCACGCGTGGCCAATCCCGGCGGGCGTTTCGGCGCCTGGGTGGCGGATCTGCTGCTCTATCTGTTCGGCGTCTCCGCCTGGTGGTGGGTGCTGTTCCTGCTGTTCCTGGTGGTGTGGGGCTATCGCCGGCTGGACGGCATCTTCTCCGCGGACCGGCGCCCCTTCCTCATCGCCCTGGCCGGTTTCCTGCTTCTGCTGGGTGCCAGCAGCGGGCTCGAGGCCCTGCGCTTCTACAGCATGAAGGCCGCCCTGCCCCTGGGGCCCGGCGGCATGCTGGGCCAGGAGGCGGGCCGGCTGTTCGCGCGCTTCTTCGGGTACACCGGCGGCACCCTCATCCTGCTGGCGCTGATCGCCGCCGGCCTGAGCCTGTTCACCGGGCTGTCCTGGCTCAAGCTCATCGAGCGCGTGGGCGGCTGGGTGGAGGGGGCGTGGTTCGGCGCCATCAATCTCTACCAGGGCTGGCAGGACCGGCGCATCGGGCGCGAAGTGGCGAGCAAGCGCGAGGCGGTGGTGGAAGTGGAGCGCAAGCGCATCGAGGAGAGCCCGCCGCCGCCCATCCGCATCGAGCCGGCGGAAGTGAAAGTGCCCAAGTCGGAGCGGCGCGACAAGGAGCGCCAGGTGCCCCTGTTCCACGACCTGCCGGGCGGTGCGCTGCCGCCGCTGCATCTGCTGGACGAGCCGGCCCACGACGTGGAGCCGCCCTCGGCCGAGACCCTGGAATTCACCTCGCGCCTGATCGAGCGCAAGCTGGCGGACTTCGGCGTGCAGGTGAAGGTCATCGCCGCCTACCCCGGCCCCGTGATCACCCGCTACGAGATCGAGCCCGCCGTGGGCGTGAAGGGCGCCCAGATCGTGAACCTGGTGAAGGACCTGGCGCGGGCCCTGTCGGTGATCAGCATCCGCGTGGTGGAAACCATTCCCGGCAAGTCCTGCATGGGCCTGGAGATCCCCAACGCCAAGCGCCAGACGGTGCGCCTGTCGGAGATCCTCGGCTCCAAGGCCTATCACGACATGCACTCGCCCCTCACCTTGAGCCTGGGCAAGGACATCGGCGGCCTGCCGGTGGTGGCGGATCTCGCCAAGATGCCGCACCTGCTGGTGGCGGGCACCACCGGCTCGGGCAAGTCGGTGGGCATCAATGCCATGATCCTGAGCCTGCTGTACAAGTCCGAGCCCAACGCGGTGCGCCTCATCCTGGTGGACCCGAAGATGCTGGAGCTGTCGGTGTACGAGGGCATTCCGCATCTGCTGGCGCCGGTGGTCACCGACATGAAGCACGCCGCCAACGCGCTGAACTGGTGCGTGGCGGAGATGGAGAAGCGCTACAAGCTCATGTCGGCCATGGGCGTGCGCAATCTGGCCGGCTTCAACGGCAAGATCAAGGACGCGGAGAAGGAGGGCCGGCATGTGCCCAATCCCTTCTCCCTCACGCCGGAGAGTCCCGAGCCCCTGAGCGCGCTGCCCTACATCGTGGTGGTGATCGACGAGCTGGCCGATCTCATGATGGTGGCCGGCAAGAAGGTGGAAGAGCTGATCGCGCGCCTGGCCCAGAAGGCCCGCGCCGCAGGCATCCATCTCATCCTCGCCACCCAGCGGCCGTCGGTGGATGTCATCACCGGGCTGATCAAGGCCAACATCCCCACGCGCATCGCCTTCCAGGTGTCGAGCAAGATCGACTCGCGCACCATCCTCGACCAGATGGGGGCCGAGGCCCTGCTGGGCCAGGGCGACATGCTCTATCTGGCGCCCGGCACCGGGCTGCCCACGCGGGTACACGGCGCCTTTGTCGCCGACAACGAAGTGCACAAGGTGGTCGAGTACCTGAAGCAGCACGGTCAGCCGGAGTATGTGGATGGCATACTGGAGGCGGGTGCCGACGAGGAGGGCGGCGGCAGCGGCCTGGACGAGGAGGGCAACGGCGAGGCCGATCCTCTCTACGACCAGGCGGTGGAAGTGGTGCTCAAGACGCGCCGGCCCTCCATCTCCCTGGTGCAGCGGCACCTGCGCATCGGCTACAACCGCGCCGCGCGCCTGATCGAGCAAATGGAGCGCTCCGGCCTGGTATCGGCCATGGGCGCCAACGGCAACCGGGAAGTGCTGGTGCCGGCCAAGGAATGATGAAACGAAATCGCCGGGGCGGGCGTCCAATTTGACTGATGCGTTCCCCATGCGGTGATCCGATGAACAAAGCCACTCTCCTCAAATCTGCCGCCGCCGCGGTGCTGGTCTGCGGCGTTTCCCTGGCCCACGCCTCGGGCCTGGAGCGCCTCAAGTCCTTCGTGGACAACACCCACGGCGCGCGCGCCGAGTTTTCCCAGGTGGTATCGTCCAAGAGCGGCCGCAAGCCACAGGCCGCCAGCGGCACCATGATGTTCCAGCGTCCGGGCAAGTTCCGCTGGGTATACGAGAAGCCCTACCAGCAGCTGATCGTCGGCGACGGCGAGAAGCTGTGGGTCTACGACCGGGATCTTAACCAGGTCACGGTCAAGAGCCTGCCGGCGGCCATCGGCTCCAGTCCCGCGGCGCTGCTGGCCGGCGACAATGCCCTGGAGAAGAACTTCAACCTCAAGGACGGCGGCGCCGCCGACGGCCTGGAGTGGGTGGAGGCCACCCCCAAGACGGCGGAGGCGAGCTTTGAGTCGGTGCGCATCGGTTTCGCCGGCGACACCCTGAAGGCCATGGAGCTGCGCGACACCTTCGGCCAGGTGACGCTGCTCACCTTCAACCGCTTCGAGCGCAATCCCCCGCTCGCCGCCCACCTGTTCCGCTTCGCCCCGCCCAAGGGCGCGGATGTCATCGGTGACTGATCTGTTCGCCCAGACCATCAGCCATGCGCCGCTGGCGGAACTGCTGCGGCCCAGGACGCTGGACGAGGTCGTAGGACAAACGCATCTGCTCGGCGTCGGCAGGCCGCTGCGCCTGGCGTTCGAGTCGGGTACGCCCCACTCCATGATCCTGTGGGGACCGCCGGGCGTGGGCAAGACGACGCTGGCGCGCCTCATGGCGCAAGCCTTCGACGCTGACTTCATCGCCCTGTCGGCGGTGCTCTCCGGGGTGAAGGACATCCGCGACGCCATCGCCCGCGCCGAACTCACCCTGGCCCAGAGCGGGCGGCGCACCATCCTGTTCGTGGATGAGGTGCACCGCTTCAACAAGGCGCAGCAGGACGCCTTCCTGCCTTTCGTCGAACAGGGGCTGATCACTTTCATCGGCGCCACCACCGAGAATCCCTCCTTCGAGGTGAACAGCGCCCTGCTGTCCCGCGCCGCGGTGTATGTGCTGAAGAGCCTGAGCGACGAGGAACTGGGGCAGCTGTTCGAGCGCGCCCGGGCGCGCGCCTTCCCGGGACTCGAGTTCGACGACGTGGCGCGCGGCCGCATCATCGGCTACGCCGACGGCGATGCCCGGCGGCTGCTCAACGTGCTGGAGCAGATACATACGGCGGCCGCCACCGCCGCTGTGCAGCGCGTCGATGCCCAGTTCGTGGAAAGCGCCGTGGCGCGCAGCATGCGCCAGTTCGACAAAGGGGGCGACGCCTTCTACGACCAGATCTCCGCCCTCCACAAGTCGGTGCGCGGCTCCGATCCGGATGCCTCCCTGTACTGGCTGGTGCGCATGCTCGACGGCGGCGCCGACCCGCGCTACCTGGGCCGGCGCATCGTGCGCATGGCGGTGGAGGACATCGGCCTGGCCGATCCGCGCGCCTTGGACATCGCCCTGAACGCCTGCGAGGTCTATGAGCGCCTGGGCTCCCCCGAGGGCGAGCTGGCGCTGGCCGAAGCGGTGGTGTTTCTCGCCTGCGCGGCGAAATCGAACGCGGTGTACGTGGCGTATAATGCCGCGCGCGAGTTCGTCGCCTCGGACCGATCGCGCCCGGTGCCCGAGCACTTGCGCAATGCGCCCACCCGGCTCATGAAGGAACTGGGCTTCGGCCGCGCCTACCGCTACGCCCACGACGAGCAGGAGGCCTACGCGGCGGGCGAAAATTATTTCCCGGACGGCATGCCCAAGGTGGAATGGTACAAGCCCACCGACCGGGGCCTGGAAGCCCGGATCGCGGAAAAACTCGCCCACTTGCGCGAACTCGACAAGCGAGCCCGCGGCAAGTGAGCGCCAAGGTGGTGCAGGCTACTGTAGAACTCTGGGAGCGGGATGTTCCCGCTCGAAGCGGGAATAGATCGAATCGAGACGCTCGGCCTTGTCGAAATCGCCGGCCAGGCGGGCCTTCTCGATGGCCTCGAGCAGGTACACCTTGAGCAGGCACATGCCGGTCTTGGTCTTCAGCAGGGTGGTGCCGAGCTCGGCCGCAATGATGGGCGGCACGTGTTCATGCTCGGCGATGGCTTCGATTTCGTCTTCGGAAAGGTCGCTGAGATCGAAGCATTCCTGCAATGACAACATAGCGGTCTCCTTTGGTTCTCGGGAAGTCACGGCCTGGGCCTGCGCCGTTTTTGTAGAGTAGCTTTCTCTTTATAGTCGGCCGGCGAGGAGCTTGGCAAGAAAAATTTTCTCGCTTAATTTATTGAAAATAAACAATAAAATTAGTTTAAACGGGAAGAAAAATCCGCGTCTGCGGAAAGCGCGATCTTTCCAGGCAATGGCTGAATCACTTGGCAATCGGCGCGAGAAGTCTCGGCCAATTATTTGACACGAAGGCACAATTCAAACGGACATCCTCATGCTCGACATCCAACTGCTTCGCACCCAACTCGACCAGGTTGCAGCCCGTATCGCCACCCGTGGCATCACCCTGGACACGGCGGCCTTCCAGTCACTGGAGGAGGAGCGCAAGGCGCTGCAGACGCGCACCCAGGAGCTGCAGGCCCAGCGCAACAGCCTGTCCAAGAAAATCGGCCAGGCCAAGGCCAAGGGTGAGGACACGACGGCCCTGATGGCCGAAGTGGCGGGCATCGGCGATGCGGTGAAGGACAACGAGGAGAAGCTCGCCGACGTCCTCAACCGCCTCAACGCCTTCGTCTCGGTGATTCCCAACCTGCCCCATGACAGCGTGCCCCTGGGTAGCACGGATGTGGACAACGTCGAAGTGCGGCGCTGGGGCAGCCCGCGCCAGTTCGATTTTCCCGTGAAGGACCACGTGGACCTGGGCGCCGCGCTGGACGGGCTGGATTTCGAGCGTGCGGTGAAGATCAGCGGTGCGCGCTTCACTCTCATGAAGGGCGCCGTGGCGCGCCTGCACCGGGCCATCGCCCAGTTCATGCTGGACGTGCACACGGGCGAGCACGGCTACACCGAGATCTACGCGCCCTATCTCGTCAATGGTAACAGCATGTTCGGCACCGGGCAGCTGCCGAAATTCCACGAGGACCTGTTCCACGTCCGGGACGACGGCTACTTCCTCATTCCCACGGCGGAAGTGCCGGTGACCAACATCGTGCGCGGCGAGATCCTGGCGGCGGAGCAGTTGCCGCTGAAATTCGTCTGCCATACGCCCTGCTTCCGGCGCGAGGCCGGCTCCTACGGCAAGGACACGCGCGGCATGATCCGCCAGCACCAGTTCGACAAGGTGGAGCTGGTGCGCATCGAGAAGCCGGAGGACTCCTGGCAGGCCCTGGAGGAGCTCACGGGTCATGCGGAGAAGATCCTGCAGAAGCTGGCGCTGCCCTACCGCGTGGTGACCCTGTGCACCGGCGACATGGGTTTCGCCTCGGCCAAGACCTATGACATCGAAGTATGGCTGCCGGCCCAGAACACCTACCGCGAAATTTCCTCGTGCAGCAACTTCGAGGCCTTCCAGGCGCGCCGCATGCAGGCGCGCTACCGCGGCGAGAAAGGCAAGCCGGAGCTGGTGCACACCCTCAACGGCTCGGGGCTGGCCGTGGGGCGTACGCTGGTGGCGGTCCTGGAGAATTATCAAAAGGCCGACGGCAGCGTGGTGGTGCCGGAAGCCCTGCGGCCCTACATGGCGGGCATCGAAATCATCGAGCCCGCGCGCTGAGCTTCGCTCTTATGTCCAGGGGCCAGAAGATGGGGCGGTGCGGCGCTTCGTAGCGTTGCAGGATGTCGAAGTAGGTGCGGATGTTCTCCACCATGACCACCGCCTCGCCGCCCCGGGCGCGGCCGTTCTTCAGGCGCGCGTAGTACTCGGGGCGCGCCAGCAGCGGCAATACCTGCTTCATCTCGTACCAGGAATCCGGATCCTTCTTCAGGCTCCTGGCGATGGCCCGCGCGCCGTTCAGGTGGCCCAGCCCCAGGTTGTACGCGGCCAGCGCCAGCCAGGTGCGGTCGGGCTCCTGCGTCTCCGGCGGCAGGGCGTCGCGCAGATCGGCCAGGTAGCGGGCGCCGGCGCGTATGCTCTGCAGGGGGTCGAGGCGGTCGGACACGCCCAGGCGGTCGGCCGTCTCCTCCGTCAGCATCATGATGCCGCGCACGCCGGTGGGCGAGGTGTTGAGGGGATCCCAATGGGATTCCTGGTAGGCCAGTGCGGCGAGCAGGCGCCAGTCCAGGCCGGTCTGCTCCTCGGCCTGCTGGAACAGGCGGCGATGGCGCGGCAGCACGGTCTCGACGCGCGCCAGGAATTGCACCACGTCCTCCTGGTTCAGGCGCCGCACGTGGCCGAAATAGCGGTCGGCCACCCGGGCCAGGGTACCGTTGGCGCGCATCCTGGCGATGAAGGCGTTGATTTTCTCCAGCAGGCCGGAGGGATCGTCGGCGCGCACCGCCCAGGCCAACGGCATCTTGGGCATGAGCTTGAGGGAGCTTTCCAGGACGGGAAAAAAATTGACGGCGATGTCCACATGCGCCGAGTCGGCCACGGCCAGCTCCGCCCGGCGCAATGCCACGCGCTCCAGCAGGGCCATTTGCGAGGAGGCGGGGGACTCGATGATGCTTGCCCGGGGTAGCGCCCGGCGCAGCGCCCGGGCGATGCCGGAGCCCGCCAGCACTTCGAACGGCCGTCCGTCGAGCTGGCGCACATTGCGCACCGGCGCCGACTCCTCGTGGCGCACCAGCACCAGGTCGGCCTCGTGCAGACTGTCCGAGAACTTCACCGAGTCCCGCGCCTCGGCTACCAGCCCGGCGGCGGCCAACTGGGCCTTGCCCGAATCCAGCCATTCCATCATTTCGCGATGATCGGCGGCCACCACCAGACGCAGTTCCTTGCCTAATTCCCTGGCCAGCAGCTGCAGCAGGTCATGCTCGAAGCCGGACACGCCGCCCTGGTCGTCGCGCTGATAAGTGAGCGGCCCTTCCCGGACAACCACCACCAGTTCCTCGGACTCGAAGGGAAGGAACGGAGCCAGAGGAAGAGGAGCAGGCTTGTCGCAGCCGGCCAAGGCCAGGGCCAGGGCCACGAGGGCGCAAAGCAGGACACGCATGCGGGAACCCCGGGGTCGAACCGCCCCATTGTGCCACGCCCGCCGGATCGCAAAAAGGGGCGAAGGGTGATAGAATGCGCGTCCTTCCGCTTCCCGCTGGCCCGGCCGCACGGTCGTCAGCGGCGTCCGCGAGCGTAACGGAGAGGTGCCGGAGTGGTTGAACGGGCCGGTCTCGACAACATCCGCGCAGCGGATGTTGCGGCGCAGGCTAACCGGCGCAGCCGGTTAAGCTGCGAAGCAGCGGCCGAAGCCAAAACCGCGCGGGCGGGAGCAGCAGTACGAACGGAGAGGTGCCGGAGTGGTTGAACGGGCCGGTCTCGAAAACCGGAATAGGGGCAACTCTATCGTGGGTTCGAATCCCACCCTCTCCGCCAGCCAAGTCCTAAGCGGCTGATCTGCCGCAAGATCAAGCACACAAAAGGGTTTCCAAGGAGCCATCCGGATACTTGGCTGGATACTTTCCAGCTAAACTAGCCGGGATGAAGCTCAAGGAAATGGCCTATCCGCCGGGCATGGTGCGCCATGGAAGCACCTACCGCATTCAGAAGAAAGTCCCCAAGGACTGCATCCCGCACTTCGGCGGCAAAACCATCCTGTACCTGAAGACCGAGACCGCCGACAAGAAAGAAGCGGCGGCAGCCGCTTGGAAGTGGCTCGCAGAGTTGGAGCAGCAGTTCGACCGCATCCGCAAGACGGGGAGCCCCTTCAAGACCACGATCAGCGACGACGAGCTTGAGTACCTTGCTGCGTTGATGGCTTCTTCCACCCTCGCCGCAGAC
>JBMOQT010000040.1:0-17718 GCA_049320945.1 Pseudomonadota bacterium
GGCGCGCGCCAGGGCTGCGCCCTCCGGTGGGGTGCCCTCGCCTTCCCAGTCGGTCATGGCGGCGCGCAAGGCGCGTTCCAGCCAGTGCCGGTAGGCCGGCGAGGGGGCGGCCACGGCGCGGGCGAAGCGGCGGCGGGGGAAGCGCATGAGGAAACTGGAGGCGACCACGGCGGCGCACCCCAGGGTGGCGGCGCCGCTGCCGGCGATCTTGCGGCCGCGCACCCACAGGTCGCCCCCTTCCAGCCGCGCCGGCAGGCCGAAGCCTTCCAGGGTGCGTCGCGCCGGCGCCAGGGCCCAGGCGAACCAGCCGGACGGGCGCGGCGGCGCAACCGTGCGGGGCATGACTAAAGCATAGCAGTACTGGTCTTCGTCCACCCACACGGCACCGCCGCCCAGGGGGCGTCGCACCACCGGTACGTCGATGTCGGGCGCCACCTCGCATAAACCCTGGCTCTGGCCCAGGCACAGATGGGGCCGGGCCTGCCCCCACACCACCGCGGGCGCGGCGCCCTCGCCCATGGCATAGGCCACGCCGGTGTAGGCGGCGTGCAGCTCGGCAGGCGCCACCAGGCCGATGTCGATCCAGCGTGCGTTAGTAGGCTCAGCCATCGCCCCGGTAGAAGTGGGCGAAGTAGAAATCGCGCCGGTTGAGCTCGTCCAGCTGGGCGGCCCGCTCCTTCACGCCCTGCTCCATGATGCGCACCAGCGCCTCGCCCTGCTCGGCGTCCACGATGTGCATGTGCAGGAACAGTTCCTCGTCAGCCAGCAGCACGTGCCCCGCCAGCCCCTGGGGCCGCTGCAGGTAGAGCAGCCAGGCGTGGCACTCGGGATCCTCCGGGTCCAGGGGCGACAGCACCGCCAGCCCCAGCCAGGCAAGCCGCGCCGCCTGGTTGAACTGGCGGATCTCCAGCTTCTTGCCCTTCTTGTACTTGGCCAGCTCGTTCTTGAGCTGGCCCACGTCGGTGATGTTGATGGCCTTCATGGAATGGCTGAGCGGGCGTGCTCCCGGCCGCTGGCGGTCGGCTTCGGTGGCCTAGGGCGGATTCATGTCGCGCTGCCTAGAACTTGACGCCGTAGGCGACGCCTAGCGAGTCCTGATACATGCGCAGATTGGCGTTTCCTCCAGGGAACCCGCCGCCGAGCGGTATCGAGTTCGCGCCGTTGACCTTCTTCCGGAAGGCGTGCATATAAGCGACGGTCAGCTCCGACTTGGGGGACACGTTCCAGGTCGCACCCAGAGTAAAGTGATCTTCTACGACCCCGGGAGACAACATGTTGAACAGCGTCTGGCTCGATGGAATGGGCTGTCTGCCGGTGCTGTAGCCGACACGCAAGCTCAGATCCCTGCTATAGGCGTAGATCAGGCCGAGCTTGTACACGGTCATGTCACGCCAGCCGAAACCCGGGCCGTTGTCCGCGCCGAGTTGGCAGGCGCCAGCAAAGAAACAGTCCACGGTATTGGCGATCGCCTTGATATCGCCGTAGTTGATCCGCTGAACATCGGCCGCAATGGTCAGCGCCGGGGTGGCCTGCACCGCAATGCCTACGCCATAGTTTTCGGGGATGTCGAAGTCACCTTGGCCAGCGAACAAGCCCTTGTACTTGTCGAACTTGCTCATGCGCGTCTTGGATTGGTAGGTAGCGCCGATCGTGACCGCGTCCGCAAGCTTGCCCGTATAGCCGATCCTAACCCCCCAGCCGGTGGAGGAGTCGTAGCCTCGGTTGGTGACGTCTCCGGGGCTGCTCGAGGCAGGCGTGGCGAAGTTTTCCAAGCCGTAAGCCTTGAAGCGCTGGTACGCCAGGTTCAGCGACACCCCGAGCGCATGATCCTTGGTGAGCTTATAAGCGAAGGTGGGGGCGATGAATAGTTGCATCAAATCGACGCCCGCGCGACTGGTGCCGAACAACGGAATGCCGTCCTTGTAATCGGTGTTCATGCCGCCGTTGCCATAAACGGACACGCCCACCGACATATTCGGGGCCAGCATCTTGTTATAGCCAAACTCGGGGATGAAGAAGTTCTTCTTGTCGCTGCCGTTATAGGTGCCGTCGACGACGCCGCCGAAGCTACCCGTGATCTCGGAATGGCGGATCGGACGGAACCAATCCAAGCCGACGTCGAGCCGATCCCCGACCATCACCATTCCTGCTGGATTGGTTGCCGCCGCCAGCGAGTCCTGGGGCAGGGCAATACCCACGCCCGCCATGCCCTTGGCCTTGATGCCGTAGCCGTGGGAGAAATAGCCGTTGGTGGCATGCGCCACAGGCGCGAGCAGTACCGCAGCCGCCGCCAGGGCGGCCTTCCTTATCATCATGGTCCCCTCCTCTGTTTTTGGCCTTACATGAACAAGCTGACGTCGGCCTCCTGCGCCATGGGCAGGAAGGTTGCGGCGCCACAGTACTCCTTCACCTCCGGAATGAAGTCATCATGGGTGAAGCCGAACAGGTCCACCGTCATCTGGCAGCCTATCAGATTCACGCCCGCTTCCACGCACAGGGCGCGCAGCTCGGCGATGTCCGCCACGCCGTTGTTCTTGATGGTCTGCTTCATGAGGGTCGTGGCCATGGCCTCGAAGCCGGGTATGTTGGCCTGGACGATGTTGGGAATGTTCCAGTTGATGTGCCTGAACCACTCGGGCCCGAAGGGCATCTTCATGGGCATGCCCGGATTGCCCAGGGGGCTCACCTTGAGGTCGCTGATGTCCTTCTTCAGCAGGTTCAGGCCATAGAAGGTGAAGAAGATCGACACGTCCCAGCCCAGCGCAGCCGCGGTGGAACTGAGGATGAAGGGCGGATAGGCCCAGTCCAGGGTGCCCTTGGTGGCGATGATGGTCATGGACGGTGTCTTGGCCGCCTTCATCTGCGCCAGCTTCTCTTCCAGGGCCTGGGGCAGGATCTCGTCCAGGCGCTGCCTGATCAGGGCGTCCAGGGTGGCGATGTCGGGGGTGACTCCCATGGTTGTCTCCTCTTCCCGCCGAACATTAGCATGCGGCGGATTGCTTATATTTGAACAAAATGATGATCCCAGGAGGGTCTTTGCGCCAGAAAATTTTTGTGATGCCTACATCAAAAAAATTGGCCCTGCGAGGCCCAACAGATTTTCGACGGTCTGTGCCGCGACCGGTTCCGATACCAGGTGGCCCTGGACTTCATCGCAGCCCTGCCGGCGCAGGAAGTCCAGCTGCTCGCGGGTTTCCACACCTTCGGCGATGACCCTCAGGCCCAGGCTGTGCCCCATGGACACGACGGCTGCAGCGATCGCCCGGCTATCGGCGTCGCCGGGAATGCCGTGGATGAAGGTCTGGCAGATCTTCAGCGTATCGATGGGCAGGTGCTTGAGGTGGCTCAGGGACGAATAGCCGGTGCCGAAATCGTCGATGGCGATGATGACGCCGCGCGCCTTGAGGCGCTGCAGGACGCCGGCGCTACGCTCGACGGACAGCAGCACGCTTTCGGTGATCTCGATCTCCAGCTGCACGCGGTCCGGCGCCACGGCATGCCGACGCAGGGCCGCATCCAGGACATCGCCGAAGCGTCCGTCCAGCATCTGCCGCCCCGAGACGTTCACGGCCACGCGCAGGGACGGCAGGCCGGCCGCCGCCCAAGCGGCGGCCTGGGCCAGGGCCTGCTCGATCACCCAGGCGCCGATGGGCTCGATCAGGCCGCTCTCCTCGGCGGCGGCGATGAACTGATGCGGCAGGAGCAGGCCCCTCTCGGGATGGCGCCAGCGCAATAGCGCCTCGACGCCGACCAGGCGCCCGCTGGACAGGGCGACCTGGGGCTGGTAGCGCAGCTCGAACTCGCCCCGGGCGAGCGCCTGGCGCAGATCGACCTCGAGGGCGAACTGTTCGACGACCTTCCGGGTAAGATCGGCGGTGTAGAAGTCATAGGTATGGCGGCCCCGATCCTTGGCCCGGTACATGGCGGCGTCGGCGGCCTTGATCAGGTCCTCCGCCGCGGTGGCGTCATCGGGACAGATGCTGATGCCGATGCTGGCAGAGGTCGTGACCTCGCGGCCTTCGAGCAGCAGAGGCCGGGAGATGAGGCGCAGGATCTTCCTGGCGAGCAACTCGGCATCGTCCGTGTGACCCAGCTCGTCCAGGATGACGGCGAACTCGTCGCCGCCCAGCCGCGCCACGGTGTCCTGTTCGCGCAGGCATTCCTTGAGCCGCTGCCCCACCACCTGCAGCAGCCGGTCGCCGGCGGCATGGCCGAGGGTGTCGTTGATGAGCTTGAAGCGGTCCAGGTCCAGCAGCAGCAGCGCCACCTTCTGTCCATGCCGCTTCTGATGCTGCAGGACATGGTCGAGACGGGCGGCGAACAGCAGGCGGTTGGGCAGGCCGGTCAGGGCGTCGTGGTGCGCCGCCTGGCGCATTTCCTCGGCCGAGCGGCGCAGGGTGTCCATGGCCTCCCGGCGCAGCGCCTCCAGGCGCATGGCGCCGTCCACCCGCGCCACCAGCTCCCGGGCATGGAAGGGTTTCACCAGGTAGTCGTCGGCGCCGGCGGCCAGTCCTTCCACCCGCGCCTCCTTGCCCGCGCGCGCCGAGAGCAGGATCACCGGCAGGGCGCTCGTCGCCGGGTTCTCGCGCAGCCGCTGCAACAGGGAGAAGCCGTCCAGCCCGGGCATCATGACGTCGGCAAGGAGCAGATCCGGCCCCCGGTCCTGGCAGACGGCCAGGGCCGCCGCACCGTCGGCGACGGCTTCCACGGCATAGCCGGCCTCCTCCAGCAGGCGGCGCAGATAGGCGCGCATGTCGGCATTGTCGTCGGCCACCACCACCCGGCCGCGGGAGGGGGCGGGCGTTGCCGTCTCGGCCGGTTCCGGCAGCCAGCGGCGCGCCTCCTCCAGGAAGACAGGGGCGAGAGAGGGCGCGGCCGCCGGTGCCGCCGCCGTGGCCCGGCCGGCGGCGAAGGGCAGACGCACCATGAAGCTGCTGCCCTTGCCCGGCTCGCTGTCCACTCGAACGCTGCCGCCGTGCAGGCGCACCAGCTCGTCCACCAGGGCCAGGCCGATGCCGCTGCCCTCGTAGCTGCGCCCGCGCGCCCCCTCCACCCGGTGGAAGCGCTCGAACAAGTGGGGTAGTTCCTGGGGCGCGATGCCCGTGCCGGTGTCGCTTACCGTCAGCTCCGCCTCGCCTGCCGCGGCCCGCAGGCGCACCTCGATGCGGCCTTCGAAAGTGAACTTGAAGGCATTGGACAGGAGGTTGAGGACGATCTTCTCCCACATGGCCGGGTCCACTTCGACGCCCTGGGGCAGCGGCGGGCAGTCCACCACCAGCTCCAGCCCCGCCTGCTCACACAGGGAACGGAAGCTGCTCGCCAGCTCGGCGGTGAACGCCCCCAGATCGATGGGCTGGCGCTGAGGCTGCACGCAGCCGGCCTCCAGGCGCGAGAAATCCAGCAGGTTGTTCACCAGCTTGAGCAGGCGCAAGGCGTTGCGATGGGCCACCTCCAGGGCGGCGCGCTGGGGCGCCGCCAGGGCGTCGGCGGGCTGGCCCAGGAGATCATCGAGGGGGCCGAGGAGCAGGGTGAGGGGCGTGCGGAACTCATGGGAGACGTTGGAGAAGAATTCGGTCTTGACCCGGTCCAGATCCTGCAGGCGCCCGTTCAGCCGGGCCAGCTCGGCCTCGCGCGCTTCCAGCGCCTCCATGGCCGCCTTGAGCTTGCGGTTGGCCTCCTTCACTTCGTTGGCCCGGCGCAGCACTTCCGCTTCCATGCGTTCCGCCCAGGCCTCCACTTTCTCGACGCGCTCGGCGCTTTCCCGGAACACGCGCTCCCGGGTCAGGACGAACTCGGTGACGTCTTCCACGTGATGGATGATGTAGGCGATGGCGCCGTCCTCGCCGATCACGGGGGTGTTGACCGGGCTCCAGTACTTGACCTCGAAGCCTTCGCCGGCACGGCGCGGGATGTCGTACTTCTGCACGCCCATGATGTCCTGGGCCCGGTCGCGCAGCACCCGCTCCAGGGACGCGCGCAGATCGCTCACGCCGCTGCCGGAATGGTCGTCGGGGTTGTCGGGAAACACCTCGAACAGGCTGCGCCCGACGATGTCCTCGCGCCGCGTGCCGGTGGCCGCCAGGTAGAGGTCGTTGACCGCGACGATGGTGAAGGCCCGGTCGGGCCGCAGGATCAAATAGGGATGCGGGCTCGCGTTGAAGAGCAGTTCGAAGGCCGACATCGTGAAACTCCCCTTCCCCGGCCTGCCTCGTGTCGTGGCCGGCTCACATTCCCGCCTTCACGTCCTTCCCTTGCATCTGGCGGCGGATCTTCGCCACGTCGCGCTTCTTGGGCGCGAAGGGAAACGACAGGATGTCGCTGGGCGTGGAATCGCCATAGGGCCGGTTGCAGGCCGACACCTGTTCGTCGCTCCTGCCCGGGCAGCCCGAAGTGCGGAAGGGCTTGCCGGATTCGATGATACCCTGAAGCGTCGCCTCGTCGCAGCCGAAATCCACCACCCGGCCCTCATCGTCGAAGCCCATGCGCGACACGTGGCCGCCGGCGTAGTCGATGAGGAAGCGGGCGAGCTGCACCCGCCGCCACTGGCCCCGGTCGCAGGGGGGCCAGTCCTCCATGAGGGAGCCGCGCTCGGGGAAGAAGGCGAACATATGATTGTGGCCGCCCATGTCGCGGATCTTCTGGCACACCTCCAGGATCTCGCGCTCGGTCTCGCCCATGCCGCAGATGAGATGCGCCCCGAACTTCTCGGGGCCGAACACTTCCGCCGCCCACTCGAGGGCCTGCCAGTACTTCTCGTACTTGTGGGGCGAGTCCACGCCCTTGCCCCGGGTGCGCTCGAAGATCGCCGGCGTCACCGCGTCCAGCGCCACGGTGAAGATGTCGGCGCCGCGCCGGCGCAGATCCTCCAGGTCGGTCTTGTCCATGGTGGTGGGGTTGGACAGGATGGACACGGGGATATGGGGCAGCTCGGCCACCCACTTGTCCAGCAGCGTCACCGTGTCGCCGTTGGACTCCGGGTGGGTGATCATGGAGATGCACATGCGCTCGAATTGCCCGCGGTCGCCGCCTTGCTTGACGCGCTCGATCACCTCGTCGTAGCGCACCGTGGGCCAGTCCACCCGGATGAAGTTGCGGTCGGCATAGTCGCGCGCCTCCTCCCGGTGGCGCGCCAGGCCGCAGTAGGCGCAGTTGGCACGGCAGCCTTCCCGGTAGGTCACCAGGAGGTTGAGGCAGTGGGTGCAAGTGGTGCGGTGCATCTTGCCCGGCACCAGGCCCAGGGTGATGGCCGCCGCCGTGCTCATCTGCACGTACTCGGGCGAGCGCATGTCCGGCGTCTTGATGTGGTAGTTGGGGCGGTAGAAGTTCACCGGCTGTGGGTTGTCGAGAAGAGCGCTCATGGTTCTCCCGTACCGAAAATCACGAAAATGGCCGACAGCCATTTTCGTCACGACGCTCCCCTCGCCCGCGAAGCGGGAGAGGGGTTGGGGGTGAGGGCTGAGCTTTGCTGGCTGTCATTCAATTATGCAAAGCTCAGTTGTTTGCGTAGTACTCGTCGAAGGCGATCCAGCCGCGCCGATGCATCGGGTCTGCATCGGCGGCGGGGGTCCGCCACAGTTGTTCCATTTCTTCCCTTGCCCGCAGTGCCCGGGCGATGGATTCGCCGAATTGGTCGCGCAAGTCCTCTTCGAATTCGGCCAGCGCCCCCCTCGCGCCGCCCAGGAAGTCCGCGCATGCCTGGCCGGCGCGCTCGCCCGACAGCACGGCGGCGGCGATGCCGGCGCCGGTGATGGGGTGGGTGAGCCCGGCGGCGTCACCCACGAACAGCACGTTCCCGTGAACCAGGCGCTCACGCAGCCCGCCCACCGGGATGAGGCCGCCGGTGCGCTGCAGAATATCGCGCCCCACGGTGCCCTGCTCCGCCAGCTGGGCGTGGAGACGATCCAGCGGTCCCTTCATGTCACCGGCAAAGCGGCGGTCCAGCCCCAGCCCCAAATTGGCACAATCGCCCTTGGGGAAGAGCCAGGCATAGCCGCCGGGATAGTCGGGCGACAGCCAGATGTCGGTGTGGGCGGCGGGCCGCAGCAGCGGCACGGTGTACTGTCGGGTGTGCACAGTCTTCAGTGCGGGCAGCCCCAGGCAATGGGCGACGCGGGATGCCGGCCCGTCGGCGGCGATCAGCAGCCGGTAGGCCACCTCGAACGCTTCGTCGTCGCGTCGCAGGCGGGCGCGGCCCTGGGGCAGGATGGCGTCGAGCGTGGTGCCGGGCGACAGGCGCGCGCCGGCATCGGCGGCACGCTTGGCGAGGGCCGCGTCGAAGGCAGCCCGGTCCACCATGAGGCCGGTGAATGCCGTCTCGCTCATCGTCCCCGAGGGGAGCCAGCTATGCATGGCGCCGATGCGCTGCTGCAGCACACCTTCCGCCTGGGCGTAGCGGCCCAGGGGCGCGGGGATGAACTCGGCGCACTGGACCGGCAGGCCGATCTCGGCCTTGCGGTCCACTGCGATCACGGCGAGCCCCGCTTGCGCCGCAATCCAGGCGGCGGCGCCGCCGGCTGGGCCGAGGCCGATCACCAGCACGTCGCAGTGCCGCTCAGCGCTCACCGTCCACGGCCTGCTTCACCACGGCGATGAAATCGTCGGGGGTGAGCGTCAGCATGTCCACCTGCCGCCCGGCGAAGAAGCCGCGCACCGTCTCGTCCAGCTTGTCCAGGGCCAGGTCCTTCAGGGCCGCCTCCAGGTCGGCCACGGTGCGCCGCGGGTTGACGAAGATGTCGCCCGTAAACCAGGTCTGCTTGATGCGGTTCCCCACCCGGTCGTAGGCCACGGCGGCGCGCAGCAGGCCGCCGGCGAATTTCTGCCCGGCCTCGAGGATGGGCAAGTCGGACTGGGGCTTGCGCACCAGGTGTATCCACTCGGGGGTGTCGATCTGGGCCAGGGCCTCGCGGAACAGGCCCTGTTCCACCTCGTTCAGTTCCCCGGGCTCGAACTGCACGCCGAACTCGGCGGCGAAGGCCTCCTTCACCCGGCCCTTCACCTCGTCCAGGGGCGGCGCATAGCCCAGCAGGTCCCTGAGGTTCACCACCCGGTCGCGCGCGTCCTGGATGGCCTTGTCCGAGAGCTTCTCGGCCGGGATGCGCAGGATGCGCAGCATCTTCTCCACGTCGAACTCCACCAGCAGCGTGCCCTGGTACAGCAAGGCGTCGCCGTCGAAGGCGCCGCCGGTGCCGGAGATCTTGCGCCCGCCCACCTCGATGTCGTTGCGCGGCCGGAAGCGGGCGTCCACGCCGAAGCTGGAGATGCCGCGCGCCGCCGCCTCGCAGATGCGCCGGGCGATGGCCGTCATGTCGGCCGTGCCCAGGTCGCGCTTGTGTAAGTACAGCTCCCAGCCGAACTGGGTTTCGTCCATGTACAGGGCGCCGCCGCCGGTGATGCGGCGCTGGATGTCGATGCCATGCTCGGCGCAGTAGTCCAGCTTCAGCTCCTGCTCGGCGCTCTGGTGGTAGCCCAGTAGCGCGCTGGGCTTGAACTGGAGGAAGCGCAAGGTGCTGGGAGAAGCGCCCGTCTTGCGCGCCTCCAGCAGCGCCCGGTTGAGGGCGAAGTTTTCCGCGGCGCGGCGGATGCCGGTATCGATTACGCGCCAGGTCTCCATGCATTTCTCCTTAGGTGGTAGCCACTACCTTGATGCCGCCGAGCTTGCGCCCGCGGCGTTCGGCTTCGATCAGGCGCTGCAGGTCCAGCCGCAGGCCACCTTCTTGCCCCTCCAGGGCCATGACCTCGTCGCCCACGGCGATGGAGCAGCAGGCAGGCGTCACCCGCACCTCGCGCCCCAGGCGCACGGCCAGTTCCACCATGCCGTCGGCTGGATGGGCGATGCCGTTCACCCCGGCGAGCACGGCATAGGCGTCGATTTCCTGCTTGGTGCGTCCAGGCGGCCGGGCGCAGCCCAGCAGCAACGGCGTGTCAGGAAGGGCTTCCCGGGCGTCCATGAAGAAGCGCCCCACCTCGGCGCTGGCCGGCACGGCGAAGGGCCGCTGGGCCGGAGCGTAGAAGGGCATGATCACCACCAGCACCAGGGCGGCGGGCCTGTGGCGCCGGATCATGTCCAGCGCCGTCCACTCCCCCAGCAGGCGGCCGTAGTGCAGGCCGATGACGATATGGGGCACCACCTTCAGCGAGGTTTCGGTGAGGTAAGCCAGGGAGGCCTCGAAATCGGCCACGGGCCGCTTCAGGTGATACACCTGGGTGACCGTGTCCTGGGCGCCGATGATGTCCAGCATGGCGGCGTCGACGCCGGCCTGCTCCAGGCACCGGGCGGCGTCCCGCGTGACCAGGGCCGTGTGGATGGCGATCTTGAAGTCCGGGAAGCTGTCCTTGATGCGGCGAATGGTGGAGTAGTAGGGGCCGTACTCCACCTCGTCCCGATGATTGGAGCCGCCGGTGAGCAGCATGCCCCTGGCGCCCGCCTCGATTCTCTCATTCACCACCCGCCACAGGGCCTCGGGCGTGCGCGCCGGGATCATGGGCTCCAGCAGCTTGGCCTTGCAATGGTCGCATTGCAGCTTGCACTCGGGACCAGTGATGGACACTGCCGGCCAGGCGCTCTTGCCGCAGGCGCCGATCTCGCTGCTGGCATAGGCCTTGAAGGTGGGCGTATAGAAGTTGATGCCGCCGCGGGCATGCAGGCCGCTGTAGCGGCGCTCCATGTCGGCCACCAGGCGCGCGTCGAGAACCGCGTCCTCCAGCGGCTCGATGCGGGCGACGATGTCCTGCCAGGCGCCCATGGGCCGCGCTAACAGCCGGCGAAGCCGTCGGCGTTCATCTTGGCCTCGAAGGCGGCGGGAATCGCCGCCCCGGTGACCAGGCTGCCCGACTGGCCGGCCCAGTCGCTGGGCTTCATCTTCACCAGCCAGCCGGCGCCGTAGGGATCGGCGTTGATGGTGCCAGGCTTGGCGGCCACCACGTCGTTGACGGCGATGATTTCGCCAGTCACCGGCGCCTTCACCGGGCCCACCCACTTGCCCGACTCGACGGTGGCGACCGACTTGTTCTGCTCGATCTCCTTGCCCACCTTTTTGGGCGTGAAGGCGACCACTTCACCGGCCAGGTTGCAGGCGTAGGCGGTCATGCCCACGGTGATGGTGCCGTCGGCCTCCAGTCGCGCCCAGACGTTGTTCTCGACGCTGTAGTAGAGATCGTCGGGCAGGTTGCAGTTTCTTACGGTTGCCATGGTTTTTTTCTCCCTTGAGCAGGAATCAGAAGAACAAGGCCTTGTCCGAGGACAGGATGAGATCCGCCAGGGTGCCGCCGCTGGCGATCTCGTCGATTTCGGGGATCACGTCCGACTCGTCGATCTCGTAGCCGGGCATGGCCGGGCGGCACATGAACATCTTCACGCCGGCGGCCTTGGCCTCGCGCAGGAATTCGATGATGCGCTTGCCCCCTTCCAGGGCCACCAGGTTGTCGGCGACGCCCTTCTTGGCGAGCTTGACGCCCTCCATGGTGAAGAACAGGGACACCTGGGCATCCATGGCGGCGAGCAGCATGGCGATGAAGAAGGGTGTGGCGCAGCGATGGGGCGTGGATGGGCCGCTGGTCATGACGATGACCACGGTCTTCTCCGCATGGTCCACGTAGCCTTTGCCCGTCACGCTCGTTGGCACCGGATATTGTCCCTCTTCACCCGCTCGCAGTAGGCGGCGCGCGCCCCCTCGCCCGTGGGCAGGCCGGCCAGCGCCTGGTCGGGCGCGGCGGCGGGTTTGACCCGGGCGATCCAGTGGAGGTAGGGATCGGCGTTGATCAAGGACGGGTTGTCCATCACCTGGTCATTGCCAGCCACGATCTCGCAATCGAATACGTTGGGCACCGGTCCCGCCCACTTGCCCGTCTCGATGGTGGCCACGGGCTTGCCCGCGGGCCGCAGGCTGCCCGGCCGGCGCACGCGCACGTGCAGGATCTTGCCGGCGATGGTCTGGGACAAATCCGTCATGCCGATCAGCAAGGTGCCTGCCGCCTCCGTCTTGATCCAGATCTGGAACTGGTCGTCGTAATGGAGCTCCGGACGGAATTCGCAGTCGTTGCAGTCCATCTATGGCGCCAGGGATGAAGATAGCGGCACTATCCGTGCAATCGATGCCGTTTGTCAAAGGATGCCCTTTTCCTCCAGAAGATCCAGCGAATCGCTGACATTCTGGCTGCGGCCGCGCTGCGCGCTTAACCTCGGCTGCGCCGAGGTTAGCCTGCGCCGAAACGTGAGCGACCGGCGATCCTTCAAGTGCTCGCGGCTCATAGAATGCCCTTCTCTTCCAGCAGGTCCAGGGAGTCGCTCACGTTTTCGTGTACTGCCAATTTCCTTGCCGACAGGCCCATAGCCAGCCCGAGCAGCTGGGTGAAATAGACGATCTTCACCTTGGTCTTGATGCCGAATTCCTTCTCGGCGCGCACCTGGTGCATCTCCAGGCCCGAGTGGCAGGTGGGGCATTCGGTGGCGATCACTTCCGCCCCCGATTCCTCGGCCGCCTGCAGCAGGTTGAGCACCAGCTGGGTGGAGGTGTCGGAATCCGACAGGGTGTGGGCGCCGCCGCAGCAGGCGGTCTTGAGGGGGAAGTCCACGTTCTCGGCGCCGGCTGCTTCCAGCAGGTCGTCCATGTAGTGGGGCTTGTAGCTGGACTCGGAGCCCGGGCCCTGGTCCTTCTCGGGGAAGATCTGGCGCGGGCGGGTGTACATGCAGCCGTAATAGTTGGCGATCTTGATGCCGTTCAACGACTTCTTGATGCGTTCCTTGATGCCCTCCTGGCCCACCTCCTCCATCAGCCACTCCAGCAGGTGCACCGTGCGCACGTTGCCCTTGTACACCGGGTCGCCCGACTGCTTGGCCAGGTCCTGCACCGTCTCCAGGGCTTCCGGCGAAGTGGCCAGCTCGTACTCGGCCTTCTTCAGGTTGTGATAGCAGCCGTTGCACGGCGCCATCACCGTGTCGTAGCCCATCTGCTCGGCGGCGATGGCCAGGTTGCGGGCGGACATATAGGTCTGCAGCATGGGATGAACGTTCTTCACTTCCATGGCGCCGCAGCAGTTCCAATCGGACAGATCGTCCATCTCCAGCCCCAGTTCGTCCACCAGGGCGCGCGTGGACCGGTCGTAAGGCCCGCCCGACCCCTCCAGGGCACAGCCGGGGTAATAGGCGACTTTGGCTTTGCTCATGTCAGTCTCTCTCCGTTCAATGGGCCGCGTGGGCCTTGCGCTTCTGTTCTTCCACGTACGCGGCCAGTACCTCCCCGGTGCGGCCCCAGCTCTTGGTGCGGGGCTTGAATACCATGGCCCAGGCCATCTTGAGGGGACCGGTGATGGGCATGCGTGCCAGGAACTTGCCCCAGCGGCCGGCGCGCAATTCGGTCCACTTGTTCATGCGGGCGATGAACACACCCAGCCAGCCGGTCTTCACCAGCTGCACCACGTCCTGGCCGGTCTTCTTGAAGAAGTTGAACATCACTTCCGAGTCCTCGATGCGCCCGCGCGCCAGGCACTGGCGCGTGAACTCCTCGTCGAACACGCTGGACTTGCTCTTGGGCGTATGGCCTTCCAGCTCCAGCCAGTGGGCCAGGGCCTTCATCACGCCCTCGGGCTTCACGTCCTTGGGGCAGATGTTGGTGCACTTGTTGCACGACACGCACTGCCAGATGATGTCCTTGTCCTTGACGATCTCGCTCTGCAGGCCCAGGTTGGTACAGTAGATCCAGTAGCGCGGGTTGAAGTCCGGGTTGATGGCGTACATGGTGCACGAGTTGGTGCACGAGCCGCACTGCCAGCAGCGGGAGACGTTCTCGCCGCCGGGCAGGGCCTCGATCTTCTTGTAGAAATCGGGATCGTAATCCGTGATCGTGCGGGGCTTGATCATGGTGTTCCAGTGGCCCGACACGTCGACGCCGTCGATGACCAGCTTGTCTGCGGTCATGATCTGATCCGGCGTCAGCAGGGACTTTTCATGAATTGGCATGCTTGTCTTCCTCTGTGGCCTTCACCACCTTCGATTTGCCGCTGCGGCGCGCGGGGTCTATGCCCAGCAGCTTCTTGATTTCCTCTTCCGGCCCGATGCCCCGGGTGAAGTCGCCGCCCAGAGTGCCGCCCGTCATGGCGCGGAAGTAGTGGGAATAGGCCGCTGCCATCACCATATCCACCCACAGGGCCACGTCCCGATAGATGCCGCGGCGCTCGATGCGCTCGGCCAGCCAGGCGCGCGCGCCCTCGATCGTCTCCGGGCGGTTGTCCAGGGGCAGACGGGCATCGCTGGCAGCGCCCGCCACGAATTCGCGCAGGGCGCCGCTCATGGTCTGGGCATCCCATACCCAGCGCGCCAGCAGCGGATAGCGGGCCGGGTCGCGGAAGTGCAGGCACTCGGCGGCGAAATCCCAGGCGGCGCGGCGCAGCTTGCCCGCCGCCTTGCGCCCTTTCGTATCCGCGGCGCCCGGATAGGGTAGCGCGCCGACGAAGGCGGTCATGCGCGCCTCCAGGGTGGCGGCGCCGTGGAGCAGATCCTCCATCGTCTCGGGCAGGCGCTCCTCGATGCCTTGGAGCAGCGGGTAGAGCTTGCGCCGGGCGGAGAACACGGTCTCCAGCAGGACCTCCGCCGCCTCCAGATCGAAGCGGGCCAGCGCTTCGGGCGCAAGGGCCGCGGCGAACAGGCGCTGCTTGGCCGACAGGCTGTCCAGGTAGGCTTCCACCCCGCCGTCCCGCGCCGCCGCCTGTTCCAGCGTCTGCAGGTGGCGCTCGAACAGCGCCTCATCGAGGGTCACCGGCAGGGTTGCCGGCGCGATGAAGTCCCGCTCGACGGTGTCGGTGCTACGCGGCCTTCCGGGCCAGAGCATTCAAGTCTCCGATGGCGCGCATGGCCATGGCCAGGCCGTGGGAGATGCTGGTGTCGATGTCCTCCGGCCCCAGGGCCGCGCCGCCGGCATAGACGCCCGGACGGTTGGTGGCGAAGGAGCCGGTATAGTGCTCGTTGCGGGCGATGAAGCCGTGCTTTTCCAGCTCGATGCCGAACACCTTGGCGATTTCCGGATTGTCCGTGTTGGGATCCATGCCGATGGCGTGCACCACCAGGTCGAAGGGAATGACGATGGGGCGCTTGACCAGGGTGTCCTCACCTTTGACCAGCAGCCGGCCGTCGGGCCCCTGGGTCACTTCGGCGATGCGCGCCTTGACGAACTTGGTGCGGAACTCCTCCTGGGAGCGCCAGTAGAACTTGTCCTCGTACAGGCCGAAAGTGCGGATGTCCATGTAATAGATGTACACGTCCGTCTTGGGCGACAGCTCCTTGATCTCCATGGCCAGGTTGGTGGACACGGTGCAGCAGATCTTGGAGCACCACTCGCGCCCGATCTGGCGGTCGCGCGAGCCCACGCACAGGAGGATGCACACCCGCTCGGGCACGCGTCCGTCCGAAGGGCAGTACACCTTGCCGGCGCCGATCATCTGCTCCACCTGGGTGGTGGTGACCACGTCCTCGAAGGTGCCGAAACCCCACTCGGGCTTGTTGATGGAATCGAAATGGGTGAAGCCGGTGCCCAGGATGACGGCGCCCGCCTGCAGTTTCTCGCCGCTCGACAGGGTGGCGGTGAAATCGCCCGCCTCGCCTTCCAGCTTCGTCACCTTGCTGCCCTTGCGAATGGTGACGGCGGGATCGTCCTCCACGCGCTTCACCATGCGGCCGATGGCGTCCTTGGCCCATTCGCCCGAGGGCACCAGCCTGGCGTAGCCCGACAGGATGGGGGCGCCGCCCAGCACCTGCTCCTTCTCCACCAGGACCACGCGCTTGCCGGCCGTCGCCGCCGCATGGGCCGCCGACAGGCCGCAGGGGCCGGCACCCACCACCAGAATCGTATCGTTCATGCCTTCTCCGTCGCGTTAAACCGATGCCCGGGCCATGCTGTTGGCAAGCTGCGGGTCGTACAGGTATTCGATCTTGCCCGCCTTCACCTCCTGCAGGTACTCCTCGAAGCGCTTCTTCGCCTCGCTCCAGGAAATGCCCATCTTCTCCACCACTTCCTCGCAGGGGCTGGCGTGCCACTGCAGCTGCACGATCTTCAGGGGATCGGCGCCGCAGGCGAGCGCGGCAAACTGGATGTCCGCCATGATGGGCAGGGCGTACTTCTGCTCGTGGGCCTGGCCGATCCACTGGTTCTTGTCCATGGTGGTGACGCAGCCGGTGTCGATGGCCAGCATGAGATCGGCGTCGGCCTCCTCACGCGCCACCTTGATCTTGCGGTCGATGGTGAAGGAGCGGGTGAACTCCCGCTCGGAAATGATGTGGCGGAAGCCGAAGCCGCAGCAGTCGTACCAGGTGGAATAGTCGATCACCTGGGCGCCCAGGGCCTGGGCGATGCCGGTGCCGGTGGCGGCGCGGTTGCCCCCCAGCACCTCGGGATCGTAGATGGCGTCCTCGTGCACCATCTTGGAGTAGTGGCAGGCCATGTGCACCGTGACGCGGATGTTGGACACGTCGATCTTCTGCAGCTCGGAGGCGATACGGTGGCGCATCACGTGCACCCACTCGGAGTAGTGCACAATCTCCTCCGGAATGACCAGCTTGCCGTCCACCAGGCGGCCCAGCTTGGCCAGGATCTTCTTCACCTTCTCGCGCAGCTGGGGCGACTCGATCAGGTACTTGCGGATCTCCTTGTAGTTGCCGAAGGAGGTGCCGCAATGGACCAGGGGGAAGAAGTGGCCCGCGCCGTGGCCCAGCTTCTGGCCCGACACATAGGCCTGGTGGAAGTTGCGCAGGAACACGGCGGCCAGGGACTCCACGTTGCCGATGCCCGAACCGTGGTAGTTCCAGGCGGTACAGGAGGTCTGGTCGGTCTCGTCCAGGTAGTCGCGGCCAGGCTGGTAACCCAGCTGGTTCATGATCCACAGGAGCGAGGTGGGATAGCCGGGAATGTTGCCGCACTGGCCGCAGGACTTGTGATGCCACAGCTGCAGGGTGGGAATCTTCTTGTCCCAGCCGAACAGGGTCTTCACCGTCACCGGCCGGTGGGCGTCGCCGATGCGGTGGACGATGATCTCGCCCTCCTTCTCCAGCTGCCACATGTGCTCGCGCACGTCGTCCATGCGCTCGGCCAGGTCCAGTTCGCGCCGGTCGACGCGCTTTCTCACCCAGTCGGTGGCCTTCTCCGCCTGGTCGGCGGGCAGGTTGGTGGGCTGGAAAAAAGCGCCGTGTCCGGCGATGCCGCGGGGTTCGTTGCTGTCGGGGGTCATGTTGGGCTCCTTGTGAGTGAGGGGCGACGCGGCACCTGTCAATCGTCGTCCTCTTCCTGCTCTTCCAGCCAGTCGTCGTACTCTTCCCTCTTCTCTTCGATGAAGTCTTCGATGACGCTGAAGAGGTTCTCGTCCATGGTTTCCAGCTGCTGGAACACGCCGGTCATTTCCCAGATGGTGTACATCTCCACCGAAGTCTTGAGGGACACCTCCCAGGCGGTGTTGGTGGTCTGCAGGGTCTTCATGGGAATGGCCTTGCGCAGGGTGCGCAGGTCCCCCGCCACCTTCTGGATGTTGGGGCCCCAGTCGGGGAAGTGATCCGGCTGGATCATGTCCGGCGACAGCTGGTTGCCGGTGGTGATGAGCTTCAGCATCACGCGGCCGAAGGGGCGCAGCACGTCCTTGGCCGACTGGAAGCCGTGCTTGATCGCCACCTCGCGCATGATGGCCACCAGTCCGCCCGGGGAATTCTTGAACGGGCAGCGCGCGGCGCAGGTCATGCACTGG
>JBMOQT010000041.1:0-17606 GCA_049320945.1 Pseudomonadota bacterium
AAAGTCGTGCCGTGGCGGCAGGTCCACGACGAGGTGGCGGACCAGGCTGCGGCGGCCGACCGCGGCTCCCACACCGCCCACGCATCCCACGGCGCGGCGCCGCCCCCCCGCGCGGCCGCGCCCGCCTCCCCCGCGGAGAGCGCCGACGCGGTCCGCGGCCGCGGCGTGGTGCGGCAGGTGGACAAGGCCAGCGGCAAAATCAAGATGACCCACGAGCCGATCGCGGCGCTGGGCTGGCCAAAGATGACGATGTTCTTCCGGTTCAAGGATGCCGCACTCGCCGACCAGGTCAAGGAAGGCGACCAGGTCGAGTTCTTCCTAGAGAAGGCCGGCTCCGGCTACGAGATCTCGCGCCTGCGCCAGGCAGCGCCGGGACAGGCGAAGTGAGAGGGGACGCGATGGCACACAGACGAGCGGCCGGCGCAACGCCGGCCCCGCTGGCGGCGGCCGCACTGGCCGTCTTGCTGCTGGCGGGCTGCGCGACCTTTTCGGCGGACGGCGGCTTCGGCGCGGTGCAGGCCGTGGCCAAGGAGCGCCTGGACAAGGAGGTGAAGTGGGTACGCGACCAGTCCGACGCTGACAGCGTGCGCGCGATGGTGGCCAAGCTGCTGGCCGCGCCGCTGTCGCCCGAGGACGCGGTGCAGATCGCCCTGCTGAACAACAAGGGCCTGCAGGCGGTCTATGCCGATCTGGGCATCAGCGAGGCTAACCTGGTCCAGGCGGGCCGGCTGCGCAACCCGGGCTTGTCGTACAGCCGGGCCAGCGCCGGCGGCGAGCTGAAGATGGAGCGGCTGATCGTCTTCGACTTCCTGCAGTTCCTGACCATGCCCCTGGCGGTAAAGATCGAGGGCCAGCGCTTTGAGCAGGCCAAAATGCGGGTAGCCAACGAAATGCTCGGGGTGGCCGCGGCGACGCGCCGCGCCTACTACGACGCCCTGGGTGCCGAGCAGACGGCGCGCTACCGGGAGCAGGTGAAGGATGCGGCGGAGGCCGCGGCGGAGCTGGCGCGGCGCATGGCGCGCGCCGGCAACCTGAGCCGCGTGGACCAGGCGCGCGAGCAGGTCTTCTACGCCGAGGCCACCGCCGAGCTGGCGGCGGCGCGCCAGCGGGCGGTGGCGGAGCGCGAGAAGCTG
Organism: Pseudomonadota bacterium; assembly: GCA_049320945.1. GTDB lineage: Bacteria > Pseudomonadota > Gammaproteobacteria > Burkholderiales > Rhodocyclaceae > DYIB01. The sequence continues at coordinate 1,134 of JBMOQT010000041.1, forward strand.
GCGCGCCTGCTGGGCCTGTGGGGCGAGGATCTGGCCTTCAAGCTGCCCGAGCGCCTGCCCGAGCTGCCTGGGGCCAAGCCCGAGCTGCACGACGTCGAGGCGAGCGCCATCGCCAACCGCCTGGACATCCAGGCGGCCAAGCGCGACACCGAGGCGCTTGCCGAGTCCCTCGGGCTGACCAAGGCGACGCGCTTCATCAACGTCCTGGAAATCGGCGACTGGCGCACGGTGGAGACGCCGGACCCGCGCAAGCGCGGCTATTCCATCATCCTGGAAGTGCCGCTGTTCGACTGGGGCGGCGCGCGTGTGGCTATGGCCGAGGCGATGTACATGCAGTCGGTCAGTCGCCTGGCGGAGGCGGCCGTCAACGCGCGCTCGGAGGTGCGCGAAGCCTATTCCGCCTATCTCACCGCCTACGAGCTGGCGCGCCATTACCGGGACGAGATCGTACCGCTGCGCAAGAAGATCTCCGAGGAGAACCAGCTGCGCTACAACGCCATGCTGATCAGCGTGTTCGAGCTGCTGGCCGACGCGCGTGAGCAGGTGGCCAGCGTCAACGCCTATATCGGCGCGCTGCGGGATTTCTGGGCCGCCGACGCCGACTTGCAGATGGCGCTCGCCGGCGCGCCGCCGGCCGGCACGGTCGGCCATTTGATGAGAGACAGGGGTCCGGGGGGCGAGCGCCAGCTCGACCCGCGACGCCAGCCGAGAAGAGGAGATTGACATGACGACACGCCGTGAATTCATTCGCTCGTCGGGTGCGGCGCTGCTGGGCGCGGCGCTGACGAGCAAGGTGCAGGCTGCCGCCCTGCCGGAGGCGCCCGTGCAGACCCGGGCGGCCACCCAGCCGCCGCTCGCGCCGCCCAACGGCCGCCCCTACAACCCCGTGGTCACGCTCAACGGCTGGACGCTGCCGTGGCGCATGAAGGACGGCTGGAAGGAGTTTCACCTGGTGGCCGAGCCGGTGGAGCGCGAGATGGCGCCGGGCATGGTGGCCAACCTGTGGGGCTACAACGGCCAGAGCCCCGGCCCCACCATCGAGTGCGTGGAGGGCGACAAGGTGCGCATCTTCGTCACCAACAAGCTGCCCGAGCACACCACCATCCACTGGCACGGCATCCTGCTGCCCAACGGCATGGACGGCGTGGGCGGGCTGAACCAGCCGCAGATCCCGCCTGGCAAGACCTATGTCTACGAGTTCCAGATGAAGAAGAGCGGCACCTTCATGTACCATCCGCACGCGGACGAAATGGTGCAGATGGCCATGGGCATGATGGGCTTCATCGTCGTCCATCCCAAGGACCCGCGCCTGCACCGGGTGGACCGCGACTTCGTCTTCCTCATCAACACCTACGACATCGTGCCGGGCAGCCGCACGCCCAAGGTCAGCACCATGCTGGAGTTCAACCTGTGGGCCTGGAACAGCCGCGTGTTCCCTGGCATCGACCCCTTCGTCGTGCGCCTGGGCGACCGCGTGCGCATCCGCATGGGCAACCTGTCCATGACCAACCACCCCATCCACATGCACGGCTACGACTTCCAAGTGACCTGCACCGACGGCGGCTGGGTGCCGGAGAGCGCGCGCTGGCCGGAGACCACCATCGACGTGCCGATCGGCTCGATGCGCGCCTTCGAGTTCGTCGCCGACGCGCCGGGCGACTGGGCCATCCACTGCCACAAGTCGCACCACACCATGAACGCCATGGGCCACGACATTCCCACCATGATCGGCGTCGACCATCGCGGCGTCGCCGAGAAGGTCGGCAAGCTCGTGCCCGAGTACATGGCCATGGGCGACAAGGGCATGGCGGACATGGGGGTGATGGAGATGCCCCTGCCGGAGAACACCCTGCCGATGATGACCGGCAACGGGCCTTTCGGTCCCATCGAGATGGGCGGCATGTTCACGGTGGTCAAGGTACGCGAGGGGCTGGCGCGCAACGACTACCGCGATCCGGGCTGGTACAAGCATCCCAGGGGGACGGTCGCCTACGAGTTGAAGTAGGATTTCAAGTCATTGAAGTTTTTCACAAGGAGCAAGACATGCGAAAGTTGATGTTTGCGGTTGCAGCGGCGCTGGCCCTGGGCGGCGCCGCCTATGCGGGCGGCGAGCACGGTAGCGATCACGCCCACGACGGCGGAGACGAGCACGCCAGCGCGGTGGGCAAGCCCGGCGACCCGGCCAAGGCGGCGCGCACCATCGAGGTGGCGATGAGCGACGACATGAGATTCACGCCGAACAAGATCAGCGTCAGGCGGGGCGAGACCGTGAGGTTCGTGGTGAAGAACACGGGCCAGATGAAGCACGAGATGGTGCTGGGCTCCATGAAAGAGCTGAAGGAGCATGCGGAGATGATGCGCAAGATGCCCGGCATGGAGCACGCCGATCCCAACCTGGTCGCCGTCGAGCCGGGCAAGACGGGCGAACTGGTGTGGCAATTCACGCGCGCCGGCACCTTCGACTTCGCCTGCCTGATCCCGGGCCATTTCGAGGCGGGCATGGCCGGCAAGCTGGCGGTCAAGCGCTAAAGAGGCGGCCGAAGCGCCGCGGCGGCTCCTTCCGGGGCGCCGCGGCCGCCGCCCAACACGGAGGCCAACGATGAGGTTCCTGCTTGCGCCGGTGATCGGCTTGCCTTGGGCCGACATTACGAAGAAGTAATATTCGCGTCAGTTTTCGGTCGAGGTGCAGCCGGCAAACTGCGTCCGTTGCCCAATCGAGAAGAGAACAACGTGACGCACAAGCCGCTGTCCACCCTCCCGCCGCGACGAAGTGAAACGGCCGCCGCAGCCGCGCGCGACGGGTTGGCGCCTCAAGCCGATGTCATCGATACCGTGGCGGCCGACGATTTGATCCCCGTCAAAACAGCGCCGGCGAGCCCGTTGATATAATGGCTCTGCCATTTCAATCCTTACAAGAAAAGACCTCCGTGCCCTTCAAGCGCATTCTCGCGGTCTTCCTGATGCTGTGGCTGCCGCTCCAGGCCGCTTACGCAACGTCGATGCAGTGGTGCTCGTACGCATCGCAGGAGCACGCGCAGGCGGGGACGGCCTCCCACCAGTCCGATGACGCGGCGCCGGGCGATGACGCCGGGCAGCCCGGCCACGAGGCCGCCTGCGGCCAGCAGGTGGGTCAGGCCGATTCCGGAGGCGACAGCGATTGCCGGCTGTGCCATCTGGCGGGCGGCGCCTTCGTGTCCGTCGATGCCGGCCCGGGGCGGTCCTTGCCGGAAGGCGGCGCCGCCGACCTCGCCGTCGTTGTCTTCCATTCCGTAGTTCCCGACCCCACCCACCCTCCCCCCGTGCCTGCGTCCCGTTGACGCGGGCACGCGGTCCGCAACCGCCCGAAGCATTCCGGCGGCTTGGCCGCGGCCCTTCCTGCGGTGTCGGTGATGCGAGGAAGTAATGGGTGTGTTTTCACTGTTTTTTGTTTCCCCCGGTGTCGCGGCGCGGCTGCGCCGGATCGTGCCGGCCCTGTGGCGGCCCCTTCTGCTGTTGGGCTTTCCGGCGCTTGCCGCCGCCCACGAGATGACTGTGTTCATGAGCCCCACCTGCCTGTGCTGCACCAAGTGGGCAAAGCACATGCGCAGCGGGGGCTTTTCCGGGCACGTGGTGAGCCAGCAGCACATGGGGCCGGTCAAGGAGCGCATCGGCGTCCCGGCGGCGCTCCGCTCATGCCATACGGCGGTGGTCGGCGGCTATGTGATCGAAGGCCACGTGCCCGCCGACGCGGTGAGTCGCCTGCTCCAGGAGCGGCCCGCCGTCGCCGGTCTGGCGGTGCCCGGCATGCCGGCGGGCGCGCCCGGGATGGAATCGCCCCGGCCGGAGCGCTACCGCATCCTGAGCTTCGATCGGGGCGGCGCAAACACCGTGTTCGAGCTGCGCTGACCCTGGTGGAGAAAACATGGACGACGATGGCACAGTACTGCCGCCCTGCCACGGGGAGATCCCCCACGGCACCCAGTGCCTTTGCCTGCTGCTGGCGGCGGCGGTGTCGCCCGAGGGCGAGCCACCGCGCTTCGGCTACTGCCTGCACGTGCTGCAGAAGCGCTGGCGCATGACCTGCCGCCACGGCGAAGTCGGCCCTCCCGAGACGCCGTCCAAGGGCAGCGAGAAGTGGCGCGACCTGGGGAAGATGGACGGCGTCAAGGCCATCTTGGTGAAGAACGGTTGCCGATGAGGATGCAATGACGGGAAAAACGGCGAAAAGACCACGCCCGGCGCAGGAGGAGGCGGGGCTGTCTGGAATTGGCCACATCCCCAATGCTTGGCGCGGGCGGATCAATCCGCGAATGGGCGTGGCGCAGGCATGGAGCGGACGGGGGCGTGTGCAGCGGCGCCCCGCAGGCCTTCGATGCAAGCGCGCGGCTTGACGATGAATACCCGCGCCGGCGGTTCCGGCAATATTTCCGGCAATATCTTTGACGACAGGAGGATCGACGATGAGCAAACTGGCAGTAGCGCTGGCAGCGGCGCTGGCGATCGGCACCACGGCCCAGGCCTGGGCCCAGGGCAAGGACGAGGCGGTCCATGCGAGCGGCGTGGTAAAGCGCCTGGACGCGGGCGCGGGCGTGGTGAACATCGCCCACGACCCGGTGCCGGCGCTCAAGTGGCCGGCGATGACCATGGACTTCAAGGTGAAGGACAAGAAGCTGCTGGAGTCGGTCAAGCCCGAGCAACGGATCATGTTCAGCCTGGTGAACCAGCCCGGCAGCGGCTACGTGATCTCCCACATCGAACCGGCGGCGAAGAAATAGGGCGGCGCGCTCGCCCATGGCATGATGACGGGCCAAGGCGAACACCGGGCAGTGCGGCGCTGCCCAACAACACGAAAGGAAACAGCGGAAGTGACGACTCTAGGCGATCTTGACGGACAGAGACGACCCATGGCCAAGGCCTCCCGCGCCCGCGCGGCGGCGGGAGCGCTGCGCGTGCTGGTCCTGCTTGCCGCCTGCGCCTCGGCGCCGCCCCTGGGCGCCGCCGAGGCGGGCGCCCCCGGGGCGGCGGTCGAGGAACTGCTCGACCTGGCGCGCAAGCAGAACCCCGATTTGACGGCCCGGCGGCTGGAGGCCGAGGCGGCGACCCAGCGCATCTACCCGGCCGGCGCCTTCGCCGACCCGGTGCTGCGCACCGAACTGAACGACTTCACCAACAAGGCATCGGGCGGCAGCGCGAGCCTGCTGCCCAGCCGCGTGGGCAGCACGCGCTACCTGATCATGCAGGCGGTGCCCTTCTGGGGCAAGCGCGACCTGCGCCGGGAAGTGGCCGAGGCCGAGGCCAAGCAGGCCGAGGGACGCGCCAGCCTCACCTGGACCGAGCTGGCGGCCCGGGTGAAGACCGACTTTGCCCAGTACTACCTCACCCACGGCAGCGCGCAGCTGACGCGGGACATCCTGGCCCTGGTGACGGACCTGGAGCGCATCGCCCAGGCGCGCTACGCCACGGGGCTGGCCGCCCAGCAGGACGTCATCCGCGCCCAGGTGGAGCAGACGGGCCTGCGCAACGATCTGATCCGCATTGAAAACGAGTACCGCCGGGTCCAGGCGCGGCTCAACGCGCTGCTGCGGCGTCCGCCCGGCGCGCCCTTTGCCGACCCACAGCGCCTGCGCCCGGTGCCGCCGCCGGCGAAGCTCGACTTCGCCTCCCTGGAGGAGCGCATCAAGGCCAACAACCCGCAACTGTTTACCCTCGAAGCGGAAATCGCCGCTGCCGAGAAGACGCGCGAACTTGTGTACAAGAACCGCTATCCGGACTTCACCCTCGGCCTCGCCTCCACCCAGGGGGGCAGCCAGATCAAGGAATGGATGGCGATGATCGAGCTGAACATTCCTTTGCAGCAGCGCACGCGCCGCCATCAGGAGAGCGAGGCGGGCACCAACCTCATCGCCGCGCGCACCCGCAAGGAGGCAGCCCTCACCCAGTTCCTGGGTGAACTGGGCGAAAACCTGTCGGGCCTGGATGCGGCGCAGCGCACCGAGACCCTCAACCGCACCAGCCTGCTGCCCCAGGCGGAAGCCACCTTCCAGGCGGCGCTGGTGGGCTATCAGACCGGCAAGGTGGACTTCGCCACCCTGCTCGAGGCCGAGCGCGCCATCCTCAGGGCACGGCTGGACATATTGAACGCCCAGGCGGAAGCGCAGGCGCGCCTGGCGGAGATCGAAAGATTGCTAGGAGAAGAGCTATGAAGCGTGGAGCGGGAATCGCCTTGACGGCGGCGGCGGTGGCCGCTGCCCTGGGCGTCGGTTACTGGCTGGGCGGGCGCGGCAACTCCCACGAGGCGCCTCCGGCGGCCCAGACGGCGGCGGGAGAGCCGGCGAAAAAAGAGCGCAAGCTGCTGTACTACCGCAACCCCATGGGCCTGCCCGACACCTCGCCGGTGCCCAAGAAGGATCCCATGGGCATGGACTACGTCCCCGTGTACGAGGGCGAAGAGGACAGCGAGCCGGCCTCGGCCGGCCAGATCAAGATCAGCGTCGACAAGGTGCAGAAGCTGGGTGTGAAGACCGAGGCGGCGACGCTGCGCCAGCTCACGCGCACGGTGCGCGCCGTCGGCCGCATCGAGCCCAACGAGCGGCGCGTCTATACCATAGCGCCCAAGTTCGAGGGCTGGATCGAGAAACTGCACGTCAATGCCACGGGCGACCTGGTGCGCGCCGGGCAGCCGCTGTTCGAGGTCTATAGTCCCGAGCTGGTGTCGGCTCAGCGCGAGTATGCCATCGCCGCCCAGGGGGTAGACGCGATGCGCGAGGCGCACGGCGAGGCCCAGGCGGCGATGAAGGAACTGGCCCAGTCGAGCCTGATCCGGCTGCGCAACTGGGACATCACCGATGACGAACTGCGCCGCCTGCGCCAGACCGGCGAGGCCAAGCGCACGGTGGTCTATCGCTCGCCAGTGCGCGGCTTCGTGCTGGAGAAGCCGGCTCTGAAGGGCATGCGCTTCATGCCCGGCGAGGTGATGTACAAGATCGCCGATCTGTCCACCGTGTGGCTGATCGCCGACGTGTTCGAGCAGGACATCGGCCTGGTCAAGCCCGGGCAGACGGCCAAGGTCGTCATCGACGCCTATCCCGGGCGGGAATTCGAAGGGCGCGTCGATTATGTCTATCCCACCCTCAACACGCCCACGCGCACCGTGCCGGTGCGGGTGGAGATGGCCAATCCCGACAACCTGCTGCGCCCGGGCATGTACGCCCAGATCCGGCTGGCCACCAGCGCCACCGCCGGCAAGGTTGTGACGGTGCCCGACACGGCGGTGATTCACAGCGGCCGACGCCAGGTCGTCCTGATCGAGCGCGGTGAGGGTCGCTTCGAGCCGCGCGACGTCAAGCTCGGCCTGCACACCGACGACTACATCGAGGTGCTGGAAGGCGTAGCCGAAGGCGAGAAGGTCGTGGTGGCGGCCAACTTCCTGATCGACGCCGAGAGCAACCTCAAGGCGGCGCTCGGCGGATTCGGCGGCCACGCCGCCCACGGCGGCGCGGCACCGACGCCCGGCGCCCCGCCGGCTGCAAGCGCCGGTCACCGCGGCGAGGGCACGGTCGAGGGCATCGACGCCAAGGCCGGGCTGCTCACCCTCAATCACGGCCCCATCGACACGCTCAAGTGGCCGGGCATGACCATGAACTTCAAGGTGGCCAACGAAGCGCTGCTCGCCGGCGTCAAGCCGGGCATGGCGGTCGCCTTCGAGTTCGTCGAGCGGGCGCCGGGCGAATGGGTGGTGACCAGGATCGAGCCGCGCGCTCAGTCCGGCGCCAGCGAGCACAAGGGGCACTGAGCATGCTAGATCGAATCATTGATTGGTCGGCGCGCAATATCTTCCTGGTTCTCCTGACGACCCTGTTCGTCGTCGCCGCCGGAGTCTACGCGGTGGTGAAGACGCCGCTGGACGCCCTCCCCGACCTGTCGGACGTGCAGGTCATCATCTACACCGAGTACCCGGGCCAGGCGCCGCAGGTGGTGGAGGACCAGGTCACCTATCCCCTCACCACCGCCATGCTGGCGGTGCCCAAGTCCAAGGTGGTGCGCGGCCTGTCCATCTTCGGCGCCTCGTTCATCTACGTCATCTTCGAGGACGGCACCGACATCTATTGGGCGCGCACCCGGGTGCTGGAGTATCTCAACTTCGCCTCGGGGCGGCTGCCGCGCGGCATTACCCCCTCTCTCGGTCCGGACGCCACCGGGGTGGGCTGGGTGTTCCAATATGCGGTGCTGGGCGCCAAGCGCACCCTGGCCGAGCTGAGGACCATCCAGGACTGGTTCGTGCGCTATCAGGTGACCAAGTCCCACGGCGTGTCCGAAGTGGCCAGCGTCGGCGGCTTCGTCAAGCAATACCAGGTGGTGGTCGATCCGCGCAAGCTGCAGGCCTATGGTATCCCGCTGCCCAAGGTCACCGAGGTGATCCGCAATTCCAACCGCGACGTCGGCGGCCGCGTCGTCGAGCTGTCTGAGATCGAGTTCGTCGTGCGCGGCAAGGGTTATCTGCGCGGCATCGAGGACCTGCAGCAGCTGGTGGTCAAGAGCGAAAACGGGGTGCCAGTGCTGCTGCGCGACATCGCCCGCATCGAGCTGGGCCCAGACGAGCGCCGCGGCATCACCGAGCTGAACGGCGAGGGCGAGGTGGTGGCGGGTATCGCCGTGGCGCGCTACGGCCAGAACGCTCTGGACGTCATCCACAACATCAAGACCAAGATCGGCGAGATCGCTTCTGGCCTGCCGGAAGGCGTGACGGTCGAGACGGTCTACGACCGCTCTGACCTGATCCACCGCGCCATCGAAAACCTGAAGGGCACGCTGATCGAGGAAAGCATCATCGTCGCCCTGGTGTGCGTGGTGTTCCTGATGCACGTGCGCAGCGCCCTGGTGGCGATCCTGATGCTGCCGGTAGGCGTGCTGATCGCCTTCATCTCGATGCATTACCTGGGCATGAACTCCAACATCATGAGCCTTGGGGGCATCGCCATCGCCATCGGCGCGATGGTGGATGCGGCCATCGTCATGATCGAGAACGCCCACAAGCACCTGGAGCGGCTCAAGGAGGGCGAGTCGCGCGTCGAGGCGATGATCACCGCCTGCAAGGAGGTGGGGCCGGCGCTGTTCTTCAGCCTGCTCATCATCACCGTCTCCTTCCTGCCGGTGTTCACGATGGAAGGGCAGGAAGGCCGGCTGTTCTCGCCGCTCGCGTACACCAAGACTTTCTCCATGGCGGGCGCGGCGCTGCTGTCGGTCACGCTGGTGCCGGTGCTGATGATGCTGTTCATCCGCGGCAAGATCATGCCCGAGTCGAAGAACCCGGTTAATCGCTTCCTCATCTGGGCCTACAGGCCGATCATCGCCTGGGTCATGCGCTGGAAGAAGCTCACCATCGCCCTGGCGCTGGCGGCGCTGGGCATCTCGGTGTATCCGGCGATGAAGCTGGGCAGCGAGTTCATGCCCACGCTCAACGAGGGCTCGCTGCTGTACATGCCGGCCTCGCTGCCCGGCATGTCGGTGACCAAGGCAGCCGAGCTGCTGCAGACCCAGAACAAGATCATCAAGAGCTTTCCCGAGGTGGAGTCGGTGTTCGGCAAGTCCGGGCGCGCCCTGACGGCGACCGACCCGGCGCCGCTGGAGATGTTCGAGACGGTCATCAACCTGAAGCCCCAGTCCGAGTGGCGCCCCGGCATGACCACCGACAAGCTCATCGCGGATCTGGACCAAGCGCTGCAGTTCCCGGGCGTGGCCAACGCCTGGACCATGCCCATCAAGGCGCGCATCGACATGCTGTCCACCGGCATCCGCACGCCCATCGGCATCAAGGTGTTCGGCAAGACCCTGGAGGGCATCGAGCAGGTCGCCACGCAGGTGGAGGCGGCGGTGAAGACGGTACCTGGCACCACCAGCGCCTTCGCCGAGCGGGTGACCGGCGGCTACTATCTCAACATCACGCCCGACCGGCTGCAGCTGGCGCGCTACGGCCTGGCCGTGGGCGACCTGCAGGAGGTGATTGGCACGGCGCTGGGCGGCGAGGTAGTGACCACGACGGTGGAGGGGCTGGAGCGCTTCGGCGTCAACGTGCGCTACCCGCGCCAGTTGCGCAACGACCCGCAGATGATCGGCACGCAGGTGCTGGTGCCGACCATGGAAGGCGCGATGGTGCCCCTGGGCCAGCTGGCCAAGATCGAGCTGGTCAAGGGCGCGCCGTCGATCCGTACGGAGAACGCGCTGCTGTCGGCCTACATCTACGTGGACATCCGCGACCGCGACATCGGCGGCTACGTGCGCGACGCCCAGAAGGCGGTGCGCGAGCAGGTCAAGTTCCCGCCTGGCTACTACGTGACCTGGAGCGGACAGTTCGAGTACATGGAGCGTGCCATCGAGAAGCTGAAGATCGTCCTGCCGCTGACCCTGGTGATCATCTTCGTGCTGCTGTACCTGAACTTCAGGCGGCTGACCGAGACGCTGATCGTCATGCTGTCGGTGCCCTTCTCGCTGGTGGGCGGCGTGTGGCTCATGTGGCTGCTGGATTACAACATGAGCGTGGCGGTGGCCGTGGGCTTCATTGCGCTCGCCGGCGTGGCGGCCGAGACCGGGGTGGTCATGCTGATCTACCTCGACCACGCCCTGAACGGGCTGCGCAAGCAGCGCGAGGCCAAGGGCAAGCGCCTGTCCCTGAGCGACCTCTATGATGCGGTGATGGAGGGCGCGGTGGAGCGGGTGCGGCCGAAGATGATGACCGTGGTTGCCATCATGGCCGGCCTGCTGCCCATCATGTGGAGCAGCGGCACCGGCTCCGAGGTCATGCGCCGCATTGCCGCTCCGATGGTGGGCGGCATGGTGTCGTCGACGGTGCTGACGCTAATCGTGATCCCGGCGATCTACGCCCTGATCAAGCAGCGGGTGCTGTTCAAGAAAGCCCCTGCCTGAGGATGGGCCGTGGCGGGGCGCCCCCCCCCCCCCCCCCCACGACGGCGTTTCGAGGCACTGCGCGCAGCGCAAGGGCGGGGCAGATTGCCGAGGGAAGACGATGGACTCCACGGTCACCGAACATCTGGCCTCCTTCATGACCGCACTGCTGGCCTGAGTCGCCGGGCACGGCCTGCTGGCGCGCTGCCTGCCCGGCATGGCAGCCATTGCCGCCGACATCTGGTTCATCAATTAACACACCGAGTACCGAGAGAAGACAATGCCAACGAGACAATGCTTGTTGTCTGCGGCGTGCGCCGCCGCGGTGACGCTGGCGGGCTGCGGCAGCGCGCCGGCGCCAACCCCTGTCGATACCGAGGTCGCCCTCAAATCGCTCGCCGGGCGCGGCTACCGGGCGGACCGGCAGTTCGCCATCATCGCGCTGCGCGAGACCTGGAGGGCCGGGGAAACGTCGCTGGACGTCTCGCTGGTGGCGCCGGCGCAACCCGGGTCGTTCCCGCTGATCGTCTATCTGCCCGGACTCGGCGAATCGGCCGCCGCCGGAATACTCTGGCGCCAGGCCTGGGCCGAAGCCGGTTATGCCGTGCTGACGATCCAGGATACTGCATCCGCAGAGGCTGTCTGGGCGTCCGCGCAGGCGCGGGCGGGCGACTTCCGCGCCCTGGCGCGGCAGCATTTTTCCGCCAATTCGCTGCGCGCGAGGCTTGCTCAAGTGGAGGCGGCCCTCGCCGAACTGGGGCGGCGGGCAGCCGCGGGCGGCACACCCTATGCCGCGGTGGACGCTCGCCGCATGGCGGTCGCCGGCTTCGATTTGGGCGCCCAGACCGCCGCCGCTCTCGCCGGCGAACAGACCTCCAGGGTCGGGCGGCAAGGCATGGGCGCAAACGTGCGCGCCGCCATCCTGCTGAGCCCGTATGTCGAGCCTTCCGGCCGTGATGCGGCGCGGCGGTTCGCCGCCATGAAAGCGCCCATCCTGTCGGTCACGGGCACTGAGGACGCGGACCCGTTCGGCCTGGTGACAACGCCCGCGCGCCGTCTCGCCCCATGGCAAGCCATGCCGCCGGGCGGCAAGTACCTGCTGGTGCTGAGCGGGGGAACCCATTCGGTGCTGGCGGGCGGGGGTCTGGCGGAGGCCGGCGGGCCCGCGGCGCCACCGGGCGAAGCCGGCAACCGGGGCGCCGCCGCGCCCAGGACGGGAGGCCATGGCCAGCACTTGAACGGCAGTCCCCGATCGGGCGCATTGCCCGACTTGCGCGCGGGCGGACACGGCGGCGGCTCCCATGGCGGCGCCAGCGCGCCGGCCACCGAGCACCCGGCCGGGCACGACGGCCGGCGCGAAAATCTCGGCCCGCGGCCATTCGAGCCGCGGCACATTGTGGCGGTGCGCAGCGTCACCACTGCCTTCCTGGACGCGACGTTGAAGGACGATGCAGCCGCGCGCCACTGGCTGGCCCACGACGCGGCAAGCGGGCTGGGCGCCTCCGCCAGCCTGGAAGCCAGGTGAGCCAGGTGATCGGAAGGCTGTCACGCAAATCTAATTCCGTCGTCAACCTGCGTTCAGCGGCCGGGGCGCATACTGTTTTGCAACAAACGACTTTCCCGGGACGAAGCAGCGCATGGAGACGAGCATGAAACCGGACATCGAAGTAGCCTATGCCGTAAAGACGGGCGCCGAGGAACTCGGCAAATACCGAGTAGAGCATTACGCCTTCATCCCCCAGGAGCGCATCGAGCGCTTCCTTGCCGATTCGGCCAGCCATCTTGGCGTCGCCGAGGACAGCGGCGCGCCCGCGCCGGCTCTCACCAGGCGCCGCTTTTTCGATGCCATAGGCTATTTGCGCGCCTCCTTCCCGCTGGCGGCCGCAAGGTTCGCGCGCGGCGAAGCGGCGCCGGCGCCGCTGGTGCTTCAGTTCCTCGAAAGCGTTCTCTGCATCCGTCCGGCGCCGGTGAGACTGGCCCACGCCCGCACGCGCGCCGGCGGCCCCATGCCGTCCAGAAGCGCACGCCGCCCGGGGAGGACCCGCCACGCCTTCCCGCTCATGCCATAGTCCTGAAACGATCCTCTACCCATATTGCTGCGACAACGGCAAGAAGCCGTGCAAAGGTCTTCCTCAATACCACAACCGCACTCCGGCAACGACAGAAAACCCGCCGACGTTTTCACCCGCTCGCCGCGCGAAATCGGCGGTGTCTCCGACTTTGCGCGTCCAGTTAACGCCGATATAAGGCGCGAACTCACGCCTGATCTCGTAGCGGAGCCGCAGTCCGAAGGTGAGATCGTTGATTCCATGTCCGATGCGGCGTGCAGCGTCTTCGGCCGCCGAAAAATTGGTTTCGAAGTGGGATTGAAGGATGAGGCGCTGCGTGAAAAGCAGATCCGTCTCCGCCTCGACGCGACCTGACATATCGTTTTTCGTGTTGAGAAACATCATCGCCTCGATGTCGAACCAGTAGGGCGCGATGCCTTGTATGCCAAGGACCGCGGAATTGCGCGAGGGTGAAGGTCTGGGCTCGTTGCGCACGCCCGCCTGCACATGCCAGAAGGGAGCGATACGCCGCGCGTACAGAAGCTGCACGTCACCGTCATCGACACGTCCGCGTTCACCGTTGCCCTCTGATTTGATCCACAGTTTGTTGTAATCACCGCCGATCCACCCTTGTGCGTCCCAGTTCCACGTGTTTAACCCGCCTTGCCGGCGGTATTCGAGTCGGTCCGCCAGGAGAAACGTGCGGATCGATTGATCTGACACGGGACTCGGCCACTCTTTAGGCGGCAACGGAAACGGCTTCTCCTGCGCGTGCACAGCAGGCGCGAGCACACAAAGCGTGACGGTGAGCACGTTCAAAATGGAACGAGCGGTCATGTGAGCTTCCTTTGAGGTGCTCCGGAGACGTTCACGAACCGAAACATTCCCATCTCCATGTGGAAAAGCACGTGGCAATGGAAGGCGAAGTTCCCCGGCTCGTCGTATGTGAAGTCGAATGAAAGCCGCTCCGCGGGCTTCACGTTGATGGTGTGTTTGCGCGGCTTGTGCGCGAGACCTGCGCCGTTATCGATCTCCATGAACACGCCATGCAGATGCATCGGGTGCTCCATCATGGTGTCGTTCACGAGCGTGATGCGCACGCGCTCGCCTACGCGAAAGCGTGGCGGATCACCCGATTCGGAGAACTTCAGCCCGTCCATGCCCCAAATGAACGCTTCCATGTCGCCCGTTAGGTGGATCTCGATTTCGCGCTCGTGCGGGCGCGGATCGGGGGACGGCTCGAGCGCCTTGAGATCGTTGTAGACGAGGACGCGGTGCCCGACATCATGCAGGCCCGTCCCGGGCTCGCCGAGGCGGTTACGCTGCACCATCGCGACCATCTGATTGCCGGGACCGTGCGTATCGGGACCATGTCTTCCGTTGATCGGACTGGCCATTCCCGGCATCGCCTTCATCTGCATGTCGCCATGCTGCATTCCGGGCATCGGCTTCATCTGCATGTCACCATGTTCCATGCCAGCCATCGATTTCATCTGCGCGTCCCCGTGTTGCCTGGCTGGCACCGCCTTTTGTTCGCTGGCGCCATGGTTCATGCCGCCCATCTTCATGCCAGGCATGTTCATGTTTTCCATGTCCATCCCCATGTCGACCATGGTGCGGAGCGGCCGCTCGCGCAGCTTCGGCACTGGCGCCGACATACCAGCATGCGGTGCGAGCGTGCCGCGCCCATAGCCGCTGCGATCCATCGCTTCGGCGAATATCGTGTACGCCTGCTCTCCTGATGGCTGGACAATCACGTCGTAGGTTTCCGCGATTGCGATCTGGAACTCGTCGACCGTTACCGGCTGGACGTTTTGCCCGTCCGCCTGGACGATCGTCATGGGCAGACCCGGAATACGCACATTAAAGTGGGAGTTGGCTGCGGAATTGATAAAGCGCAGTCGTACGCGCTCACCGGGGCTAAAGAGCGCCGTCCAGTTGCCATCGGGCGGCAAACCGTTCACGAGATACGTGTAGGCCGCGCCGGTTACATCGAGTATGTCCGTTGGATTCATGCGCATGCGGCCCCACATGGCGCGCTCCGAGAAAGTCTCCTTGAAACCATTGGCCTTCGCCTCTCGGAAAAAGTCTCCGATCGTGCGCTGCTGGAAGTTGAAGTAGCCGCTGCGCTTTTTCAACACCGCCAAAACGCGGTGTGGGTCGCGAAAAGTCCAATCCGAGAGCACGATCACGTGCTCACGATCGAAGGCGACGGGATCGGCCTTGAGCGGTTCCATAATGAGGGGTGCGTAGAAGCCCTGCTGCTCCTGCAGCGATGAATGACTATGGTACCAGTAGGTTCCACTCTGCCGCACTGGAAATCGATATGTGAAGGTCTCACCCGGCGCAATGCCGGGAAAACTTACGCCCGGGACGCCGTCCATTTCGGACGGGACCAGGATGCCGTGCCAATGGATCGAGGTGGTCTCCTCGAGCCGGTTCGTCACGCGCAATGTCGCAATCTCGCCTTCGCGAAACCGCAGAAGCGGTCCGGGCAGCGTGCCGTTGATCGTGACGGCACTCCCGTGCTGGCCGGCAAAACCAAAGGGCGTCCGGGCAATCACGAGCTCGGCTACATTGCTCCCGCTTACGCGGATCTCGCCACCCGAAGCCGGGAGCGACTGCGCGTACGCGGGGGCAAGACCGCGAAATACCTGCAGTAATCCGAGCGCCGCTGTCGTTCGAAGAAAGCGGCGCCGCCCGTGCAGAGTCGGGTCTTTGGCTACGGACTCCATGTCGTCTCCGATCAGGTTCACGCTCACGTACCGCTCATGCGGCGGCAGCTTTTTGCACAACGCTCGCAGGCTTTAGAACCGGGCCTGCTCTTCATCGGGGAAAATAGCCGAGTTGTTTGGGTAGTCGGGGCCATAGCGTCTGGCAATCCAGCGGCTCAATTACCCCAATGGGCTCACGGTACGCCGATCTCTGACAAGCGCAGCAACAGGCTCAGCGCGCGTACCCCGGCCGCTGCTGCAATAAGTTTCTGTTGTTTTTCATACTACATTCTCTGGGCAAAAATACCAGCGACCATGAATACCCAGAACCAGCTTGAGGAAGAAGCGGCTCAAGCGCGACCAGCTTGCCTCGTTCTTCGCCAACCCGCCGCCCTGCCTGATCGGCATGGAAGCGTGCGGCAGCGCGCACACTGGGCGCGCAAGCTCAAAGCGTATGAACATTGCGTGAAGCTGACGATCCCCGCAGTTCGTCAAGCCCTACGTCAAGACGAATTGAAATCTCCGTGCCTCGAATCCCTGGGTTACGGGGTTTATCATGGGATGTTCCACTGCACTGTACTGCCGACCGGAGGTCGCGATGACACCCATCCTGATGCTGCCAGCCTCGTTTGGTCCCGCCGGGATCAGAGGGACGACAAGATGAGCACGGTGCGGCTGCAATCCCTGCTCACCTGTCCCCGTTGCGGCCAGTACTTCTACGAGTGCCCGGCCTGCCACGAACTGCTTCGGCCCAAGGCCGGGGACTGCTGCGTGTTCTGCTCCTACGGCGACGTGCCCTGCCCGCCGGTCCAGGAGCAAGGAAAGCGGAAGGA